>NZ_BAABRT010000009.1:0-149120 GCF_039545115.1 Microbulbifer aestuariivivens | reverse complement strand
CAAACCACACCCAACCGCCTGCTTCCTTCAGCTTACTTTAGGCATTAATCACAGTTACGCAGGATATTTGTGTGCAATCCAAGGAGGATAAAGGTGACAAAATGTTACTCTGACCCCAATTATTTTCCATCGGCATGTCTATATATTACCGACGACACAGCCAAACCACACCCAACCGCCTGCTTCCTTCAGCTTACTTTAGGCATTAATCACAGTTACGCAGGATATTTGTGTGCAATCCAAGGAGGATAAAGGTGACAAAATGTTACTCTGACCCCAATTATTTTCTGACCCCAATTATTATTGTAAAACCTCGGGATCGTTTAGTAACGGATCATGCATTTCCGGTATCAGATCCCCCACCGATCCAATGCACTCGCTTTTAGTTGGAAAACCCTTCTTCCAAGTTAGATTGTTCGAACTCAACCATTCTTGAACGACAGCTCGATCAGTACTCTCTTTAGAATACATCCCATCTCTCAACGAATAATGCACAAATACCTCTCCTAACCCCTTAAACCCACCAGAGTTATCGCCATGCTTATTAGACTCAAACAGCTTTCGCCATAGAATGATGTCACGCTTTCCATCTTCATCAAAATCACCGAAGTAAATCTTGCTAAGGGGTCGCCATGCGGGAATTTTCTCCATAACTAGAACACTAGCCCCACTTCGAGACAAAAAAATTGGCTCGCCAGCCTTTGGCTGACCCGGAAAATAACGCTCAACTTCGCCAGCCGGGATTTCATCACCCATCAAATAATGAGCACTAAACATGACCCTCTTATCTTCAAGAGAAAATAATATTAATCCTTTTCTAAAAAATAACACTAATTCACTTGAAGAGTCGCCATCAATATCGCCATAGCGAAGCGGGGCAAGACTCAAACAACCGCCCCCCCCCTTCGGCCTAAGCGACTGATCGAAGTAGTAATCAAACTCTCTTTCTACAGCGACAGAAAGAGGATCATCACTAACTGAAAATTTCCTGCCATGGACTGCCGCGATTTTTTCAGCGGCAGCCAGGTACTCTCCCGACAGAAATAAGTGTTCTTTATAGGGCGAGATAGGCCATGGCCCACTGACCACTCCGCGATCCAAATCAACAACCCCAACATCCGATGAATAATTCAAGACACCAAATTTTCGCTCACCATTGATTTTTACAAGAGAATGTATATCTTTAAGCCGGCTCACCGAAAGCTCGGATGCCAAACGCTCAAGATCCCACAACAGGAACTTCTGGCTTTCCGTTATCGATTCAGAATTCGCATAAATTCCAACCTCAACATTCAGCTCTTGAGATGAAACTATAGCGCTAAATACAAGCAACAAGACTGCCGTAAAAAACTGTTTTAATCTTCTCATTGGCACTCACTCCGTCTGTCGAGATCCCCAGGTTGAGCGACACCCTTTACATGCCTCTCAGTTGCATCTTTTATGCTTGAAACCACAGCCCCTGCCATCCAATCACTTTCTCGATACTCAAAGCACCAAGGTTGTCCTGATGACGAATGACCGGCGGGATAAACTCCACCCTCAAAGATATAAGCGCGAGGAGCCAGAGCCAGCTTATTAGCATCATGCATACAGAAAAGCTTTAAGATGACAGGATGTTACTCTGCCCCCAATTATTCCCAGTCAGCAATTACTTTTAACTCACTGACAGGGCACAGACTGAAAAGCTTTCTTAAATCGTCGGCGAAGTCAATATCTGGAAAATCAAACTCCAGCGTGAATAGATCTCCGTCGCGACGCCAAGCGGATAGATTGAAGGCATCTGGTCCATAACCCTCCTCCTCATCAATGAGCTCTTCCAAGTATTCATCGACAGCATCGCCAAACCTTGCTATTTTTTCTTGAAAAAGCGCGCCAGCCTCACCATCTTCCAGGCCTCTCAGGATCTTTTCCCAGTAGTCTATATCCTGCTCTCGCGCGCGAAACGTTACATCTACAACCTCACTCATCGGGCATACTCACTCTTCACCGACTCCCACAGCTGTTTTAACTCGCCCGGATATTCTGGAAGCGAATCCATACGATCAGCGAATCCGGCCAGGTATTCAAGGATAACTTCTTTATAAGGATGATCGGCCACCGCCGGATGAGGATTGAATGTCCATTGCATTAACTGACGCAGCCGAGACTGAATCTTAGTCAACCTAACACCACCATCCACGATCTCGTACCGAGCTTCTTCAAGATCCACACCTTCGAACTGAAAAAATCTCTCATCGACAAACGGAATCAATGAAAACCAGTAGTCCAACAGCTTGAACCAGTGCAACACATTTTTTTTGGGTACTGGATATCCAGGAATACGGTAGTGCCACATTCAAACTGATAATTTGCATGTAACGTTATCTTTCTACACTCACTTTCACCGGCTATATCAAAGGGGAAACAACGCTCAGAGTCGTAGGAATTCCCGAAGACGAATTTGAACAGCAACAAAGCCTGTTCGAGGGTAACGCCAGGTGCATCATGGATGCGGATCGCAAACAGAAACAAAATACTTTCATAATCCCGCTGCGTAAGCGGTTGGAACGGAGGATCGGCCAAAAATTCCCGTATCCCCTCCAGATCAAACTTTGGATAAAACTCCAAGAGATCGCCTTGATTAAGCCGCCCCTTCCCAATCAGTTCCCCCGTAAAGAAAAATGTTTTCCAGCGGTTGTAAACCTTCCGGCTAAGACCCTCCGCCACCTGACTTTCGATCTGCCGCCAGATATTTTCCCTCTCTTTTATCCAAGCCGGGTCTTTAGTAAAGCTCAGGTTATATTGCTTATCCTTACCCTTACCATTCATCATCCACCACCTCTTCCACTATATTTTCGCTTGCCCCATCAAAACCTAGCGCTATCAATTTTTTAAGAATATCCCCGGCAGAGAATAGGTCAGCCCTGCTTGCCACGACTTCACTGCCTCCAAAACTGCCCGCAATAACCGCGGACTCCTCGGCGCCACCCCTTTTAGCCGGCAGCTGGGAAAACAACCAGCGGATGCTATTTTTTTTATCCACTGCCCCCATAAAAGGGCTTTTAGCCACGGAACCATTTTTTTTGTTGGTCGCCTTGAAGTTCTGGAAGCGCCACTCAAAATTCGGTGAAACCTGCTGTAGCATTGCATTACCATTTCGACCTGCTTCCGCCTTTGTCAGCCACGCGACTCCTAAATGTGCGGCAGCGCGGTCGATATTGAACTGCTTGTGCATCGTGGAACCCTTATTGGAACCCAAGAATTCCCAACGGGTAAACGCTCCACGGCGCCGCTCCTCTTCAAACTTATAGCGCTTCGCGCTCCGATCCGTCGCCTGGGCGGCGTAAGACTTGAGCTCTATCCACCTTTCTGGTTTGTCTAGCTGCGAAAATACTCCAAGTCACCACCGTCATTATTCCGCACGAATGGAACATAGATCTTATCTTCGTCTATTCTGGGATCAGAAAGCAATATTTGGTACTTCCCTGGATTATCGATGCCCGCTGCCCCCCCCAAACTCATAAATATTGGGGTCAGAGTAGAATTATGACGCGAATTTACACTTAACGATCCCCTCGCTTTCACGCCTCTATTTCGGCCCATTCCACCAACATTCATTTTTTCGGCTAAAATCTCTGACCACATCAAATTCGCGGAATTATAAATACACGCCTTCCACCCACCGATCTCCCCTCGCGGGAAATATTAATCCCAATCTATTTTTAAACAGCAAGCAAGATACCATGATCCGCAGCTTATTCCCCATGAGAAAGCTGCGATAACGGACATTACCCCCCTGATTTCCTGGTTCTCACGGCAAGTTATGGATTCATATGCACCATCCCCGACGCTCTTAAAATAACAGCCATCATATCTTCCGCATTCACATGACCTTTTTACAGCCCGCTCACCCTCCTGGCCACCCTCCTAGCCTCCCTCCCACACACTCGGATCGGTAATACCCGCGCTAATGTGAATCTGAATCTTGCGATGGTTATTCTTGAAGGTGAAGCTCACCTTTATACTAAGCCCAGATATTGGCCCGACTCTGCCCCCTGAGCCATTCATCATGTAATAACCCGCCCCCAACCATGGTCTGCCACTGTGCGCGATTATCACCCTCCTACTGATCCCTATCTGGAAATCATTTACCAAGACACTTCACTGCTGGTGCTGGACAAGCCCTCCGGCCTGTTATCGGTCCCGGGCCGCGATCCCTTGCACCGGGACAGCCTTGCGAGCCGCGCTGAGGCGCGCTTCCCCGGAGCGATGACGGTGCACCGGCTGGATATGGATACTTCTGGGCTTGTGGTCATGGCCCGCAACGCCGTTGCGCACCGGCAACTGAGCCGGCTGTTTCAGGACAGAAAAGTCAGCAAGGTGTATTACGCAAAGGTGTGGGGCGAACTGGCGGATGCCGAGGGGGAGATCGACCTGCCGCTGATCTGCGACTGGCCCAACCGGCCTCGGCAGAAAGTGGATTTCGAGGTGGGCAAGCCTTCACTGACCCGCTGGCAGAGAGTGGCGACCGGGGAGAATTGCAGCCTGGTCAAACTGATGCCGGTGACCGGACGCTCGCATCAGTTGCGGGTTCACCTGCAGGCCATCGGCCACCCGATTCTGGGCGACCCTTTCTATGCTCATGCCCCGGCCCTTGCGGCGGCGCCCCGCCTGCTGCTGCACGCGGCGGCGCTGAGCTTTGCTCACCCGGACAGTGGCGAGGCGCTGCGCTTTGTCAGCGTTGCAGACGCGGAGCTGTTTGCACTGGGGGACGCATCCTCGTCTTTTACCTTTGTCCTTTAATCCGTGGTCTTTAATCCGCAGCCATTGAATCCCGAACCTTTTAAGCCTTATTTTTAACGCTTATTTTTTAATACTTAGCTTTTAATCCTTAGTCTTTTACCACTCAGCTTTCGAGGCTCGGCTGTGCAATTCTGGGTTTTGGACTGGCAGCCTTGCGCCCCCAGTCCTTTGCCACCTATCCGTCAGCCTTGCAGGAACCTCAGCGGAAAGAAAAATTAAGGAAAACTGGCTGGAAGGAAACTTGGGGACAAACGCGAGACCGGCAGCGGGGGCTGCCCACCGGCATTGCCCCGGAGCAAATCACTCAGGGGCAGTGCGCGAGAGCAGCTTAGGTGGTGGCGAGGCCAAGACGAGAGGTATCAGGCGGGGCGCTTGGTTTCCCCGTACAGTTCTTCCAGCATCGCCTCGATCCGGGTGGAGAGGGCCTCCTGGGTGTCGTCCACCAGAATGACGTGGCCCATCTTGCGGCCCGGGCGCAGGCTCTTGCCGTACAGCCAGACGCCCTCATTGGGAAGAGTGGGCTTCTTGTCCACGCCCAGCATGTTGATCATTACGGCGGGGCGCTCGGCGTCGGTGTCGCCCAGCGGCATGCCGAGTATCGCGCGGATATGGTTTTCAAACTGGCTGGTTTTGGCGCCGGCGAGCGTCCAGTGGCCACTGTTGTGAACCCGTGGTGCCAGCTCATTGATGAGCAGGCCGTCGTCGCTGACGAAGCACTCCATGGCCAGCACCCCCACGTAGTCCCACTCGTTCAGCAGGGTCGCCAGGTAATCCTGCGCGGCCTGTTGCAGCTTGTCGTCCACATCGGGGGCCGGGGCCTTGGAGACCAGCAGGGTGCCCTTGTAGTGATCGTTCTCGGCCAGCGGATAGGTGAGTACTTCGCCGTCGGCGCTGCGCACGCCGATCAGGGATACTTCGCGGGAAAAGTGGATGCCCTTTTCGACCACATATTCCTGTTCACCCTGGGCGATGACTTCGTCGCGGATCGCGGCCAGCGCTTCATCGCTGTCGACGCGCCACTGGTTCTTGCCGTCGTAGCCGTTTTCGCAGCTTTTGATAAAGGCGGGGTAACCCAGTTTGGCGACCGCCGCACAGATTTCGTCATAGCTGTTGGCGGGGAGGAAGGGGGCAACCGGCAGGCCGGCAGCGGTAATGGCGGTTTTTTCGCGCAGGCGGTGCTGGGTTTTCTCGAACGCATCGGGGCGCGGGTAGACTGGGCAGAACTGCTCCAGTGCCCGCAGCAGCTCGACGGACACCTGCTCGCGCTCGGCGGTGATCACCTCGGGGCTGCCCATGGCGCGGTACAGCGTCTCCACATCGGCGCCTTCGCGGGCGTGCACCACGGTGCCGAGTCCGTCCACGCAACCGGTGTTCTCGTCACCCTCGGCGAGGAAACTGAACGCGACGCCCAGGGGGCGCCCCTCCTGGGCCATCATTTGTGCCAACTGGCCGCAACCCACTATGCCAACGCGCCTGACTGCCATTCCTGTGTACCTCGCTCGTTACTCGACTGGCCTTCACTCGACCTCAAAGGGAACCTGCTCGCTCTGGCGCTCGCGCCACTCGATGAGGCGCTGCTGCAATGCCTCATCGGTCAGTGACAGCATCTGCGCGGCCATCAGGCCGGCGTTGAATGCGCCGGATGCGCCCACCGCCTGGGTGGCGACGGCCACGCCCTTGGGCATTTGGACGATGGACAGCAGGCTGTCCATACCGGTCATGAATTTGCTGGCCACCGGCACACCAATCACCGGCAGCGGCGTCATGGCGGCGATCATGCCAGGCAGGTGAGCGGAGCCGCCGGCACCGGCGATAATCACCTTGGTCCCCTTCTCGTGGGCGGTGGTGGCAAACTCCACCAGCCGCTGCGGGGTGCGGTGGGCAGATACCACGGCCGTTGCAAACGGAACCTGCAGCTCGGTGAGCGGCTTTACGGCCTTTTGCATGGTCGGCCAGTCAGACTGTGATCCCATTACGATGGTCACGAGTTCGAAGGGAATCTGTTTCACTTAGGGTTAACTCCAGTGTTGCACGAGCGCCAGATCAGCGGGTATCGCCACCAGCATTTTCAGGGGATGGCAAGCGCCAGGGACAGCATCATCCACTGGCTGGCAATGGCGCGAAGCCGGTCTGCGACAGCGCCATTAGCGCCCCATCAGCGCCTTAACAAAGGCGCTGATCCCCGGGACCACCAGCGGAAATCCGCCGCCGAGGGGCTGCCCCGCTGCTGTGTCCGCACAGGCTTTGCCGACCGCCCCGAATTAAAAGGGCGCAAGCATACCAAAACCCCGCAAGAAAGCACGCTGTATGGGGCTTCCCGACGATGTGACCAGTTCACCCAATCCAGACACCAGCAGGCCCGGCGGCAGGGGCCATGCGCTGGGTGATGCTGCGCTCATGTCGTGCTCGGTGCTGTGGCCATGGTTGCGGTCTCTCCTCGCCCCTTTTAACTACTTTTACGCCTTGCGTAAGCCCCGGCTGCGAGCGCTTACTGGCCAGACTGACACTGGACGGGATCAGAGGCTGTGGCACCGCAACAGGCTCGCCAGAAGTGCTGGACCCGCTACAGGCACAGCGAGAGGCTGCTATCGATCAGAAAGCTGCAAAGTAAGCTGCATAGTAAGCCGCATAAACGCAAGAATAATAAGGGGGGAAAACACTAAGAGCGGCCAGGTAAGACGGCCAAGAAAGGACGAGATGGGCGTGATTGGCGAGTGGACAGGTTCAACTGTGACAAGATCGAGAGGGGCAAGATGGACAGAAGCGGGCGCGGGTCAATACAGGCATCGGCGACCGCCCCTCAAAGCTCGCCGGCGCCCCTGGCCTGAGTCACCGGGATAAGCGCCCCCTTCTACCTCTGCTGTTCCATCAAAACAAACTCTGCACAGCGTTTCCGCCACCCCGTTACCATCAGTCCGGCTCCCTCGGTTCGCTTCATCAGTCCGCCTCCATCAGTCCGACTGCAGCGCAGCGTCTCGGCAGGTCAGTCCCGGTAGCAGGGATCGATGCGGTCCAGTTTGCGCAGCAACCCCGGCCACGCCAGCAAGCCGCCCTGACTGCTGGTCACCTTGTCGCCCTCGCTGACAATCTTGTCGACGATCGCCTGCGGCACTGCCGTCAGGGGCTGGCCGCCGGCCAGTGCCGCCACCTGAATCTCACAGGCGCGCTGCAGGATAAACATGGCGAGGAAGGCGTCGGGGATGGTCGGCGCGCAGGTGAGCAGGCCGTGATTGCGCAGGATCATAAAGTTGGCCGCGCCCAGATCCCGCACCAGACGCGCTTTCTCGTCGTCGCGCACGGCGATACCTTCGTAATCGTGATAGGCGAGTCCCGCCAGGGGAAACAGCGACTGCTGCGACAGAGGCAGCAGTCCCTCGCGCTGCGCCGATACCGCCACCCCCGCGGTGGTGTGCGTATGCATGACACACTGGGCGTCCTCGCGGGCCTGATGAATCGCGCTGTGGATGGTGAACCCGGCCGGATTTACCCAAAAAGGACTCTCATCGACTTTTTCGCCATTGAGATCGATCTTCACCAGACTGGAGGCGGTAATTTCCTCGAACAGCGCGCCGAAGGGGTTGATCAGAAAGTGATGCTCCGGCCCGGGGATACGCACAGACAGGTGGGTAAAAATCAGATCGTCCCAACCGTAGTGGGCAACCAGGCGATAGGCGGCCGCCAGATCCACACGCAACTGCCACTCCGCTTCACTGACGCGATCTTTGAGGCCGGGATCGGCCAATGTATTCGGCTTGCCCGGCGTATTCTGCTTATCCCCTGCAGCCTGTTTATCCTGCGTAGCTTTTTTATCCGCTGTCGCCTGCATGGCCTTTCCCTCTCGCTGTGACGGTTTTTTCGTGTTATCGGCGCATTGTAAAAACAGGCTGGTCAATCAGACTGTCAACTCCTTTACACTTGGCAGATGATCGAACCCCTGCCGATACTCCGCTCCTGCCCCCTGCTTGCCGGGCTGCCCGAAGAGGCCCTGCACGAGCTTGCGCCATTGGCGCGCGGCCAGCACTACAAGGGCGATGAGGTCATCTACCTGCCAGGCTCCATGCAGAGCCAGCTTTCCATCGTTGCCGAGGGGCGGGTGCGTATCTGCTCCAGCAATGCAAGGGGACGCGAGGCGACCCTGGCGATCCTGGATACCGGCACCTGGTTTGGCGATACGGTATTTTCCCCGGGCGCTCCGCGGGTGTTCGGCGCCACCGCCCATGACGACTGCACCGTGCTCGACCTTCCCGGCACCGCGCTGCGCTCGCTGTTGCAGCGCTACCCGCAGGGCTACCCGGTGGCGCTGGATCTGGTCAGCCGCCGGCTGTGGTCGGTGATGTCGATCCTGCAGGACGATGTATTGCGGGGGACCGAAGCGCGAATCGGGCGGCGGCTGCTGTATCTTGCGCAGATGCACAACGCCAGTGAGGACAAGGGCGCGGCAAGCTTTCGCCTGACCCGCGAACTGATCGCCAATATGATGGGCATGACCCGGCAGGGGGTACACCGGGTGCTGAAAAATATCGAGGCGCAGGGGCTGGTGGAATTTGCCTATGGCCGGGTGACCGTTCCCGACCCGGCGCGCCTGCAGGCTTATATTGAGACGCTGGACTGAGGCCACGCACGCAAAGCCGCTTTCCCACGCCGATCCCGAAAGCAGACTGCGAAAACCGACTGCGAAAACTGTTAGCGGAGAAATAGCCGCTGCCGCTGCGCCGGCATCAGCCGGCTTCGGATAACCCGCCGGCGGCGCCCGCGGGCTTTTGCACCGAGGGAATCACGCGGCGGCCATAGGCGGCGAGCAGAAAGCCAATGGGGCACATGAGTATGCCGTAGATGGCCGAGGGCACCGACATCTCGCTGGAATGCAGCAGCGAGAGCGTCACCATCAGGCCCAGAGTGCCATTTTTGATGCCCAGCTCCGTAGCCACCGCCAGCGCCTGCGGGCGCGACAAGCCACAGGCACGACTGCACAGCAAGCCCAGCCCGACACCCAGTAAATTCAGCAACAGAGCAGAGGGGCCGGCCTGCGCCATCAGCGCCGGGAAACGGTCACGGATACCATAGACCAGCGCAACCACCAGCACCGCCAGCACCAGCCCGCCGAACACACTCACCGCGCCCTCTGCGCGGCTGGCCATATGCGGCCACAGGGCCTTGATGACCATGCCGATCACCACCGGCAGCAGCACAATGGTCGAGAGCATGGCGATGGTTCTGCCGAATGGCAGCACGATTTCACGTTCGGCGCCGATAAAAAACTGCAGCGCGTAATTGGTGAAAACCGGCAGGGTCATCACGGTGATCAGGCTGGCGGACACCGTCAATACAATCGACAGCGCCACGTTACCCCGCGCCAACAAAGTAAAAAGGTTGGAGGTGGTGCCACCGGGGCAGGCGGCGATAATCACCAGGCCGACGGCGATCTCGGGCGGCAGTGCCAGCAGCCAGCAGAGGGCAAACGCGATCGCGGGCATGACCAGTATCTGTGCGATGGTGCCGATAATCAGGCCGGCCGGCTTTACCGTCACCTGATGAAATTCCCGCGCGGTCAGCGTCATGCCGATACCGATCATAATGATAAACAGGGCGATCGGCAGACCGACCGAGATCAAAGGGCCTGATTCCACGGGCATTTCCTCTCAATAATTTTCGTTGTTATTTTCTTTGTAGATATATTGCTGGCAGTTATTTTGCCTGCGTTTGCCAACGCACTGGAAAACCCTAGCACAGGCCCGCAGGCGGCACCGGCTTTTTAAGTCCGCAGCCACGGCCGCCGCGATTTACCGGGCAAGCATTTGGCGGCATCATGAATGAGTCGCGCAATGTATCTGTGCAATTGAGCGGCGCCATCTTGTGATGCAATCCAGCGATGCCATGTAATGACTGATTACTCCGCCGCCATCGAAGCGGACCACTGGGCCAACCTACTGTGGGCGGTGAGCGCGGCGCCTATCGTGCGGGATTGCGCCCTGCCCCTGCTGAGCGCAGGGCGGCAGGCGGCGCTGGAGGAATTTTTCGCCCGGCAAGAAACCCGTGGGCATCTACACAGCGCCCTGCAAACCTTTCTGGCACAGCACCCATCTCCCCGGCTGGGGGTTTATTTCGAAAACCTGTGGGCCTTTGCGTTCGAACAGCATCCCGATTACCAGCTACTGGCGCGCAACCTGCCCCTGCGCGTGCCGGGACGCACTCTGGGGGAGCTGGACTTTGTGGTGCGCCACCGGCCTAGCGGGCGCACCGAACACTGGGAGATAGCCGTAAAGTTTTATCTGCAGATGGGCGAGCAGCAGTGGGTCGGCCCGGGGCTGCGGGACCGCCTGGATATAAAGCTGGCGCGTATGCGCGACCACCAACTGCCCATCGCCCTCGGCCCCGCCGCCAGCGCCGAGCTGGCCCGGCACGGATGGCAACTGTCCCGGCAGTGGGCCCTGATGCCCGGGCGCCTGTTCCGCCCCCTCGGCGAGACACAGCCGCTCCCCGCGGGAATCAATCCGGCGGTCAGTCACTACTGGTGGGCGACGCCCGCGACTTTTCTGCGCCACTGGCAAACCCCCTCAAGAGACGACTCACAAGACGACTCACAAAAAAACGCACAAGAAGACTCGCAAAATCACGCTCAAAAGCGCGATAAAGACCGCTTGCAAACCCACAGCCGGAGCCCATTTGCCGACGGTAATGGCCACAGCGATGGCGACAGCAAGCGCGATAACGAGAGAGCAACACCGCAGACGTTGCAGCAGTGGCGCTGGGTCAGGCTGCCGAAAACCGCCTGGCTTGCCGACGATGGCTATGGGGTGACGGGCGGGGTCGACGCTGACAGGCTGATCGCGGATTTTTTGCGTCAGACAAATCCCCACCCCTGGTGCGTAGCCGCCCGCTTTCAGAACCGGGAGGTAAGCCGGGGCTTTATTGTGCCGGAGGACTGGCCCCACCGGGCGCTGGCGGCGTTGCGGGAAGAACCCTGAGCCCGGCCCTTCCCCGCCGATCGAGGCCGACACTTATGAGAAAGCTGCAATAGCCGATATTGAGGCCTGAGCTGCAGGGCGGGAAGTGGCACTCTCACCCCCACCTCAACAAGCCTTCACCCAACTCACGAGCAGCCCCCAACTCACAAGCCCCCCAACTCATCCCTGCCCTAATTTATGCATACCATCACCCACTATCCTCGCCCGGCTCGGGCGGCCGCGCCTGGCTTCACCCTGCCTTTGCCACCGCACTCATTAGCCTGACTGGCCCCGCCCACGGCGGTATCCGCAGGCCCAGCCTGCCCCTGTCAGTATTGACAGGATGCATATGGCGCAAGATATGTTTAGAATTTTCAAAAATTTCTGAAAACTCAAAAATATTATGGAATTACTAACCGGCCAGACCAAGGCCTTTGTCTTGCACTTTGGCGAGATGGGCAGCCGCTGGGGCTTTAACCGCACTGTGGGGCAGATGCTTGCCCTGCTCACCGTGCACGCTGAGCCATTGAATGCAGATCAGCTGGCCGAGGCGCTGCATATCAGCCGCGGCAACGTGAGCATGGGTTTGAAAGAACTTCAGGCATGGCGCCTGGTGGAGCTGCGCCACAAACCGGGGGATCGCAAGGATTACTTCACCGCCGCCGGCTCCATCTGGCAGATGGCCCGCACCGTGTTCGAGGAGCGCCGCAAGCGTGAACTGGAGCCGACCCTGTCCCTGCTCCGCCAGCAGTTGCTGAACGATCCCGACAACGAGCGCGAAGCCCAGGCCCAGGAAAAAATGCGCGAAGTCTACGATTTACTGGAACTGCTGGACCAGTTTGCCACCACGTTGAGCCGGCTGGATGAGCGAGACCTGCTAAAACTGATGAAACTGGGTTCGGGCATTACCCGACTGCTTGAGCTCCGCGAAAAGGTCAAGGGAGGTGCCACCAACAAGACCAGCCGCTAAGGACTGGAGCGTTCAATCCCAGCCCACCACGGAGAGCCACACGCCAGAGCAAGAGGTCGCCATGCTGGACACCCTAATGCTGTCGAGAATTCAGTTCGCAGCCAATATCAGCTTTCACATCCTGTTTCCCACCATCACCATTGCGCTGGGCTGGATTCTTTTCTATTTCAAACTGCGCCACGACCAGACCGACAACCCGGTATGGATGCGCGCCTACCGCTTCTGGGTCAAGGTGTTTGCGCTCAATTTTGCCCTCGGGGTTGTGAGCGGCATCACCATGTCGTTCCAGTTCGGCACCAACTGGCCGGGCTTTATGGAAACAGTGGGCAATATCGCCGGCCCGCTGCTGGGTTACGAAGTACTCACTGCGTTTTTCCTTGAGGCCACCTTCCTCGGCATTATGCTGTTCGGCATCAACCGGGTCTCCAGCAAGGTGCACACCTTCTCGGCTTTTGTGGTGGCGGTGGGCACGACCCTGTCGGCTTTCTGGATACTGTCACTGGATTCCTGGATGCAAACGCCCACCGGCTTTGAAATGCGCGATGGCGTCGCCCATGTCACCAGCTGGCTGGAAGTGATTTTCAATCCCTCCTTCCCCTATCGCCTCACCCATATGCTGATCGCCTCCGGCCTCACCGCGAGCTTCTTTGTCGCCGGACTGTCCGCCTACCGCATTCTTAAAGGCGATCACAAACAGGCGCCGAGACTGGCCTTGAAGACCGGACTGGTGATCGCCGCGCTGCTGGCGCCCATCCAGGCTTTTGTGGGCGACCTGCACGGCCTCAATACCCTCAAGCACCAGCCGCAGAAAGTCGCGGCCATGGAAGCCATCTGGGAGACCGGGCGCGAAGTGCCGCTGATCCTCTTTGCCATTCCCGATGAGGAGGAGCGCACCAACCACTTTGAAGTGAGCGTGCCCTATCTGGCGAGCCTGATCCTGACCCACAGCGTGGACGGCGAGATCGTCGGGCTCGACGATTTCGAAGGCGATCATCCACCGGTGGGCCCGGTATTCTTTGGCTTCCGGGTGATGGTGGCCATGGGCCTGTTGATGATCGCCGTGGCCTGGAGCGGCTGCTACTACCTGCGCCGGCGCGGCGAACTGCCGGTGTGGATGCTGAGGACCATGGTGGCGATGACCTTTTCCGGCTGGGTTGCCACCCTCGCCGGCTGGTATGTCACCGAGATCGGCCGCCAGCCCTGGCTGGTCACCGGGGTGCTGACCACCGCCGATGCGGTGACCCCGCTGGCCCCCGCCAACGTGGGCTTCTCGCTGGCGCTGTATCTGATCGTCTACGTGATCCTGATGGTGGCCTATATCCACACCCTGCGCGTGATGGCCCTCAAGGCCGTGGCGGTGGAGGAATTCGAAACCTCGTCACCGCAAAGGCAAGGCACCATTACCAATCTGCCCGGCAAAACCGAGGAGGGACAGGCATGAGCATTGCAACCATGACCTTCAATGAGTGGCTGCCGGTAATCTTTATCGGCATCATGGGCCTTGCGGTACTCGTCTACGCCGTGCTGGATGGCTACGACCTCGGCGTGGGCATTCTGCTGCCCATGCAGGAGCAAGACGAACCGCAGCGCGACACCATGATCGCCTCCATCGGTCCCTTTTGGGATGCCAATGAAACCTGGCTGGTACTGGCTATCGGTATCCCGCTGATCGCTTTCCCCAGCGCCCTCAGCCTGATGATGTTCAATCTTTATATTCCCGTGGCCATCATGCTGATTGGACTGATCATGCGCGGTGTGGCCTTCGACTTCCGCGCTAAAGCGGCGGTGGATCACAAGCTGGCCTGGGACCGGGTATTCAAGAGTGGCTCGCTGCTGACCGCCCTGTCGCAGGGTTATATGCTCGGCCAGTACGTGATGGGATTTGCGAGCGGCTGGCAGGCACAGATGTTCTCTCTGCTGAGCGCTTTCGGCGTCACCGCCGCCTACGGCTATATCGGCGCCTGCTGGGTGGTGATGAAAACCGAAGGGGCGCTGCAGAAGCGCGCGGTGCCCTGGGCCCGTCGCGCCGGCAAAGCCACGCTGATCGGGGTGGTGGCGGTCTCCGTGGTGAACCCGCTGGTGAACCCGGGGGTTTTCGACCGCTGGTTTACCCATCCGTTGATCATGTTCGTGCTGCTGATTCCCACCCTGACCCTGGCCATCTTTCTGGTGAACGACCGCCTACTGAAAAGGCTGCCCAAGGAAAACGACCGCCACTGCCGGGTTCCCTTCTTCCTGACCATGGGCATCTTCGTGCTGTGCTTTTCCGGCCTCGCCTTCAGCTTCTTTCCGGAGATCGTGCCCGGGCGGCTGAATATCTGGCAGGCGGCCAGCTCGCCGGAATCACTGACCTTTATCTTCGTGGGTGCCGCCATCGTGGTGCCGCTGATCCTTCTCTACACGGCTTATTCCTACTACGTGTTCTGGGGCAAGGCGACTGAACTGAAGTATCACTGATAGGCTGCCAGGTCCTAGCGGGTAATACCACAAGGCCCCGATGCTTGGTGTCGGCGCCTTGTGGTTTTTTAATGGACGGTTTATTGCGGGTGCGCTTTGCTGTAAGCCCGCCGGAAAGCGTCCTTTGCAAGAATTGATTCTCTGGTCTGCTTCTTCGCTTCTCAGGGTTATATTTCCAGCCAGGATTTTCAGGCTGTTCCTCTAAGTAAGCGCCATTTCCGAGTGCTTTCTCTGCGCTCCTTTCCGGAAGCCTGTATGCACACAACCGGGCCATGATATTGCCGTTATTGCCGGAATGGCCAGAAGACCCCCAATAACAGCGTTGGCCGCGGTCTCCGGACTTTCCCACCGGCCTTCGCCTCCATGACTTTCTCTACAAGTTTCTCCAGCGACTGCTGAACTGTCTCCTTCACAGTTTCCTTAACAGCTTCCTTAACAGCTTCCTTCACAGCCTCGTCCACGGCTTTTGGCACCGTCATCGAAACAGGCTGGTAGCGAGTTTGCTTCACCATGCTTGATTAGCCGATTGATCAGCCAATTATCCGGCTACCCCCACCTTGCTCCATATCAGTGCCATCTTTGTCAGCACTGCCGCTCCTGTCATCACCGGCATTTCCATCATTATCGCCATTACCTTCAGTACTGCATTCTCCGTCATTACCGCTTTAAAGGGTGCTTCAGCCCACATCAGCACCCAATACGAGCCATTGCTAATCGTCAGGGTTCAGACTCAATAAAAATTGTGAACTTTAAACGCTGCCTTTCCCAACCTGGTTCTTACTGCGTTCACTATCAGGTTCTTTATCCCGCCTTTATTCCGCCCTTATCCCGCCCTTATCCATCTCTTCAGCAAGCGCCACATTCTCAATCACGTGCCATAAGATGTTATTTTAGGCGCCACCACTAGGTGTCGCGCAGGTGTCGCGCAGGTGTCGCGCAGGTGTCGCGCAGGTGTCGCGCAGGTGTCTCGCAGGTGTCGCATGATGTGGTTTTTAACGCCATTTAGCGGGTTTTAGCTTATTTCTTAACTGCCTTTTAGCCTGCTTAAACCTGTAAAACCAGACCAATTTCAACTGCTCCTGCCGCTTGTCGATAACACCCAGTAATTAAATAGATTTGATTAAATGGCGATTGGATAATAATTTTATGAACCAGATCACACGCAAAGTGCTTACTGGTTGCACATTAAAGGCGCCTGCAAGATAATCAGGTAGAACCGGACGGCAGTGCCGGCGCTCACCAGAGTCAGGGCAGTGGATATAAACGCCGTTTTCAAGTGCTCCTGAAATACGCCTTGAGCGTATTTATCCTAAGCACTTTTAAACCATGCGCGTAAGCGGGCACTGGTGACGACGATATAAATAATAAAAACTGAACCATAGCGATCTGCACAATCACAACGTAAACGATAAAAACAGAATAACAATAATGTAAAAATGTCTTAGCCCGGCTTCCAGGCCCGGCTGCAAAAGAGAGCTAGCGAGCGTTGACTGATACCACCCCCCCACTGCGACGGAGAAGGTACACCACCCAACCCCGCAGACCGCAAAGGAAAAATGGCCGAGAGAAGTTCGAGGCACTGCTCGATGCTCTCGATGGACTGCTGCAATTCCGCGAGACCACGGAAATCAGCCTTGCAGACCTGAGTGAAGCGGCCGGCGTACCCGCAGCTTCGGTGTATCACTTCTTTCCCAACCGCGAGGCGCTGTTCACCGCTTTGATGCAACGGCATCTGGATACCATGGGCGAAATCCTTGCCGGCACCGGAAAAGAAGCTACCTGGCAACAGCGCACAGAAACCTTCCTGGACCAGTTACAACAACAGTTGTGCACCAGCGAGTCGGTGATGAAGATGCGCTTTGGCCCGGCTCCAGGCTGGGCGATACGGGAGATGTTGCTGGAAGACCGCAACCGCCTGGGGCTGCAGCTACTGGACCTTCTGGATGCGGAGTTTGATATCCCCTCCTCCTCCCGCTGGCCCGAGCGCTTCCACATAGCAATGAACATTGCCGAAAGTATCTGGTCTGGCGCCTACGGCCGTTATGGTCAGGTCAACCAATTCAGTGTCACCGAGGCGAGGCGCGCCACCATCGCCTACCTCACCTACTTCTTCGGCCAGCGCCTGCCGCTGCGTGAAGAAAAGTCGGGGGAAAAGCCGGATGCAACACCGAATAAAGCACATCGTTACGAAGAGGAAGAGGCGCTGGTGGACTAAAGGCTCCGCTTAGCCATATGCACCTGTTGCGCACCTGCGTGTGACGGTGCACGACTGGCGGCCAGCGGCTGGAAGCAGCCCAGGGCAAACCGATGGGCTATACCCGGCTTATTCTGTGCAACCCTTCTATCCAGCTTCCTCGATCCAACTTCCTCTATTCGGCGCGTGCTAGGCGGCCAGCGGCGGCCGGCTACAGGTGACTATAGGTGACCGGTTTTCACGTAGATCAGCGCACCATCCTCACGAGTAAACGGGGTGTGCTCGCTTAGGTGCGGGCTGCGAATCCAGCTCCCCTGCGGGTACTCGCCATGCTCATCGAAGAAAGTACCCTCAATCACCAGGATCTCCTCTCCGCCGAGGTGCACATGCCGCTGGAACTGCGTAAACGGCGCCCAGCGCACCAGTGCCACACGCTCGCCTTCCAGCTCATGCAGTCCCAATACAGACAGCCCCGGCACTAGGCCCGGCCGCCAGTCCGCCGAGCGGGTATCGATGACTGAGCGTGTTTTTTCCCTGTCGCTGTGCTGGTGCAGCTTGACGAAGATGGTACAGCCCTGCGGCCCGACATTGGGACTGTGACTGGAACCGATGGGGTTGCGCAGATAAGTCCCCACCGGATAGGTGCCGTGCTCATCGCCAAAGGCCCCTTCAAGTACCAGGATTTCCTCACCCCCACCGTGGGTATGTTCGGTAAAAGTGCTGTTCGGCGCATAGCGCACAATCGAGGTCGCCCGGGCCACCTCCTCGCCTATACGGTCGAGCATCATGCGCTCAACCCCGGCTACCGGCGAGGGGCGCCACTCATATTGATCCGGGTGGATAACCACCCTGCGCGCAAAGTCCGCATTCAAATTCACAGTACAACTCCCAACACTACAACTCCTAATTGCCGATCCGCGACCGGCTCCCGAGCAGTTGCCATTGACTACATTGCCCAAGTAGCGAACAGCATGGCCGTACGCCCAAGCAATAAATCTCTGCATACGACGCCATTGCCAATTGGATCATCAGCAATGCCTTCTCGACATTAAAACAAACACGACTATACATTCTGGTTATTTCATGGAGTGACCTGTGCATTACCCAGCCCCGATGACTGCGCCAGATACACCCCCGAGACTACACTGATGCTGTGGCCTTTCGATAACTTTACGTTGACGAATTCAGATTAATGAGCCTGCATTGATGATGCGTACCGGTTGATGATTTCGCATTCCCGAGTTCGCATCGAAAAATTCAGAGGAGCACGCCATGCTAATACCCTCCCACTCCCTCGAGAAAGACTTTCCGGAATACAGCGATACCATTCAGCGCCTCAACCGGGAGGACCTGAAGTTTAAGCAGGAAAGCGAGACCTACCACAAGCTGGACAAACAGATTCGCGGGCTGGAAGAGTGCGGAGTCACCACCGACGACAATCATTACAACTCCCTGAAAATACAGCGCGCGCATCTGAAGGACCGTCTGTATCAGCGTATCAGCAGCGGCCACTAGCCGCTGTTACTCTCGCCCGTGGAGTGGCACCGCACAACCCCCTCTGCCTCGCAGCCAATTTCTCACCAGCGGCTGATGGCAATACAGGGGGAGGTTTGTGGCGGGTCAACTTTTAGCGCGCAATCTACTAGCATGGCGTCTTCTGTCCAGACGGCTCCCGCCGCGACGGCTTTCTCCACAGGACTTTCAGACAACAAACCTGCGCAACCGGGAATCCAGCCTGCATGATGCATGACTGCAAAAGCAGCCGCAGAGCGCCGGCTGAACCCGGAAACTACAGCTCCGGTAAACGGTCGTGACTAACTCTGCGATTAAAGCCGGAATGTAAGGAAAAAGTAGGGGAAGGGAGCAGGCCGGGCTGTGCCCGGCCATGCATGGGGAGATGGGCTCTGCCCGCAACTAATTTCCTGATTCACCGTCGGATTTCAGGTGGCGATCGAAGAAATCGCGAATCAGGGTGTACTGGTGAATCCGGGTCTGCTTGCCGTGCAGGCTGTGCTTTTTGCCCGGGTAGGTCATCAGCTCAAACTGCTGGCCATTGTCCTGCAGCACCTTGATCAGCTTGGTGGTGTTGGTGAACAGCACATTGTCGTCCGCCATGCCGTGGTAGATCAGCAGCGGCCCCTTGAGACCGTCGGTATAGGGGAATACCGATGCCGCCTCATAGGCTTCGGGAACCTTGTTCGGGTCGCCCATATAGCGCTCGGTATAGTGAGTGTCGTAAAGGGTCCAGTCGGTTACCGGTGCGCCGGATACGCCGGCCTTGAAGTAATCGCCCGCCTTGAACATGGCCATCAGCGCCATATAGCCGCCGTAGCTGTGACCAAAAACACCGATGCGCTGCGGGTCGACAAACGGCAGGCCGCGCAGGAACTTAACCCCGGCCACCTGATCCTCCACTTCCACCGTGCCCATGGCCTTGTGGATCGGGTTTTCAAACGCCGTGCCGCGGTTGGCGGAGCCGCGGTTATCCACGGTGAACACCACATACCCCTGCTGGGCCATATACTGATTGAACAGGCGATCCCAGCTGTTGGTCACCAGCTGGGCGTGTGGCCCACCATACAGGAATACCATCACCGGGTACTTTTTAGTGGGGTCGAAGTCCGCCGGCTTGTACAGGCGGTAGTAAAGCTGGTGTCCCTGTGGGGCGCGGAAGGCACCGAATTCCGGCGTGATCCAGCCCTGTTGGTAGGCAGACAGGGGGTGCCCCTCATCCACCCGGTTTTCCTCGATCCAGGTGACCAGCTGGCCGTCGACGTCGTGCAGGCTGACCTGCGGCGGCGTCTGCACATTGGAGAAGGTATCGATATAACCGGAAGCGTCAGCGGAGAATTCAATGGCGTGCATACCGGCGCGACGGGAAATCCTGCGCGGCTCCCCCGCCTCGCCGTCATCCAGCTCCGCCACATACAGGTGGCGCTCCAAGGGCGTATCGCGGCGGCCAGTAAAATATACCTGCCCCGCAACTTCATCCACCGCCTCCAGGGCATCCACCGACCACGGGCCTGCGGTAACACGCCGCAGCAATTTGCCATTCAGGCCGTACAGATACAGGTGGCGAAAACCATCGCGCTCTGAAGACCAGAGGAAGCGCTCACTGTCCTTGAGGAAGTGCAGGTCATCGTGCAGGTTGACCCAGGTATCACTGTTCTCAGTCAACAGTGTGCGCGACTCCCCAGAATCGATATCCACAAGGCGCAGCTCCAGGGTCTGCTGGCTGCGGTCCTGCCATTGGTAGGACAGTAAATTGTCGCGTGCCCACTGCACCCGCGGAATATAGATATCGGTCTCTTTACCCAGGTCGATCCAGCGGGTCTTGCCGCTCGCCACATCCAGCACGCCAAGCTGAATCGTCACATTCGGACGCCCCGCCGCCGGGTAGCGCTGGCTGATCATATCGATGCGGTCGGCATAGATCTCGCTGCGGATCACCTCATCCACCGGGCTTTCATCAACGCGCAGGAATGCGATGTGTTTTTCATCCGGCGACCACCAATAGCCGGTCATACGCCCCATCTCTTCCTGGGCGACGAACTCCGCCATGCCGTTTTTGATCGGCCCCTCGCCATCAGTGGTGAGCTGCCGCTCCTCACCGGTTTGCAGGTCGACAACAAAAATATCCTGATCGCGAATAAACGAGACGAAACGCCCCCGGGGCGATACGCGCACGTCGGTCTCGAAGGCATCGGTGTCGGTCAGGCGTCGCGCCTGGCCTTTGCCCAGATCGTAGTAATAGACATCCCCGGCGAGGGGAAACAGCAGCGCATTGCCCTGCTCCGACCAGGTGTACTCCATAATGCCGCTGCCATAGATACGCTGGCGCTCGCGGCGGGCCTTTTCTTCGTCGGAAAGATTCTCCTCCCCTTGGTGCAACCGCTCGGAGTTCACCAGCAGGCGCGTCTCCCCATCGGCGATGTTGTACTCCCACAGGTCGTAGCGATCGTAATCTTCTTCACGCCCCTTCAGAAAGGTGACGCGGCGGCCATCCGGGGAGTAAGCCAGTGCGCGGGGAGTGGCGCCATCGAGGGCCGGATCGGAGAACATTCGTTCGATGGTGAGCTGCTCGGCAGAGGATTGCATGGTTATCAGCCCCCCAAGCAGGCAAAGAATCTTTTTATTCATCACTTTCTCACTAAATACATCTGTAGTGTCGCCGCCGAGGATGGGCAAGCGGCGCAGGCAGTGTAATCGGCACCGCCGGCGCCGGCTACCGGCAAACCCCAGGGTCAAGGTGCGCGGTCACGATCATCGCACTTGAAGGAGGCCAGAGGCGCGGATTCTGGCTACGCCTGCCGATCTGGGCGACTCGGAACCTGCCATCAAACGTCGGTAACTGGCTGGAACTTTTTTGCTTGTTTTATGGCTCGAGCATGTCTGAGCAAGGCTGTAAATAGGCTTATTAATTACCTTCCGCAGGAAATGTTCCCAGCGTAAGCCCCTCACGATAACCTGAACTTATCGGTCATACTTCCGTGCTTTAGCTCATCGCCTGCTGCCGGCTCTGGTGCAGTATTGACTAGAGTGAATAGAACATACGGAGGTTTTATGTCCAAGTTGCCACTTCGCATCGATCTCGTCTCGGACGTGGTCTGCCCCTGGTGTGTGATCGGCTACCTGCGCCTGCAGCGCGCCCTGTCGGACTACCGGGACGAGTTTGACTACTCCGTGCACTGGCACCCTTTTGAGCTGAATCCGCAGATGCCCGCCGAGGGGCAGAACCTGCGCGAACACCTGGCGCAAAAGTACGGCACCACGCCACAGCAGAGCATCGAGGCGCGGCAGCGCCTGACCGACCTGGGCGCGGACCTTGACTTCACCTTCAACTACAGCGATGACATGCGCATGTACAACACCTTTGACGCGCACCAGCTGTTGCACTGGGCGCACCCCTACGAAAAACAAACCCCGTTGAGCATGCGCCTGTTTGCAGACTTCTTCGGCCAGCGCAAGAATATATCCGACCTGAATGTGCTCGCCGACGCCGCCGCGGCGGTGGGTCTCAACCGGGACGAGGCGCTGCAGGTGCTGCGGGACCAGACCTACGCGCGGGAAGTGCGCGCCGAGGAACAGCAGATCGTGGGCCAGGGAATTCAGGGTGTGCCGCTGTTTATTTTCAATCGCCAATATGCCATGAGCGGCGCCCAGGAAGTGGACACCTTCAAGCAGCAGCTGCGGCAGACTCTCGACGAGCGCGACATGGATTGAAAACGCTATCGCCTGAAAAACAGAAGACTAAAATCAGGGCACCGGAAAACCAACGTGGTGAGCGCTTAAAAACGGAAAACGGAAAACGGAAAACGGAAAACGGAAAAACGACTAAATCGCCACAAGACACAAGACACAAGACACAAAGAAAATCATTCGCGCTTGGGCAACGCATCATCGATATCGACGATGCGCCTTCCGTAATAGAAGTGACTCGTTGCACTCAGCGCTTCCGGCATCTCGCCCCGGCTCTGGAGACGCACCAGCAGCTGGGAAACAATCCGCCAGCCCATGGCGTTACTGTTGAATACCGTTTCGCCGCACTGCCTGCAGAAAAACCGCTACATCCTTTTCTGCGGATGCTGGTAGACCGCGAGCAGTCCCTCGCCGCTGGTGATGGTGAGCCGATCCTTTTCCCAGGCATCCACGGAATGGTAGGGAACCTTGAGAAAACCGCGGCAGTCTTCGCAGTGACAAAAGCCCCGCACTCTGGGCGGCCCCTCGCACTGAAACGCAATCGCCCCGCAGTCACAGGAAAACCGGTAAACCCCTGGCATTACTGACCCCTTTTCTGTCATTACCGACCCGTTTTCTGTCTTTCCCTCTTTTTACTCACCTCTTATGCCTCTTATGCCTGGCCCTTATCCTCCCTTAACCCCCTTATTAACGCCTGTATAGCGCCTGCGACTGCGGTGCTTCCCTGCGGCATAGCAGTCAGGGGGTGTTATCCGCGAGCCACTATGGCCTCAGCAGGTAGCCCGCATGAAAACGCAGGTGCTGCTCGATAAACGTGGCGATAAAAAAATAACTGTGGTCGTAGCCCGGGTGACGCTCCATCTGCAATGGGTAGCCGGCGGCCTCGGCTGCGGTTGCCAGCGCGTTGGGCTTTAGCTGCTGTTCGAGGAACTCATCATCCTCGCCCTGGGAAATCAGGATCGGCTGCCGCTCCGTGGCCCGGCTCAGCAGCACCGTTGCATCGTAGGCTTCCCAGCTCTGCCGGTCGGCGCCCAGATAGGCGCTGAAGGCCCTTTCCCCCCAGGGACAGCTGATGGGATTGCAGATGGGGCTGAAAGCGGAAACCGATGTGTAGCGCCCGGGGTTGCGCAGGCCGATCACCAGCGCGCCATGCCCACCCATGGAGTGGCCGCTGATGGCACGGCGCCCCGTCAACGGCAACTCCGCCTCCACCAGCTTCGGCAATTCATCCACGATGTAGTCGTACATGCGGTAATGGGATTTCCACGGTGGCTGAGTCGCGTTCAGGTAGAAGCCGGCTCCCTGCCCCAGGTCATAATCGCCGTCATCCGCCACGCCATCGCCGCGCGGGCTGGTGTCTGCAATCACCAGGGCAATCCCCAGCTCCGCCGCCACGCGCTGCGCGCCGGCTTTGTGGCTGAAGTTCTCATCCGTACAGGTGAGCCCGGACAGCCAGTAGAGCGCCGGAAAGCCCTGCGCGTTATCCTCGGCCCGCGGCGGCAGAAACACCGAGAAGCGCATGGGGCAATCCAGCACGGTGGAGTGGTGCTCGAAACGCTGCTGGCGACCGCCAAAGGCCTTGTTTTCACTGATCAGTTTCATGGGCTGTTAGGGTTTCCTGCGGACATGGGTTGGTCACGGCTGATCAAAATGGATGACGCTGCGAATACTGCGCCCCGCATGCATCAGTTCGAAGGCGTCGTTGATCTGTTCCAGTGGCATGGTGTGGGTAATAAAATCTTTAAGGGCAAATTCGCCGGCCATGTAGCGCTCGACAAAACCCGGCAGTTGCGAGCGGCCTTTCACGCCGCCAAAGGCGGTGCCGCGCCAAACCCTGCCGGTGACCAGCTGAAAAGGCCGGGTGCTGATTTCCTGGCCGGCACCGGCCACGCCGATAATCACCGACTCGCCCCAGCCCTTGTGGCAGCACTCCAGCGCCGCGCGCATCACGTTCACATTGCCGATGCACTCGAAGGAATAATCCACCCCGCCATCGGTCATCTCGACGATCACTTCCTGAATCGGTCGCTCGTGGTCGTCGGGGTTGACGCACTCGGTCGCGCCGAGTTTTTTGGCCAGCGCGAATTTATCCGGGTTCAGGTCGATACCGATAATCCGCTTGGCGCCGGCCTGTTTGGCGCCGATCACCGCGGCGAGACCGATGCCGCCGAGACCAAAAATGGCGACGGTGGAACCCTCTTCCACCTTGGCGGTATTGGTGACCGCGCCCATGCCGGTGGTGACGCCGCAGCCCAGCAGGCACACTTCCTCAAGCGGCGCCTTGGGGTCCACTTTGGCCACCGAGATTTCCGGCAGCACCGTATATTCTGAAAAAGTGGATGTGCCCATATAGTGATAGATGGGCTTGCCGTCGATGGAAAAGCGCGTGGTGCCATCCGGCATCAGCCCCTTGCCCTGGGTTTCGCGAATCTTCTGGCACAGGTTGGTCTTGCCGGATTTGCAGAATTTGCACTCTCCGCACTCGGGGGTATAGAGGGGAATCACATGGTCGCCCACCTGCACACTGGTAACACCCTCGCCCACGGACTCGACAATGCCGCCACCCTCGTGGCCGAGAATCGCGGGGAAAATACCCTCCGGGTCCTCGCCGGACAGGGTGAAGGCATCGGTGTGGCAAACCCCGCTGGCGGTGAGACGCACGCGCACCTCGCCTTGTTTCGGCGCTGCCACCTCCACCTCCTCGATGGTCAGTGGCTTGCCCGCTTCCCAGGCCACTGCGGCCCTGCACTTGATCGGTTTGATACTCATTAGACTCCTCAGACTCCTCACTTATGCGCTGATTACCGCTGCTGACAGGCAGCCGCGACAACCTGCCGTGGTGGTTTGAATGACATGATACGCAGGTTCTCCCAACGGGGATGGCGATTGGCGCGCAAAGAGACTCGAATCCCGCGGGAATCTCAAGGCCGGCGTCAACTTGCGCGCAAAGCCCGGCTCGCAGCGGGCTCGCTAACGGCGCAGGGCAATCAGGGCTGACACGCAGAAGGAGGGAGGCAAGCGGAACGGCAAGGAGTGCAGTAAGAAGAACAGCGAGGAGAGCGAGCGAACCGCAGCGGGAACTCCTCAGGCCTCCCGCTGCCGCTTGCGCCACTGCAGGGGTGACACACCATGCACGGCGCGAAAGGCCTTGGAGAAGGCGCTGATATCCGTATAGCCGAGGGTGGCCGACAGCAGGTTGATATCGATACTGGAGGCGCGCAAGTGCCAGCGGGCGGTTTCCATGCGCGCCTCCTGCAGCAACTGTTTGAACGAGGTGCGCTCCTGCGCCAGCCGCCGCTGCAGTGTGCGCCCGGGTATTTCCAAAAGCCCCGCCACCTGCGCCAGGGTATGCCGCTGGGCGCCGAGGGTCTGCAGGATCAGGGCCTTGACCTGGGACGCGACACTATCGCGATGCTTGTCCAGCAGCTGCCGGGTAAATTCCTCGAAGTAGAGCCGCAGGTTGATATCGGGGGCACAGAGGGGGCGATCCAGCACCCCGGCGTCGAAAACCAGCGCGTCGCACTCGCGCCCGAAATGCACATCCGCATTGAAGAATTCCCGGTAGCGATGAGCGGGGGATAGGGCATCCTGGCGGAAATGCACTTCGCGGGGGCGGATATCCTTGCCGGCCAGATCCTGCACCAGCCGGTAACAGGCGCCCACCGATAATTCCCGGTACTGAATGGCCGTCACCGGCTCGACAAAATGATCGAAGCGCTGGGCCAGCAGGGCATCGCCCTCGACATGCATGCGCCAGAATTCCGCCTGATTGTGCAGAGCCATGTAGCGCTGCGAGGTTTCCAGCGCGGTGCGCAGGCTCGCGGTCCCCATCAGCAGTTGACCCAACACCCCAAGAATACGCACCCCCTGCATATCCGCGAGGCGCAGGCCAAAGTCCGCACAGCGCAGCTGGTCGGCACACAGGTCCAGAAGTTCCGAGAGCGTGGCAATGGGAATCAGCAGGTCCGGGCGGCGCATACAGTCTGCGGGCAGGCCGACCTCCGTCAGCAGCTCGGCGGCATCACCACCCAGTCTCGGAATCAGCAGGTTGAACCCTGCCAGCGCCCCGCTGCGGATTTCGTAGACCGGTTTCACCCTGGCGCCCTCATCCCCGGCCTGCTCGTCTCTGGTTTTCTCACCCCTGAATTTCTCGCTTCTGCGTTGCTGTAAACCAAAAACATCCAACCGGCGCTTTATCGCCCCGGCAAACGATCACGACTTTTTGACAAACTTGGTCAGGATCACGATACGCTGGCCATTGACCCGGCCCTCGATATGCTCGGGATTATCGGTGAGGCTGATACCGCGCACGGCGGTGCCGCGCTTGGCCACCAGGCTGCTGCCCTTCACATCCAGGTCTTTGATCACCGTCACCGTATCGCCCGCCTGCAGCACAACGCCGTTACAGTCCCGCTGTACCACACGCTCGTCGTCCGCCGGCAGCGGTGCCGCCTCGGCCCACTCGCGCAGGTCCTCGTCCAGGTAGAGCATTTCCAGCAGGTCCTGAGCCCAGGCTTCGCCGGACAGACGCTTCAGCAGTCGCCAGGCTGCCACCTGCACCGCCGGTACCGGACTCCACATGCTGTCGGAAAGGCAACGCCAGTGGTTGCTGTCCAGCGCCTCGCCACCGGAAAGCTGCAGGCTGCAGGTGGGACACAGCAGAATTTCCGCATTGGTGCGTCCCTCGGAGCCGGGCAGCGAATAGGGCCCAAGGCCGGCATTGGCCCCGCACAATTCACAGCGGCCGCCGCTGCGCTCCATCAGTTCCCGATCAATGCTCACTCTGATCTCTCCCGGGTGACCCTCACCCTGTTTGATGCCCGGCAGCGGATGCACTGGGGCGCGGACTAAAAAAGGGGCGCATTATGCGCTGCGGAGCAGCCACTGCCAATGTCAGTGGGCAGTGGCTGCTTTTCTTTCAGTCTTTCAGCCAGCCTTTCCCAGCCCTTGCGTGAACCTTTGCTTCAGCCTTTCCATTAGCCTTTGCGCCCATAAGGCCCGCGCCTCTGGTTTCCGTGCTTGTTATACCGAGTAATGCCTTTCCCGCCCAACCTTAAATAAAAAACGGTTGAGCGCTGTTTGTTGTCGGCTTGTTATCGGCTGGCTGTTGCCTTCGAATAGAGACCTACACGGTTTCGTTACAGCTGCGCTTGCATGGCGCAGGCCCCCATGCCCCTGCCTCCGTGCACTTGTTCGCAGATACCCGTTTACAGCTTTTACATCTCTCCTACATTTTTCCTGCATCTCTCCTACATCTTTTTGCTCTCACACCACGGCTTACCTATGGGCATACGGTGTCACCAGCGCAATCAACTTCTGCCTCAGAATAGGTTAGTGATGCGCCGACACCGCAGAGGCGAACTCTCCACAGCGATCGCGATTCAGCGCATGGGTGATATCACCCATACTGAGAATACCAACCAAACGCCGCTCGCTGTTGATCACCGGCATGCGGCGCAACTGGTACTGCTCCATCCTGCCCAGAGCGGTATCCATGTCGTCGTCTTCCCAGAGCCACTCGACACCCTCGGTCATCACATCTCTGGCCGTCAACTCTCCCACCGGCGGCGAAGAGGCAATCGCCTTGCTGTGCAGCCCACCGTTGGCCACGCCGCGTACGGCGATATCCCTGTCGGTCACCATACCCACCAGGCGATCATTTTCCCCCACCGGCACGGAACCGATATCCTCCTCTCGCAATATCTGCGCGACTTCACTCAGCGGAGTATCCGGGCCGACCCAGGTACATCCCTGATGCATGGCTTCACCCACTCTCATGACGCGCCTCCATATACAGCCTCAGGCGAACACTCGCGACGAGGAAGCGCCGCGAGTGTCCCACAGGGTCAGTGAATTTCGATGCGCTGGGTGCGAGGCTGCTCTTCCTCGCGCTTGGGTGCCTTCAGCGTCAGGACTCCGTCTTTGAAGCTGGCATCGATATCGCTCTCTCGCACATCGGCACCCAGATTGAAACTGCGCATGTATTTCCCGTAGCGGCGCTCCTGCCGGATAACCCGTCCCTCCTTCTTTTCCTTCTGCTCGCGGTGCACTTCCGCTTCAAGGGTCAGGACACCATCTTCAAGGGTCACGTTGATATCGTCCTTGGAGACCCCCGGCAGCTCCGCGCTGATCTCGTAACTGTCCTTGGTTTCGTGGACATCGATTTTTGGCGAGAAAAAACCCTCTTTCGCCTCGCCACTCAGGCGCGAGGGCGAAAGCATCTGCTCAAACATACTGTCGAGATCCAGTAGGGATCCTCTGGGAATCAGGCTCATTTTGCTCACCTCTTTCATTCACCGTTCATTCACCGTTCATTCACCGTTTTAATACACTGCGTTCACGCACTGTTCCAACTCGCTTCGTTAGCCTGCAGCCGGCCGCTTTAGCGCACCACCTTGCACAGCGAATTCACTCACCTTCTCGCTCTTTTTCTCCGTCAGCGCATTTTTCAGTCCACTTTCCCGCTGACGTCTGCCACTGATCCGTGCTGTTTCATCACTGCTTTATCCCTGTTCTGGCAGTGGCAAAATCCCTGTTTCGACTGTGGCGCAGCGATTCCCGTCCATTGAACTGGGGGGCGGACTAAACCGGCGCGACCGCAACGCGGTTAATCCCGCAGATTTGTTCTGCGATTCTAATCACGGAGCCTGAAATCAGTAGCCGCCCTTCGTCTGATACAGGGCCATTCTCATAACCGAAAGTTTTTAACAGGCTATGACTCTCAGCGGTGGTTATGGACTTTGCAAGGTTGTGAAGTCTGGAAAATGGGATTTAAGGACGTGACGCTGCAGGCCAGTAGCGTTCTCTCTGGCAGAGTGTCAGTGTGAAATACTGACCAGCCCATGATAGTTGTTCACCTCTGTATTGCTTCTCTTTTCTGTGTCATCCCCCCGCTTTGTTCCCCGGTGTTGCCCCTCTCTCCCTCCAGCGTCTCCTCGAGCGTCTCCTCCAGTGCCTCCGCCAGAGATGATTGCCGTCAAGTGTCGGGGTGAGCCTGCACAGAGCGCACTAGAATGGAGATATGTCATAAAGGAGGTTTCACCATGGCCAAAGCCTGGGTTCTCGTCGCCAATCACACCGATGCCCGTATGTTCGAAGCTGAGCACCGCGCCAGCGCCCTGAAAGAGCTGGAGGTGTTGCACTATCCGGAAGGGCGCATGCGCGGACAGGAACTGCTCTCTGACTCCTCGGGGCGCGTGTTCGACCGCAATGGTCATGGCTCCCACGCCATGGGCGGCATCAGCGACCTGCGCCGCGAAGGGGCGCAGACCTTCGCGCGAGAAATTGCCCACGCATTGGAGCGCGCCCATGAGGAGGGGCGCTACGAACATCTCTATATCGTCGCCGAACCCAAAATGGTCGGTCCCCTGCGCAATGCCCTGTCGCCCACCACCCGCGCCGCCATTCAGGGGGAAACCGGCAAGAATCTGGTGCACAGCGACCCCGAGGCAATCCGCAAGCAGTTGCCGGATTTTTTATAAACCGGCTTGAGACAGCTGCGGCAAGGTCTTTCGCAGGCTCCCGTGCCCTACAAGCTGCCATACCCTACAAGTTCCCACGCCCTAATGGGCAACCGGGCTGCGACCAAGACGGTCTTGGCCGCAGCCCGCCGGTTCCGGTTCCCGAGACAATCCCCCTGCGAGCCCCCCATACAAGCACCCTTACCCGGCCCCAGCAACAAGTCCTGCCGGCCGAGGCGTTGTGAGCCTGGCTTCTTGGGCCTGCCGGACAGATCCGATACCATTGGGTCACATTCAGGCAGGGAAACAGGCCATGCTGCGACTCTTCGAAATCAATCGGGGCATACTGCGCGAGCAGTCCATCGAGGAAACCATGAGCCGGCAGCAGCTTTCCGAAGCCGCCTGGGTTGACCTTCAGGAGCCGGAGGAAGATGAGCGGGACCTGCTGCAGCAGCTGCTGCGAACCGAGCTGCCGGAATCTGACGATGTGGAAGAGATCGAGGCTTCGGCGCGCTACTTTATCGACTCCGCCGGAGTACATATTCACTCCCTGTTCCTGAGCCAGAGCGAGGGGCGCCACGACACCACCACCGTGGCCTTTATACTGCAGCCCCAGCGCCTGATCACCGTCCGCGAAACCGACCTGGCCGACTTCCGGCTGCTGCGTATGCGCGCCCGGCGCCGACAGGTAGAGGTGCGCAGTGCTCAGGAACTGATGGTGCAGGTCTTTGAACAGAAGGTGGAAAATCTTGCCGATGCCCTGGAGGACATCCACGTCAAACTGGGCGAGGTGAGTTTTCTGGTGCTGGAAGACGAGTCGGCGGAACTCGAGGACGCCATCGACTATCTGGCAAAGCTGGAGGACAGTACCGGCAAGGTGCAGCTGTGCCTGATGGATACCCGCCGCTCCATCACCTTCCTGCAACGCCATATCCATATCGACGGCGAATTGCAGGAAAGTTTCCGCGATATTACCCGCGATATCGACACTCTGATGGCGCACACCGGCTTTGTATTCAACAAGATCAACTTCCTCATGGATTCCACTCAGGGATTTATCAATATCGAGCAGAACCAGATCATCAAGATCTTTTCCATCGCCGCCGTCGTCTTTCTGCCGCCCACCATGGTCGCCAGCATCTACGGCATGAACTTCGACATCATGCCGGAGCTGAAATGGGCCGGAGGCTATCCCTTCGCCCTCCTGCTAATGCTATTGGCGGGTGTGGCCCCCTACGCCTATTTCAAAAAGAAAGGCTGGCTGTAACCCCCAACACCAGCTCCCGCCCACTATCCAAGTGCTAGTATTGAGGAACCGACCGCTAAACTCCTGCCACCGGTTCCGCCACAGTGGAGCGCTTTATGGGCACCGCCATCAACAAACCTTTTCACCTCAGACAGTGGCTCAGTGTGCAGCAGGCGGTCTCTCACCTCAGCGCCCTGGCCGAGGAGCTGTTCACCAGCGCCGACCTCGCAGATCTCGCCGAGCACCACCAGCTGGATCTTTACTGGTATCGCCCGGGTCAGGCCGTGGCCTATCTGGATCGGCCCGCGGTATTGGACCTGAGCAAACCTTTGCGCCTGTGCGCGGAAAACCCCAGTGACTGGAAGGCTATCGTGGGTATCCTGCGTCAGCGCCCCGCACTGCCCGCCTATGAGCAGGACACGCCGCTGCTGGAGGATGACGAGGGCAACCGCCTGCGCATCTGCTTCGATTATCGTCAGCGCCCGGAGCCCTTCAGTGGCCGCTGGTACCCAAGCCTCGCCGAGCTGATGGTGCGCCGCAGCGATATCGACCAGCTGGAGCCCGACCTCTTTTCCCCCGCCGACACTGAGCACCCGCTCGAAAAGCAGCAACTGCTCAATGTCATCTGGGAACTGGAGAAACTCGCCCTCGACGGCGAACACCATTCCACCAGCTGGCTGGCCGAGCAGATCGCCCGGCGCTCTAGCGCCCTGGATCGCCAGTCGCTAGAGCGCATACTGAGCGCAGCGGAACGCGAAGGCTCACGGGGCAGCCCCCACTGAACCCGCTCTAATCCCCCAGCGCAAGCGCTGCCGAATTCCCTGCGGCATCGACGGCCGACACCGATAAAACTGCCATCGCGCTTCCGCTTTCTGCGCTACCCCTTACCAGCTCCTATCCAGTTTTTTCCCAGCTTCATTCGAGCGCTTTTGCGACTTCATGCCAGACGCCTGCCAGCTCCTGCTCCATCATTTCCTGTGGCCGTATTGTGTTGCCGCACCTTGCTGCCTCTGCCATAAACTGCGAAATTATCGCTTAATACATTCGGCTTTTTTCGCTTTTACCGAACGACAGGTTTTTTATAATCGGTGAAAACAATGCTCGCCGGATCGACTTTGAATCCAATAATGATGAAACGGAATCCAAAACGTGGCAGCGAAAAACAGCGATAGCCGCTATGGCTGGGTTGCCATCGCCTTTCACTGGCTGATGGTTCCCGCAGTGCTCGGCCTCTTTGCCCTGGGCTGGTGGATGCGGCAGCTTTCCTATTACGACCCGTGGTACCGGCAGGGACCGGAAATCCACAAGGCCATTGGCATTCTGCTGCTGATCGCGCTGCTGTTGCGCCTGTGCTGGAAGTGCCTCAACCGCCGCCCCGCAGAGCTGCCCGGCACACCCCGCTGGCAGGCGCTGGCCGCGCGTCTGACCCACGGCGGACTCTACCTCCTGCTGCTCGCCAGTATGCTTTCCGGCTACCTGATCTCCACCGCCGATGGCCGCGCCATCGATGTGTTTGGCCTGTTCAGTGTTCCGGCCACCCTGCAGGGGCTCACCAATCAGGAAGACATCGCCGGCGAGGTCCACGAAATCCTCGCCTGGACACTGATGGCCCTGGTGGCACTGCATGCGCTGGCCGCGCTGAAACACCACTTTATCGACCGCGACGCCAACCTGTTGCGCATGCTGGGAAAGCGGGCAAAACCGGCAACCCCCGGAAAGTCGTGCAGCCCGGAAGGCCAGCGCGGCAGCAACCCGGCATCGAACTCGAATCCAAGCACCGTAAAATAAGGAGTATTACCATGAAGCAAATCGCCATTTTTCTGCTCGCCTCCCTGCTGGGCGCCACTGCCCAGGCGGCGGAATACGTAATCGACACCAAGGGCGCCCACGCCTTTATCCAGTTCCGCATCAAGCACCTGGGTTACAGCTGGCTGTACGGGCGCTTCGATGATTTCAGCGGTTCTTTTCAGTACGACGAGAACAATCCCGAGGCGTCTTCCATCAACGTCAATATCGATGTGAACAGCCTCGACAGCAACCACGCCGAGCGCGACAAGCACCTGCGTGGGGAGGATTTCCTGTTCGTCGAGAAATACCCCAGCGCCACCTTCAAAAGCACCCGTTACGAGGTCACCGGCGATGGCAAAGGCAAACTGAGCGGTGATCTGACCCTGCGCGGCATCACCAAGCCGATTACCATCGACGTGACCCATATCGGCGGCGGCCAGGACCCCTGGGGCGGCTACCGCCAGGGCTTTACCGGCACTACAGAGTTCGCACTGAAAGATTTCGGTATCGACTACAACCTGGGACCGGCCTCGCAGACCGTGGAAATGATTCTGGACGTGGAGGGTATTCGCCTGTAACAGCGGCGTTAGCCTTTGCATAAAAACCCGGCAAACGCCGGGTTTTTTATGCTCATGCGCGCTGAGGGTGTTGCGCGAATTGTTTTGTCGCAGGCTTTCCGCTTTTCAGGCTATCGAGCGGTCAGTGTCGAGCCGGCAAGGCGGGCTGAAGTCCGCTCAGGCCCCGACGCGGCTGGGCTCCGGAACCCGCACTGCGACTCGGGCCAGCCCATACACTACCAGACCGGCGATGATGCCCGGCATGCCCTCGTAAATATGGCTGTGCCAGCCGAGCCAGCGCCACGTGAGCGCGGCGGCGAGGCCCACCAGACTCATGAGGATATAGACCCGCTGTGATGGGCGGCCACCCAGGGCAAGCACAATCAGGACCGGGGCGAAGGCGGATGCCAGGGACGACCAGGACATCACCACCAGGCTGAATACACTCTGCTGGTTCAGCAGCGCCCAGACCACCGCGCCGCTCGTGATCGCCACCGTGGTCAATTTCAGCACCCAGGTCTTTTCAGTGCGCTGCGGCATCAGGTCGTGGGTCATGGCCGCAGAGCAGCTCAGTACCAGCGAATCCGCCGTGGACATGGTGGCAGCAAACACACCGGCGAGGATCAAACCCACCATCACCGGCGGCAGGACATCCAGAGCCATCATCGGCAGAGCCAGTTCCGCATCAAAGCTGCCCGAATCTCCCAGCATAATACGGGCAAGCATGCCCACCCCTGTGGCCATTGCGTAGAAAGCGGTGAACCAGAGGTAGTACCAGACCCGCGCGTGAATCATGCGATGTTCCGACTCCAGCGCCATAAACCGCACCATGACATGGGGCTGTCCAATCACCGACAGGCCGGCGAACAGCCAGCCCACAGCAAACAGCACACCGCCGGCCAGTCCCGGCAGCAACATATTGTCCGGATACCAGTTGAGGAAGCCTTCCACTTCGCTCATGGACTGTATCGCCGCGCCGATGCCGCCTACAGAATCAGTCGCCACCACCAGCAGTGAGCCCATGGCCACGATCATCACGACGGACTGGGCAGCGTCGGTCCAGATGGATGCGCGGATACCGCCGGCAAGGCAATAGGCGGCGACGATAACGCCGCCGATAACCGCACCACTCCAGATTGGCAGGTCCAGTAATACATGCAGCGCTTTACTGCCGGCCACCAGCTGTGCACTGGCATAGGCCAGCAGGAACATCAGAGACAGCAGCCCGGCGAGACGCTGCCAGTAAACAAAACGCCTGCCAGACCAGGCGCTGATCACACCGGCGTAGCTGGATTCACCCGTCTGGTGCGTGGCGCGGCACAGCGACTTGTGCACCCAGAGTGAGCCGAGAAAATCACCGAGGATCCAGCCAACCATCAGCCAGATGGAGGCCAGTCCGGTGGCATAGGTGTAGCCGATCACGCCGATAAACATGTAGCCGCTGTTGTTGGTGGCAACGGCGGAGAGCCCCACCAGAAACGGCGACACATCGCGGCTGGCCAAATAGTAGTCCTGCTTGGTACCGCGACTTTTCAGGTAAGAACTGACGCCGATGGCGGCGAATATGGCGAGAAAAAACAGAAAACTGGCGAGCACGGGACTCTCCCAATGGCTGGTTATTATTGGACACCACGTTGATTTGAAACCACGTTGTTTGCGGCGAGCCGGCCGCGCGGGGCTTACTACAGCCCCGCGTACTGCCATTCGCCGGTCTCCTGCCGGCAATTACCTTGCTGAAATTGCCTTTAAGAGGAGGACTGCGATTTTTCGGTTGCGTCCACCACCCCGGCTTCCATACCGGTGGACTCAATACCCATCAGGCGGGCAAACGGCGGGTATTCCTGCAGGCCGTCAAGAGCCTCGTCCTCCATCGCCTCGTCCCGGTAAGCAGTGGAGATTTCCAGTGCCCGGGCAAGGTAGTCCACCGCCTCTTCCCACTGCTCCAGGCTCGCGTGGGCACAGGCCAGCTGGTAGTAGGCGTTACCGTTTTCCGGGTCCACCTCCAGTGCGCGCTGACACAGGTGGATGGCCCACTGGGGCTCCCCAAGTTCCAGTACCGCGTCGGCCTTGTAGGTGAGCGCTTCACCATCATCGGCGCGCAGGCCAAGGATCTGATCGTAAATGGCGATCTTGCCCGCGGCGGTATGCTCGCGCCCGGCCCGCAGCCATAGGGACTGGATTTCCTTGGTCAGCTCAATCTCATCGCGGTTGCTTTCGATATGACGGGTCTTCTCGCTGAGCTGCTCCTCGATACCGCGCAGGCGCGCCTCGTACTGGCTCACCAGCTTGGAGATTTCCTCATTGGCGAGGCCGTGGACTTTTTCCTTGATGTCGCGGATTGAAGTCCAGCCCACCAGCACCAGCAGGGAACTCACGCCGGCGATCAGGTAGAAGAAATAGGTCACCGTATCAGTGGCATAGGAGATCGCCTTGTCGGCCACATTGATCTGCCGATCGACAAACTGCTCGGTGAGGGTGACCCTCTGCGCGGCCATCTCGGTGCGCAACTGCTTGAGCTCATCGAGCACATAGCGTTCCACAAAGGGATTGAAGAGCGGCTCTTGCAGGCTGTTCACATGTTCCTCGGCCGCTGCCTGCCGGGCAGCCTGGTGCGCGGTTTGCGCCGCGCCCTGCTCCTGGGGCTGCGCTGGAACCTGCTCCTGAGCCTGGGCCAACACCGAAAGCGGCAGCCAGGAGGCTGCCACTAGCAACATCGTTGCTATCAAGCTGCGCATATCGCCTCGCCGTGATCGTAAACTTCCACCAAAGCGTGGTGCAGGCTTTTCACCGCCTGTTCGTAGTCGTTCTCATTGACCACGAACTGCATATCCACCTGGCGCATGGACTGATGTACCGCCAGTACACTGATGCCGGCGCGGGCCAGTGCCGCCACTGCGCGGGAGAGCATGCCCGGCACTTTCATGTCGCTGCCAATGGCGGAGACAATCGCCACCTTGCGCACCTGAATATCGCAGTCCGGATACGCCTCGCAGATTGCCGCGCGGATACGTTTCACCGTCTTCAGGTTGGTGGCGAGGAAGTTGGTGATCGTGTTGGCATTGATGTCCTTGGTCACCACGCTGCCTTTGAAGCGACGAATGATGTCGTTTATAGCGCGATCATAGGTGGTCATCAGCCCCATCATGTCCTGATCAAAGCACTCCACCGCATAGATGTTCTTGCGCCCGGCAATAATCTCTACACAGGGGGTCTCACTGACATAATCACCGGTCACCAGAGTGCCCGCATGTTCGGGTTCAAAGGTATTCATCACCCGCAGTGGGATTTCCTGCTGGCGCAGTCCCTTGGCAGCGCGAGGGTGGATCGCCTCCATGCCCAGGTTGGCCAGCTGGTCGGCGACATCGTAATTGGTGCGGCCGATCGGCACCGCCTCGGCTTCACCCACCAGCCGCGGGTCGGCGCTGCTGAGGTGGTACTCCTTGTGGATAATGGCCTCCCGGGCACCGGTGACGACGGCGATACGGCTGAAGGTCATCTCGCTGTATCCGCGGGCAAAAGTTCCCATCAAACCTTCGCGGGTGTGGGCATACCCGGTCGCAATCGGCAGCTCAGTGGCCAGATCAATATCCCGGAAGGCCCGTTCGATGCGCTCGTCCAGGGTCAGGTGCTCGCCATCACGCCAGCCGGTCAGGTCCACAAAACGCGCATTGATGCCCTCCTGCCTCAGCAGTTCGGCGGTATTCCAGGCGCTGTGGGCCTCGCCGATACTTGCCAGCATTTCGCAGACAACATTCAAGTGTCCCTCGAGGGCGAAGTGCCCGTGCTGGCAGACCCGTTCCAGATCGGCGAGGCAGCGCTCGGCATCTTCAAGACGCTCACCGATAAAATCATTGGCGCGGGCCAGCTGATTCGCATCGGTAAACAGTGCTGCGTTGATCTCGTGAACGCGGTCGCGAACCGCATCAATGGCATCATTCCAGCTGTGATCTTCATTGGCACCGGCAAACAGCGCGAAGATGCCCGGGCGGCCGGATTTCTTATGCTCCAGCAGCAGGTCGGTGATTCCGCCATAGGCGGATACGACAAAGATGCGCTGGTACAGGCCAGTTTTTACCGCTTTGCCATTCTTAAAAACGATGTTGTCACGAACTGCGGCATAGTCACTCATTGACGTGCCGCCGATTTTTTCTACCGTATGGAGATTCATTGTCTTCCTGTAAGGTCTGCCGCTTGTAAGGTCTGCTGTTATCTCGGATTACAGAGCGGCGCAAACTGCGCCGCTTTGGGACACAACACCTTTACTTGTTATCGGAAACCTCTTCCGCTTCTAGTTCGTAGGCGCCTTGCGCGTTGTGAACTTCCTTACCATGCAGGGGCGGGTTGAAAACGCAGGCCATTTTCATTTCAGTTTTGGCGCGCAGTATGTGCTTGTCATGCTGGTCGAGGATATAAATGGTGCCCGGCTGAATTGGGTACACTTTGCCATCCTCAACGGTTTCCACCTCGCCTTCGCCGGACATGCAGTACACGGACTCCAGATGGTTCTGGTAATGCAGGTGCAGGTCGGCCCCTTCATAGATGGTGGTGATATGGAAAGAGAAGCCCATATTGTCGTTTTTCAGCAGCAGGCGGGTGCTCTCCCAGCCCTCGGAGACAATACGGCGGTTACCCTGTTCGGCTTCTTGCAGATTTCTTACGATCATTTCTTTTCTCTCATCAATTCCAGTTAACTCAGCAATCTCCGCGAAGAGCCTGTATTCAGGCTGCGCCCGCCAGCGTCGCTTCTGCGCTGTCAGCGTCTTCGGCGAAGAAATCGTGCTCTTCCGGCACGTCGTTGCTCTTCAATACTTTCTGTACCGCGGCTTCAACAATATCCAGGCCGCGCTTCAGATTCTCGTCAGTGATGGTCAGGGGACACAGGGTTTTCACCACCTGATCGTCGGCGCCACTGGTTTCGATCACCAGGCCATGCTTGAAGGCTTCTCTGGTGATCTGCCCGGCCAGGTCACCGCTGATGCAGTTCAGGCCGCGCATCATGCCGCGACCGCGGGTGGTCATATTGCCGTCGCCATACTTCTCGACGATGGCGGTCATACGCTGTTCGATATACTCCCCCTTGCGCTGTACTTCCCTGGCGAAGCTGTCATCGCTCCAGAAGTGGTCGATAGCCGCTTTGGCAGTGACAAACGCGAGGTTATTACCGCGGAAGGTGCCGTTGTGCTCACCGGGTTTCCACTGGTCCAGCTCCGGTCCCATCAACACCACCGCGAACGGCAGGCCGTAACCACTCAGAGACTTGGACAGGGTGATGATGTCCGGCTTGATACCCGCTTCCTCGAAGCTGAAAAAGCTGCCGGTTCGGCCACAGCCCGCCTGAATATCATCGACGATCAGCAGGACATCGTGCTTGCGGCACACCGCCTCCAGATTGCGCAGCCATTCCACACTGCAGGCGTTGATACCGCCCTCACCCTGTACGGTTTCCACCATAACAGCGGCCGGGTGATCCACACCGGAGGAGGAATCGGAAAGCACCTTGTCGAGATAGGCGGTAGTGTCGATATCGTCACCCAGATAGCCCTCGTAAGGCATACGGGTGATACCGCTCATGCTCACACCGGCGGCACCGCGGTGGTGGGAATTACCGGTGGCCGCCAGCGCGCCCATACTGCAGCCGTGGAAGCCGTTGGTAAACGCGATGACGTTTTCGCGACCTTTGTATTTACGCGCGATCTTCAGCGCCGCCTCAACCGCATTGGTGCCGGTCGGGCCGGTGAACTGCATGACGTAGCTCATGTCTCGCGGCTTGAGGATCTTTTCGGAAAAAGCTTCCAGAAACTCACCCTTGGCCTTGGTGTGCAGGTCCAGACCGTGGGTAATGCCATCAGCCATGATGTACTCGACCAACGCCTCCTTTAAAAGCGGGTTGTTGTGGCCGTAATTCAGTGTGCCGGCACCACCGAGGAAATCCAGGTACTGATTGCCATCCTCATCGTATAAATATTCCCCTTGCGCCTTGTTAAAAATGCGCGGAAAGGCGCGGGCATAGCTCTGTACTTCGGATTCGATCTCATCAAAGACTTTCATATTGGCAACCTTTGCTTGGTTAATTGTCAGTTCGCTGAAAATAAAAATGGATGGCGATTACCCGCCTCAACCTTGAGCCCGCGTATCGAAGGGCCCGATGCGCAACAGCATTTCGCTGTCGTGGGCGCCCTTGAAGTGACGCTCGCGGTCAAACATCACCGACTCTTCCAGCCCGGCATCCAGCCTGCGAGCGAGACCGCGGAACAGCGCCCAGGAGGCTTTGTTATCAGGGGTAATCGTGGTTTCCAGATAGCGGACCTGCTGGCAGTGCGGGCGGGCCAGAATGTCGCGGATCATGCGACCGGCGAGCCCCATGCCACGGCCCTCCTCTGCCACCGCCACCTGCCATACGAAGAGAGTGTCCGCACGAGCGGGAATCAGGTAGCCGGAGACAAAGCCAACCAGTTGGCCGTCCAGTTCGGCGGCGACGCTGGTGTCGGCGAAGTGGGTGGCCTGCAACAGATTGCAGTAGATGGAGTTTTCATCCAGAGGCGGGCAACGGCTGATCAGGCGGTGCACTTCGGCACCGTCCTCACTGGCGGGCTTGCGCAGCAGAACTTGGCTCTTGCAAGCCTCGCCCTGCCGCGCGGCGACCTTTTCTTCCGGGGACTCGTCGCTGCTGTCGTGGGAACTTGCGCTCTGCGAAGCGCTAACGCTTGTGGCGTTCAAATCGATACCTTTAGCTATCAAATAATTAGAGTTCGCTCAAATGAGACGCCAAACATCAATGATGACGATTAGCAGGTCACATTTGACCTTTAATGCAGATAATTGTTTACTGCTCTAAACAATTTTTTGCATAGTACTCTAAACATTTACCAAGAGGCAAGGCTCGACCCCATGGCAGCTGATCAAAAAGCACGCAGATCTTCCACCTATACAGACGCCTCCGCGCCTGCCAGCGGTGGCGCAGGTCCCCGCGGCAGAAGGCACTCAGCGAAACACTCAACAATTGACAATCTGCGGGCAGCGCATAAAGTCGCGCACAGGCACCTCTCCCGCCGCGAACTGCAGAGCCTGCTCCTGATGGATAAAATTGAAGAAGTACTGATCACCCTCCGCCGCCTCATCCGCGCCACCGACCTGCACTCCAAGCAACTTGTGAAGACCGCGGGCCTGACCGCACCACAACTGTTGCTGCTACAGGCAATTCGTGAAAAGGGGCAGGTGACCATCGGCGCGCTGGCCAAGGAAATCAGCCTCAGCCAGGCGACGGTGACCACCATCCTCGACCGACTGGAAAAAAGGGGGCTGGTGTACCGGGAAAGATCCTCGCAGGACAAGCGCAAGGTACACGCCTACCTCACGGACAAAGGCATGGACCTTATCCGCGACGCCCCCGCGCCGCTGCAGGAACAGTTCGTGCGCCAGTTTCGCGACCTGCGCGAGTGGGAACAGTCCATGATCATCTCCTCCCTGCAGCGGGTCGCGATGATGATGGACGCCGAGCATATCGATGCCTCACCGGTGCTGGATGTGGGCGATTTGGACCGCCAAGACAGCCGCCAGCCGCCCATGGAGCAGCTCGATGCGGACGGCGATAAAAACGCCTGAACAGCGCAAAATTTCTGTGCGCAGAAATAATTTCTGTGCGCAGAAAAACCCTCTCAATCCCCGCCTCAGACCACGCCAAATACCGCGCAAAACACCGAAGTTTTATTCGGTAAATTCCGCTAAATGTTCAAGCTTTCATCGATCATGAGCGATAGTGAAAGCAATCGTTGCATTCCAGCCCGAGTCCGGTATAAAAGGCCCAACAGCACTGGGCGGTCGCGCGTCACTGACGGCAACCGCCAATCAAGACAGGGCGCAAAAAAACCTAGAACAGCGCCCCGCAGCCGGCTCCTCGTTACAGGCTTGGGCCGGCCTATGCAAGACGCCACCAGCGTCGACTGGCAGAAAGCCAGAAACCAGCAGCGCCGGCAGGTGAGCCCGCAAGGGTCGGCCAGTCACTTCAGGCCAAAATAACTAGGCGCGGGCCACCCCCGTCGCTGCAGGCACAAGACTTGCGCCCTGATCTATCCAGTGTGAACAGAGATCGCCAACAACAATCGCTTCGGTCAGATTGCATAAAGCAAATAAGCCGGGGCGAAGGTATTTTAGACATGGCCTGTTTACAGAACCCGGACACGGATCAGTCCCACTATCTGCTGGCTCATCACACCATCGGCCGGCGCCAGGGCGCTGCCGACACGCGCATTGCCAGCGCGGAAATCTCCGGTATCCACGCCGCTATCCAGTGGACCGGCACGCACTGGAATATTCGCGACCTGAGCCGCAATGGCACCTGGCTCAATGGGCAGCAGCTGGTTCCGGCGCGCAATTACCCGTTGCAGCTCGGCGACAAGCTCAGCTTCGGACGCGCCAGCAACCCTGCCTGGAGCGTGGAAAATCTCGACCCGCCCGCCAACCTGCTGATTGACCTCCGCTCCGGCAAAGCCTGCAAGCTGGAGCAGTACAACCTGCTGCCAAACGAAGAGGAGCCTGTTGCCAGCCTGCATTTCAATCCGGCTAGCGGCCAGTGGCTGTTTGAACTGAGCGGGCACAACGGCGCCGCAGAAAACACCACCGTGGTCAAGCACGGACAGCGGCTCGACTGCGGCCCCCACAGCTGGCAGCTGTTTCTCGCCAATAATGAAAAGGCCACCAGCGAGGTGGCGCTGAACCAGCTTTCTATCGCCGACTTCCGCCTGCGCTTCTCGGTCAGTCACCACGAGGAGCATGTGCAGCTGCGAATCGCCCACGGTGAGATCGATATCGACCTGGCCGCACGCAGCCACAACTGCCTGCTGGTGTATCTGGCCAGGGCGCGTATCCGCGATATGGCAAGGGGCGCCGATGCGGACACCCAGGGCTGGGTACCGATCCAGGTCGCCACCCGCGAGCTGGGTATCACCGTCAACCATCTGAATACGCAAATCTTCCGCGCCCGCAAACAGATTGGCGAGGCGCTGCCGGATGCCGTAGACATTTCCAATTTGCTGGAGCGGCGCTCCTGGGAGATACGGCTGGGCTGCAGGGAACTGGAGATCTATAAGGGCACCAGCCTGGAAGCGAGCACAAGCGCAACCACAGAAGCGATAGAAGCCACAGAAGCCAGCGCCTGAAGGCGAACTGATCCGGAGGTGATGAGGCCGGACCAGAACTTGTGAACATCATGGCCAGGGATGACAAAGAGCAGCACAGGGTCCACTCAGCCATACCATGACGTCAGAGCAGCAACCGTTTTACATCGGCCGCTATAAGGTCACCGCCCGGCTCGGCGCCGGCGGCATGGGTGTGGTGTATCTCGCCACCGACGAGCACCTCGCCCGGCAGGTGGCCATCAAGTGCCTGCGGGAAAACCCCACCAGCAGCAATGCCTCACAGCGTATCCGCCAGGAAGCGCAGCTGCTCGCGCAGCTCAACCACCCCAATATTGTTCAGATCTACGACGTCGTCGAACACGGCGACGATCTCGCGTTAGTGATGGAGTATGTGCACGGCAGCACCCTCGGCCAGTGGCAGCGCGAGTGCAGCCCCACCATCCGCCAGTGCCTGGCGCTGTTAAAACAGATCTGTCACGGCCTTTCCCGCGCCCACGGTGCCGGCATCATCCATCGGGACCTGAAAGCCGACAATATCCTGGTAGATGAAAACAGCACCGTCAAAATTACCGATTTCGGTATCGCCAAGCACTGGCGTCAGCACAGCGACCTTACTCGCGAGCAACACATCGCCGGCAGCTGGAGCGCCATGTCGCCGGAACAGGCTCTCGGCAAACCCCTGGATAACCGCTGCGACATCTTCGCCGTGGGGGTTCTCGCCTTCCGCCTGCTGTGCGGGCAGAACCCGTTTGGAGATCACGACAGCCCCTTTGTAATTACTGACCGCATCGTCAATAGCCAGCACCCGCCCGCACAAAAGTTAAACCCGGACCTGCCCCCGGCACTCAGCCAGCTGATCGACCGGCTGCTGGCAAAGGCCCCGCACAAACGCCCACTGAGCGCCAGCGCCGTGGCCGAGGAGCTGGGCGGCATAATGCAGCAGCTGGCCGGCGACACTGGCGAGCGCAGCGTCAGTCAGACCACAAGCCTCACATCCACCATCACCGCCGAAACCTTCCATCGGCGCCAGCGGCGCTTTGGCAGCTCGCGCTCGTGGCACATCGGCAGTGGCATCGCGGGAATCACCGGGGCAGTGCTCGCCGGAGCCCTGTTATGGAATTCGTCGCAGCCAGAGCGCAGCGGCGAGTACATTGCCATCATCACCCCCGATGAAACTAATGTTTCCACTCCCGCGAGCAGGCAGCTGGGCAACAATGTGTTGAGCGCACTGAAACAGGATCTCGCCAACCGTGCAGGCCTGCTACTGGTGCCCTATTCCGAGTCCCAGCAGCTCGCCGGCAAGCCGCTGCGGGAACAGGCCGAGGCGCTCAACGCCGACCTGCTGCTGCACCCGTCGCTGACCTGCTCCGCCGCCCAGTGCGAAACCGCGCTGGAACTGATTGATGCCGACAATATGGCGGTCATCGCCAGCCGCAGCACCGCGCTGGCTGTGGATGAAAGTACCGAGAGTCGCGCGCGCATACTGCAACAGGTGAACAAGCTGCTGCAGCCCTACGAACCCCGCTCAAGCACCGCGACCTTTGCGCTCAGCGACGTGGATTACAAGCGCTACCTGCGCATCTTCGACCGGCGCGATGATGACGCCCACACCTCGCAACACCTCGATGAACTGGAGGCGCTGCAGCAGCACTCGCCTGCCTTCACACCGCTGTACCGTCTGTTCGCCGAGCTGTCTATCGATCAGCGTTACAACAGTCGCGACCTGGCCGCCACCGAGCGACTGGAAAAATTTATTGAGCGCGCCCCGCCACAAATTATCGAACACCCGGATGTACTCAGCGCTCGCCTGCGCCTCGCCGTCAACCGCGAAGACCGGGCGCAGGCCGAGGAGCTGCTGAAGCGGCTCAAACTCATACTCCCCGACCGGGCCAACTACCACTACCTCAAAGCCTCCTCACATCAGCACCTGGGGGATTATGACGAGGCTCTGGCGAGTGCCGATCGCGCCCTGGCTCTGCGCCACAGTTATAGCCACATGGTACAGAAGGCCATGGCGCTCAGCGCCAGCGGCCAGATGGACGCGGCCAGGCCACTGCTTCTGCAGGCGCTGACCATGAGCGAAAGCAACATCGACGCCCTGTCGCTGCTGGCAGCCAACGCACTCGACGCCGGCCACCCACAGGAGGCCCTGCAGCTGCTGGGCAGTATCGATCCCGACAGGCTCGGCTCCATGGACCTCTACAACCTGTGTCTGGCACATTACATAGAACGCCAGTTCCAACAGGCAGACCAGTGCTTTGCCAGCCTGTCGCAAAGGTCTCCAGGCGACGCAGAGAGCCTGCTCTACCGCGCGGAAATCGCCAGCGTACAAAGGAGGCCAGAGCTTGCCAGGGAGTTTGCCCGGCAGGCGCTGGCAACGGTAGCCGAGCGCAGCGACTGGGAGGGGCTGCTGATGCAGGCCCGCGCCCATGCCGTGCTGGGCGAGTCGGCACGGGCGATCGAAAAGCTGATCCGTATCGGGCGCGATGCACCTGACGATATCTATGTCAATTTTGCCCGAGCACAGGTCTATCTCACCACCGGCGACCTCTTTTCCGCCAAGGCGCACCTGCGCAAAACGCTGGACCTGGGACTGTCACCCATCTGGTTCGAGACCTCACCGTTCACACCAGTGTGCGAGCTGCAACCCTTCGCCGATCTCCGCCGGGACTACCCCAAACTGTGCGGTAACCTCCGAGCAGAAATTCAGGCAGCGGGTAGGGGTGAGGGCTGAGAGGCCAATCGGCGCGGCCAGCTTGCAGCACCTGCGTAGAATTAGTCGCCACTGGGCAAAACCGTTAAACTGGAACCAGCCCGCGTAAAGGGCAACGTGCGCACCCGAAGTCGTGCTGGTGAAAAGAATAAACCGCCATGGAAATTGCCGAAGAAAAACAACTACAGCTCGGCCGCTACCGAATCGAGCGCACTCTCGGCGCCGGTGGCATGGGCGTCGTCTATCTGGCCCACGACACCAAACTGCAGCGGCCGGTGGCCATCAAGAAGCTGCGTGACGACACCACCAGCACCAACGCCCGGGCGCGCATCCAGTCGGAGGCGCATCTCCTGGCCCGCCTGAATCATGCCAATATCGTACAGCTCTACGACGTACTTGAAGAGCGCGACGGCATCGCCCTGGTGATGGAGTATGTCGGCGGCAGCACGCTCAAAGTCTGGATGCGCGAAGCCAGCCCCAGCCTGCACGACAAACTCAGCCTGCTTATTCAGCTCTGCCATGGCCTCAACGAGGCGCATTCACTGGGCATCATTCACCGCGACCTGAAACCCGACAATATTCTCATCGCCCCCGCTGGTCCCTATGGCTTTACCGCAAAGATTACCGACTTCGGCATCGCCAAGTCCCTGCAGGAAGACGAGGGTATCACCCGTGAGGATCACGTGGCCGGCACCGTCGAGGTCATGTCACCGGAGCAGCTGCAGGGCCAGCTGCTGTGCCCGCGCAGCGACCTGTTCAGTCTCGGCACCATCGCCTACGAGCTGCTGTGTGGGTGCCGCCCATTCGATAACAGCAAGCGGGGCGAAACCGGCCCCATAGCCCTGGCCCAGCGGGTCATACACTCCCCTCACACGCCTCCGCAACAGGCCAATCCCGACCTGCCGGCCCCACTCGCAGCCCTGCTGGACCATTTACTGGCCAAAGATCCCAGGCAGCGCCCGGAGTCCGCCGCGCAGGTTGCGGAGGCGCTGGAGTTTTTACGCACCGAAGGCTCCAGCACCACTACCGGCGTCCATTCAGAAACCGCCACCCGCCTGCTGCGCACCCCCCCCAACCGGCGCAGGCGTTTGCTGGCCACACTGACCGGGCTGGCCATACTTGGCAGTGCAGGCTATCTGGGCTGGGAGAGGATCAGCGCACCGGAACTTATGACCGTGGCCGTACTGCCACCTCCCACCTCAGACACGGTACTGACCCGGAAAATATCAACGGCGATCGATGAGACGCTGAGAGAGGACATTCTTCACCGGCAAGGGCTGCAACTGATTCCCAAAACGGAAATCTCAAAAACGAACTTCAAGAACACCAGAGAGTTCGCCAGCGCACTGCAGCCGGATATTATTTTGGCCAGCCACGTAGAATGTAATGACATTCAATGTTCGGCACACTTGGAAAAAATCTCCCCTGACAGCCTTGCAGTCACAAGCGCCAAAACCATCAAAATTCCAGCCACAGACCTACTGCACTCATCGGATCTGGTTGCCGCAAATATTGATCACCTGCTTCCTGAGCACCAAAGGCAACAAAATTATAAACAGCACGCCAGCTTTGCGAATGAACAGGACCTGGAGGCTTTTTTAGCGCTGAGTAAGGAAGTTATCCAGGATAACCAAGTCAGCGCAACCACACTGACAACGCTTGAGGGGATGATGCAGCGCAACCCCGCGCACCTACAGCCTTTCCGCCTCTATGCAGAATCCGCGAAACAGCTTTACTCCAGCAGTAGAGACAATCAATACATAGAAAGGCTCGAAAATGTTTTGGAGCGGCTGACGGAGTTACAGCCTGAAAATATCGTTACGGATGAACTCTGGCTGGAGCACGCCCTACTGACCAACAATTTTACTGCGGCCAGAGATACGCTCGACACCCTCAAGAAAAAAGGCTTGGCAGAAGAGCGGGCATTATATCTGGAAGCGCGCCTGCTATACGGTTCAGGAAAATATGAAGATTGCCTGGCAGTCATTAATAAAAGCCTATCCATCCAGGAAAGCTATCTCTCCTTTTTTCAGCAGGGTCTGTGCCACTTTCAGCTCGGCGCCACAGAGAAGGCTACTAACGCCTGGAAGGACAGCCTGGCCTATTCTCCCAATAATCTGACGACTCATTCCATGCTGGCGGCCACAGCTCTGGAGAAAGGCGACCTGGAGACCTCCATTGGCTCCTATCAATTACTGGCTTCAGAGCGCAAAAACCCCGACGAACTGGGCAATCTGGCCACAGCTCAACTCCTGAAAGGGGACTTCTCCAGCGCCAGCGCGACCATTGAGGAAGCGCTGAGCCTGGCACCTGAGAACCCATTCAACCAGGCCAATCTGGCGGAAATACTGGAAGCGCTTGGAAACAAAAATAAAGCAGGGGAGGTTTACAGAACCATCACGGAATTGACAGCGGACGCCAAGTCCTGGCCGGTCCTCTGCATAAAATCCCTCGCCAACGCAAAAATTGGCAACAAGGAAGGGGCCATCATAGCGCTCGAGGAGGCCAAACTCCTGACCGAAGACAACATCTGGCTGAACTATTACGCCGCGCAAACCTATACCGTAATTGGCGATACCATTTCTGCCAAAGTGTACATAGACAAAGCGCTAAAAAAAGGCATGCATCCTGCCTGGTTCAAAACCCCCACTTTCCAGAAAGCATGCGTGCAAAATTCAGCGTTAGCCAAGGCTTCAATCTGTAGTAGCTAGTGAGCACATATAGCAGCAAAAAAGGCCCTGAAACTGATCTAATGAAGCAGCTTACAGGGCCAATTCAGGGCCAATTGGGCGATCCAGATTAACGGACCCAGTCAGTGAACGCAGTAACTCCAGCGAACCGACGCAATAAATTGCCTATCGGTTCAGCGAGGCTTGACCTGAATAAACGGGTCGGCAGAAGCTATTGTATTGCCATCTGAATCCTCAGCCAGCCACTTAAAGCCAAAGCCATTGTCTTGTTGGCGGTTGGCTTTCAGGACGATTTCAAGAAACTGCGCACTGCGGCTTCCAACCTGGCACTTCTGGATGGCACCGAGGCCATCATTGATTTCGTCATAAGTCTCGATGCCGTCGATATTGCCAGGAAGCTTTTTAAACCCCAGCTCGGAATTCACGATCTCCACAATAAGTGTCGCCTTGCCGGACTTAGCGCTCCCCCCTGATACCACTCCCTCAAAGCTGATTGAAATTGGATCCACTTCCTGACCGCTGGAGTCTTTCAAAATCCAGTGCTGGTCGGCGCCAGTCGGCTCGAGGGTAAAGTTTACCGTGACATTTCCTTTGGACGGAACGACCACACTGTTCTTGGCTACTTTGGTTGCTTCAGTCATATTTCACTCCATCAACTCTTTTTCAAGATGTTTTCTATCTTTTATTGTTCACCCTGAAACCACGCAGGATATTGATTCTCTTCATTACCAGCGTCAGTAGACGCCGATGGAAGCTCGCACTTGCTAACGCAATGCCAGTTTGACCGGAACCCCACTTCCCGCGCCTAAAAAAAAGGCAGTCAGAAACCTGACTGCCGGCCGTAAAAGATGGTTCCAGCCATCGACGGTTACAACAACACTATCAAGAGCGAATTGGAGCTTCCTTGCCCCGCCAGGCCCTTATCCATAACACCGGCAGCTCGGGCTCTGTGATTGCCGGTCCGGCCTGACTATCCAGCTTGCACTGAATTCATGTTCCTTTACCGAGCTTGGCACTCGGCGCACGGGACCGTGATCCCACGGAAAGCACTGAAGGTTGGAGAGTGGCATCCTGCCGAGGCTGCGTCGTCAGCCCCCGACACAACCCGCTCTCAATCCTCGTCAAGCACTGTACGGATAGAGCCATTACAGATCGATTACACGCCATTACACCCCATTACACGCCATCGAGCGGGCCTGTTTCAGCCAGGGCAAGCACAGCTGACAAATTAAGTGCCCCTATCGAGAGGGCTATTGTGGTGGGCTATTGACGAGGGCTCCACATGGAGAACACCCTATATAGAGGGGCAGCTGTAGCTAGAAGGACAGCGGTAGCGCCAACAGCCAAGCATTGTGGTAAGTGCTCACTTGTTCACGCCAGCCCCCGGGACACACACCGGGACATCCCCTGGAGCATACTGTCGAAAGCTGCTTTGATTGTGCCGACTATCCCGGCCCACAGACCGGCCAGCAGGCCGACCCGCAAATCAGCCAGCACGCCGAAATGGAATAAAGTAGCACCCAACGCGGCATAGAATCTCCACACCCTACTCGCTCTCCCACACCACCGCAGGAAAACCGCCCTCCCTCGACCAGCTTGCAAGTGCGAGCACTCCCGCCGCCATACGCAGCTCGCGGGTCGGAGCATCGAATTCAGAAAAAACTGCGCTAGGATTTCCGCCTGATGGCCTCAGGGAGAAACTTGTTGCCCCAGTCCTTATCCCGTAAGATCAAAGCCTTTCTGCCCATAATTTACACAAAGCTAATGCCCACACTTTGCGCGCGCCTGATGGTTCTGTTGTTATGTAGTATTCCCTGCTTCGCGCTGGCGCAGAGCTACGAGCAGCTCTACAGAGATTATCGTGGGGCCCTGTATCAGATCCGCCTCATCGAGAAGTCCTCCAACTCCAAAGCCGGCCTCGGCTCCGGTTTCCAGATTTCCCCCGGCGGTCTTGTTGCGACCAACTACCATGTTGTTGCCGAGGCGGTGAGCGACCCGGACAAATACCGCCTGGAATATCTCTCCGTCGATGGCGCTGAAGGCGCGCTGAGCCTTCTGGATATCGATGTCGTCAACGATTTGGCCATCCTGCGTATGGACACGCCCGGCAGTCAGCACCTGCAACTGACGGAAGAAACCCCGAGCAAAGGCGAGACTATTTTTGCCCTGGGCAACCCACTGGATCTGGGCATGACCCTGATCCCCGGCACCTATAACGGCATCGCCAGTGGCAGTTTTTATGACCGTATCCATTTCGCCGGCTCCATTAACCCCGGCATGAGCGGCGGCCCGGTCATCAACGCGAGCGGCAAGGTGGTAGGTATCAATGTGGCCACTGCCGGCAATCAGGTGAGCTTCCTGGTACCGGTGGAAAAGCTGGCAAAACTGCGCCAGCACCTCGGTAGCGAGGACAAAGCCAAAGATCTGCAGCAGGTGACTAGCGAGCAGCTGCTGCAGAACCAGAGGGAAATCATCAGCGAGGTACTCAATGCGGAGTGGAAACTGCGCCCGCTGGGAGATGCCGAAGTGGTAGGCGAAATCGTGCCCGCTATACAGTGCTGGGGAAACACCCAGGAAGATGATGACAACCCGGTAACCCGCATCGACAAGGGCTGTACCGGTCAGGATGTCATCTACCTGTCAGAAAGCTTCAATACCGGCCGAATCGAGTATGAATTTTTCTGGCTGGAGGCAAAAGAAGACCTGCTGCCAACCCGCTTTTACAACTATTACGAACAGCAGATGAACCGCTTCGCGCCGGGCAATGACGCCGGCGAGGATGATGTCACCGCGTTCAAGTGCCGCCAGTCCTTTACCGAGCAGCCGCGCCCAGCCGGTGAGAACGGCGAACAGAACGACCCCATCATCGCCCGCACCAGTTACTGTGTTCGCCGCTATAAACAGTTTCCGGACCTCTACGATATTTTTTATCTGAGTCTCAGTGTCGACAAAGAGGACCGCGCTTTGGTAAGCCACTTCACCCTGTCGGGTTTCACCAAAGAGTCCGCCGCCGCATTCTCTGAGAAGTTCACGAGCGAGATCCAATGGCACTGATTATCGAAGAGCTGAACCGCGCCCGGCGGGTGCAAGCCCGCTACCGCATGGAGGGAGAGCGCTTCACCATCGGACGTGGTTACGACAATGACGCCATTCTGGAGGACGCCCACGCCGATGCCCACCATGCGGAGATACTGTGCGCCGAGGATGGCGGCTTTCTGCTGCGGGACATGAATTCGCTGAACGGCACTCAACTGGTCCGCAACCTGCGGGACAGCAGCATCGAGGGCGGCCAAGTGCGCGAGCGCCGCATTGTCTCCGGCGACGAAATCCAACTGGGCCGCAGCCACTTCCGCCTCGTGGACAGCGCAGCGCCAATGGAAGCCGCAGTGCCACTGCACTCCCTGGAGCACCTGTTCTCGCGACTGGCCAGCCCGACCAAGGCTGTGACCCTACTGGTTCTGGCGGGCCTGCTGACCCTGCTGACCGCCTACCTGAACACCGCCGAGGAATTTCGCTGGACCGGCGCTATCAACATCTTCTTTGGCAGTATTATCGGCCTGTTGATTTATGCCGGTGCCTGGTCACTGATCGGCCGGGTGGTGCACCACGAGTCGATGTTCTTTACTCAACTGACCATTGCCGCCCTCGGTGCGCTGATTTTTGCCGGCTGGGAGTGGTTCAGCACCCTGCTGGATTACAATTTCGCCATGGGCAATCTGGTGGAGATGATCAGTGTGGCCATCCTCGCCGTTTTACTGCCGGCCATGCTGTGGTCCGCCATCTATCTGGCGACGAATATCACCCCCAGATGGCGCCTCGCGGCAGCGATGATCCTGCCGTGGGGGTTCCTCGGCCTGACATTGATGGAGCAGATCGGCAATATGGCGCAGTTTGACGGCATCCCCCAGATCAGCACCGAACTCAAACACAAAGACATGCTTCTGCGCGCGCCGGTGCCATTGGATGAATTTGTGTCCCAAACCCAGGCCCTGTTCGACATTCCTATCGAACAGGAGGAGTCCGCCATTGAGGCGAAGGATGTGACCACCCCCGCACCGGACGCTGACAAGGCCACAAACCCGCACAAAGACCATACTGCCGGCAGTCGAGAGGAGGCAGCCTAGTGACCAACCCGTTCTGGAGTCCCGCCCTGGCGGACCTGCAGCCATATGTGCCCGGTGAACAGCCCCGCGGGCGCAAGCTGATCAAGCTCAATACCAACGAAAACCCCTACCCGCCCTCCCGCAAGGCCATGGCCACACTCGCCGACCCGGCGCTGCCAGAGGCCCTGCGGCGCTACCCCGACCCGGAGTCCGCGGAGCTGTGCGCGGCCATCGCCGCCCACTGCGGGGTAAAAGCGGAGCAGGTGTTCGTCGGCAATGGTTCCGATGAGGTGCTGGCCCACGCTTTTTACAGCTTCTTCCGCCGCGATGAGCCACTGCTGCTCCCGGATATTACCTACAGCTTTTATCCGGTTTACTGCAACCTGTATGGCATCGAGTACGGCACACCGGCACTGCGGGACGATTTCACCGTGGATGTGGAAGACTATAAGGGCCCCGCAGCCGGCGTAATCCTGCCCAACCCCAATGCGCCCACTGGCCGCATTCTGGCGCTGGACGAAATCGAGCGCCTGCTGCAGCTGCACCCGGCGCGGGTGGTGGTGATTGACGAAGCCTATATTGATTTCGGCGGCGACAGCGCGGCTTCGCTGATCGACCAGTACCCGAACCTGCTGGTGATCCGCACCCTGTCCAAGTCCCACGCCCTCGCCGGCCTTCGCCTGGGCTATGCGCTGGGTCAGGCACACCTGATCGAGGGCCTGCAGCGCACCAAAAATTCCTTTAACTCCTACCCCATCGACAGCGTGGCCCAGCAGCTGGGGGCGGTGGCCATTGGCGACGAGGACTGGCTGGAAGAAACCAGCGGCAAAGTGGTCGCCACCCGCAGCAGGGTTGCCGAGGCATTGCATGAGCTGGATTTCGCCGTGGTTCCATCCATGGCCAACTTCGTTCTGGCACGCCCTCGCGGCATGGCTGCGGAGACGGTTTACAACGCCTTGCGGGAGCGCGGGATACTGGTGCGCTACTTCAACAAACCGCGCATCAGTGAATACCTGCGTATCTCCATCGGAACCGATGATGAGATGGATGCCCTGCTTGCGGCACTGCGGGAAATTCTGCGAGCGACGGATACTTCTCCGCACAGCTGAGGTCTATTTTTATTCTTACGATGCTGGCGCAAACTCCTATTGCGCCAGCTCCTCCAGCCATACTCAGGGAATTGTTTCGGCCAGATGGTTTTAAATCGCCAATCCCTTTTGATCGTCCCGCTCGCCGCACTGTTGGCTTTCTCGCTGACTCTGCCCGCCACAGCCCAGCAGCCGCCAAACCCATGGGCGGAGATTGATCGCCCGTCCTCACAACCATCCGCCAGCATCGGCAGCTATACCAATGGCTGCCTCGCCGGGGCCGAGGCGATGACGTTGCGCGGTAAGGGTTTCCAGCTAATGCGCACCGGCCGCAACCGCCACTTCGCCCACCCGGACACCATTCGCTTCCTGAAGGATTTTTCCCGTCGAGTGGCCCGCAATCAGCTGGGCCGGCTGCAGATTGGTGATATGTCCATGCCGCGTGGCGGCCCCTTCACCTTCGGCCACCGCAGCCACCAGATGGGGCTGGATATCGACATCTGGTACAGCCAGGATTGGCGTGCACAGCAGCGCCCCCTGACCAGCTGGGAGCGAGACAACATCTCGGCGGTTCCGCTGGCCGACGAGCAGGAACACCGGCTGCTGGAGGAAAACTGGGATACGCGCATTCCCAAGATCCTGCGTATCGCCTCCGAGGACGAACGGGTAGCGCGCATCTTTGTCCACCCCACCATCAAGCGCAAAATGTGCGCGCTGGCCGGGGACGATAAGGAATGGCTGCGCAAGGTACGCCCCTGGTGGGGCCACAATTACCATTTCCATGTGCGCCTCGCCTGCCCGGGTGACGACGCCAACTGCAAACCCCAACGGCCGCCCAGCGGCGATCCCTGCGGTGCGGACCTGGACTGGTGGTTTAGCGATGAGTTTTACGCCATGCTAAGAGGTGAAGCGCCGACACCGGAGCGGCCCAAACCCAGGCCGCTGCCGCAGCAGTGCCAACAGGTGCTGACTGCCCCCTGATCCACGGGGGCCGAGTCCGTCTAAGCTGGAGCTTGCCGGGCGGGCCTTGGCAACAGGGTCGATAAGCAGAACACCTGGCGACTATCTGCTGCCTGCAACCGATGAGCGGATGCCTGGCCTGAGAGCATGGCCAAAAATAAAAGGGAACTCCATGAGCCAACCAACACCAACCCCGATACAGGCCCTGCTGATCTGTGGCGGTGGCGGCAGTGAGCACGACGTGTCGCTGCGCACGGCAGACTTTATCGAGGAGCAACTCCAGAATGTCAGCGATATCGCCCTGACCCGTGTGGTGATGGATGCCAGTGGCCGCCTCAGCGATCGCAATGGCGGCGTGCACTACCTGAGCCAACAGCGCCAGCTGGTAGCGGAAGATGGCAGCACCCGCGATGTGCACTACGTGGTCCCCGCAATCCATGGCTATCCGGGGGAGACCGGCGACCTGCAAAGCCAGCTGGAATTATTCGGCATCCCCTACTTCGGCTGCGGCCCAGAGGCCAGCAAGCTCTGCTTCAACAAGGTCACCACCAAACTCTGGCTGACCGCACTGGGTATCGACAACACACCCTACCAGTTCCTGTTCAGCAACAGCGAAGAGGAAATCGCCAAGGCCACCATGGCCCTGCGGCAATGGGGAGCGGTATTCGTAAAGGCCTCCAACCAGGGCTCGTCCGTGGGCTGCTTCAGGGTGACGAATGAGGAGCAGATGGCCGAAGCACTCACGCAGGCGTTTGCCCTGTCTCCCTATGTGCTGGTGGAAAAGTCCCTCAAAGTGCGCGAGCTGGAAGTGGCCGCCTATCGCTATGCAGGCGAACTGGTCATCACTCCACCCGGGGAAGTCTGCGCGCCGGAGGATACTTTTTACAGTTACGAGGAAAAGTACGCGGAGGCCAGCCGCGCGAGAACCTTCGTTGAAGCACAGGGCCTGAGTCAGGCACAGCTGGCCTGGATTCACGAGGCATCAAAACGGGCGTTTGCCGGCTTGCAGCTGAAGGACCTGTCGCGTATCGACTTCTTCCTCACCGACGATGGCAATATCTACCTGAACGAGGTGAACACCTTCCCCGGCATGACGCCGATCTCCATGTTTCCGAAGATGCTCGCCCATGCCGGGCACAACTTCAGCGAGTACCTTTCGAGCCTGATCCGCCAGGCGATCGCCTGAGCCATCCATGCTGAAGGGATATTCCACCAGTATGCCGAAGCGGAAGCTGCCCGAAGTCCCGCCCCTTGCCGGGTTAATGGCAAAGCCCGGCTGCGCTCTGCCAGTTGAGACACGCCAGCCGCAGGCTGGCCAGCTGCAACCGCTGGCTTCTTATGCCTGCTGCGAGCATGAGCACTATTCCCAGGCTATTGCTAGGCAATACCCACGCCATGCCAGACCCGGGGAGAGATAAGCTTTCAAGGGAAATAAAGCTAGGTCTTATCGGCGCTGGCTGATTGACTGCTGGCCGATGACACGGAAGCACCAGCGCCGAGTAGCCAACCAAACCGCAGAGAATAGGAAAAGATGGGAAGGGTCGCCATTGCGGATACCGGCGGCCGCATACTCCTGAGCAGCAGTAATGACAGGGTTCGCCCGCATACGCACTTACACACTCGCATGCCCCGCGCTGGTCGGCGGTACTGTTGTCACTGGCAAAAAGTCAGCGCCAAAACGCAAAACACCCCCCGGGCAATCCCGCCCGGGGGGTGTTTCACTCAATCTCACAGGATAGCGCTCAATTCCTTTGAGCTTTGCGGTTCGTTCTCTAGAGTTCGTCCACTAGATCCAGCGCCGCGGCATACATCCCTGTTACTTCTTACGTCCACTCTCGTCCGTACTTCTGCCTCGCTGCTTCCATGCTGCGCTGCGATGATTGCCGAACTGCTTCCGTGCTTATCGGCATGCTTGCCTTCGTGCATCCCTGCCGATGGCCTTGCCTGGCTGCTGGCTTCCTTGCCTGCTGCATCCTTGCCATTTAATTATTACCAACGAGCGGAAAGCTGCCAGAGGCAAAAGGCTGAAATTGGAGTGAGATATATCGTACAGGCAGAAGACATTGACCCGGTCACTCAGCTCTCATAACAAAGAACCGCGAGCCGTTTTATCGATACACGTTTTGAAGTGCGGCAGTGGAAGTATCCGCAAAGAACTGAAGCACAGGCTTGAATGACGAATGGACGACGGCAGAACGGAACAAAGAAAAAGGAAGACAGGGGTGCCTGAAAGAACTGAAGGCCTAAATGTGAAACACCGCCCAGGCAATCCGGCCCGGACGGTGCGTCTCACAGGATGGTGCTCAGATCCGTTGAGCGGCGGCACAATCCATTTATTCCCTTGCCGCAGTTTTGCAGTCCCTTAAGCGTCCTTGCACTCTCATTATGGACAGAGCAGCAAAATTTGGTAGTGGAAATCGACTGATTTTCTTGTGCGATATATCGCACAAGGTGCAGACATATCGCACAACGGCATGGAGGTATACAGGCAGGGAAGCGACGCGGCGACACCGCATATGATACAAAAGGCGTCGACGGACAACAGCTTTTACTATAGGCACAATTATTATCGGATCAACCTCTATCGTGAATAAATTGTTGAAATACACGCTCATTTTTATCGTCTTAGTCATCTTTGCGGCATCCTCTATCGTATTGCTGACCCCTGGAGTCAATGTGCCGTGGCAACAGATAACCGGCACCGCGGATACCGACGAAGAAACAGTTAAACGCCAGCTCTCGGTGACGCAAGGCTTCGGCGTGACCCTGTTTGCGGATGACGTGCCCAACGCCCGCTGGCTAGCCGTCACCCACAACGGCGATGTCCTGGTTTCGCAACCCCGGCAAGGCCAGGTCAGCCTGTTGCAGAAAGATGCCAATGGCGATGGTCGCGCCGATGGTCAGCGGGTGCTGATCGATGGCCTGCGCCGCCCCCACGGCCTTCTGCTGCACGAAGACTGGCTGTATATCGCCGAAAGCGATGCTATCGGCCGGGTGCCCTTCGATCATTCCGATGGCCGCCTGGCCGGAAGTTACCAGCGCATCATTGAAGGGCTCGACGATAGCGGCAATCACTGGACCAAAACCATCGGCCTGGGCCCAGACGGTTGGATCTACCTGAGCAGCGGCTCCAGCTGCAATGTCTGCGAAGAGGAAAACCCGCGGCGCGCCACCATCATGCGCTTCAAGCCAGAAGGCGGCGAGCCGGAAATCTTTGCCTCGGGGCTGCGCAACAGTGTCGGTTTTGACTGGTCGCCAGTGGACGGAGCCCTCTACGCCACCGACAACGGCCGCGATTGGCTGGGCGACGGTTTCCCCCCCGACGAACTCAACCAGGTGCGCCAGGGCGGCTTTTACGGCTGGCCCTACGCAAACGGAAACCTTGTTGCCGACCCGGACTTCGGCGTCGGCGCCGGCCCGGAGACCCAAAAGAAGATCGCGGAGTCCATTGCGCCGGCACACGGTTTCCAGGCCCACAACGCCCCGCTCGGCATCCACTTCCTCGAGAGCCCCTCGCAACCGGCCTCCCATCGGCATGCCGCACTGGTGGCGCTGCATGGCAGCTGGAACCGGGAACAAAAAGATGGCTACAAGGTGGTATCCCTACACTGGGACGACAAAGGCAATATCCGCGAACGGGATTTTTTATGGGGTTTTCTCGGCGAGGACCGGGAAACGGTTTACGGCAGGCCGGTGGCCTTTACCGAGGACACCAGTGGCAACATCTATATCTCCGATGATTACGCCGGCGCTGTCTATCGCGTGCGTTACGGGGAGCCAGACGGCAGCGGCCCCCTTCCCGGCCCAGACAGCCGTTCGGAACTCCAGGCCCTACCGAAACCGCAGTCCATCGACAGCGGCGCCGCACAGCGCGGCGAGGCAATCTACCAGCGCTTTGGCTGTGCCGGCTGCCATGGGGTTCAGTTACCACTCACAAACCTCGCCAGTAAATACTCACTTCAGCAGCTGGCGAACTATTTCGACACCCCCACCCCGCCCATGCCAACCTATGATTTCAGTGCCGCGCAAAAGCGCGCCCTGGCCCATTACCTGATGTCGCTGGAGCAGGATGCCGAGAAGACCGCACCCCTCAATTGACCACCTGTGCGCCAGCCGCTAAGGTTGCGCGCACGATCAAGACCGGCCCCCGGGACATCCACTCCCGGGCCCGGCGCCAGAGCAGAAACAGGCGGACCCCAAATGGCGGCAAAGAAGAAAGCGGCAACCTTCGAGCAGGCGCTCGAGGAACTGGAACAGCTGGTGGAGCGTCTCGAAGCGGGCGACCTACCCCTTGAGGAAGCGCTGGCGGACTTCGAGCGCGGGGTAAAGCTGACTCGGGAATGCCAGCAGAAACTGGCCAGCGCCGAACAGAAGGTCAAGGTGCTGATGGAACAGAACGGCACAATACAGGAAGCGCCATTCGAAAGCGGCGACAACAGCCAAACCGAGCAGGATCTCTGAGGCGTGACTCCCATCAACCAGGCACCCCTGCCGGTTTTCCTGAAGGCGGCTGCCGAGCGGGTGGAAGCCCGCCTCAAGGTAGCGCTGGCACCCTCGGTCCCGGCTGCTGACACCCTGTTTGCCGCCATGCAGTATGGCGCCCTCGGACCGGGCAAACGACTGCGGCCGGCACTGGTCTACGCCTGTGCCGCCCTCATCCAGGAGCAGCATTTCGACCCGGCCCGTTGCGACAGCGCTGCGGCGGCAATGGAGTGTATCCACGCCTACTCCCTGATTCATGACGACCTGCCCGCCATGGACGATGACGACCTGCGCCGTGGCCGCGCCACCTGCCATATCGCATTCGACGAGGCCAGCGCCATTCTCGCCGGCGACGCCCTGCAGACTCTGGCATTTGAATTGCTGCTGGACTCCGAGGCGGATGCCCGCCTGAAGATTCGCCTGATGCAGGAACTCGCCGCCGGCTCCGGCGCGCGCGGCATGGTCTCTGGCCAGGCCATCGATCTGGCGGCAGTCAACCACCAGCTCGATATCGCGCAACTGGAACAGATGCACCGCCTGAAGACCGGGGCACTGATCCGCGCCAGCGCCCGTATCGGCGCGCTGCTCGGCGGCGCCAACGAGGTACAGCTCGCTGCCGTGAGCCGCTACGCGGAGGCTCTGGGATTGGCCTTTCAAGTGCAGGACGATATTCTCGATGTCACCGCAGACACCGAGACCCTGGGCAAAACCCAGGGCGCCGACGCGGCGCGCAACAAGCCCACCTATGTGTCACTGCTGGGGCTGGACGAGGCCCGGCGGAAACTGGCGGGCCTGCACAGGGAAGCACTGGACGCGCTGCAGGCAGTGCGCGGGGATACCGCACTGCTGGAACAGTTGGCGGAGTATGTTGCCAACCGCAGTCACTAATCGCGCCGCTTGCGCGAAAACTTGACCAGAGACGCCCTTATTCCGGGGTGAACCCCGCTGCCGGAGCCCGTTCGGGATGCAATATGCCCCATGCGGGCATACAATCCTTTTCCATACTTTTGTTGCAATTGATACGTTTGATGTTCGACGAAATCCCCCGTACTCGACCGCAGACACCGCTGCTCGATGGTATCGACAGCCCGGCGCAGCTGCGCGCCCTCGATGAGCGCCAGCTGCCGGAGCTGGCCAGCCAGCTGCGCGAGTACCTGCTTTACTGCGTGGGTCAGACCGGCGGCCACTTTGGTGCCGGGCTGGGCGTGGTGGAGCTGACCATTGCCCTGCACTACATCTACAACACCCCGGACGACCGGCTGGTGTGGGATGTGGGACACCAGACCTACCCGCACAAGATCCTGACCGGGCGCCGCGAAGAGATGCTGACCATTCGCCAGCAGGGCGGCTTGTCCGGTTTCCCCAAGCGCAGCGAAAGCCCCTACGACACCTTCGGCGTGGGCCACTCGAGCACCTCCATCAGCGCCGCGCTGGGAATGGCGCTGGGATCGCAGGACGAACGCAAAGTGGTGGCGGTAATTGGCGACGGCGCCATGACCGCAGGCATGGCCTTCGAGGCCCTCAACCACGCCGCCTATACCGGCCAGGATATGCTGGTGGTGCTGAACGACAACCGCATGTCGATCTCGAAGAATGTGGGCGGTCTGGCGACCTATTTCGCCAAAATCCTCGCCAGCAAGACCTATCTCACCATGCGCGAGGGCAGCCGCAGAATCCTGTCCAAGATTCCCAGGGCCTGGCAGCTGGCGCGGCGCACCGAGGAACATGTAAAAGGCATGATCACCCCCGGCACCCTGTTCGAGGAGCTGGGCTTTAATTATGTGGGCCCGGTGGACGGTCACAACCTGCAAGACCTTGTGCCAACCCTGCGCAACCTGCGCAGCCAGCGCGGCCCGCAGCTGCTGCATATCGTCACCACCAAGGGCAAGGGTTTCGGTCCCGCCGAGGAAGACCCGGTGGGCTACCACGCCCTCAACAAGCTCGAGCCGGAACCCAAGGTGCAGGTGGCGGTATCCACAAGCACTCAGGGCGAGCGCAAACTGCCCAAATACCAGGACATCTTCGGCCAGTGGCTGTGCGACACCGCCGAGCAGGATGAGCGCCTGATCGCCATCACCCCCGCCATGTGCGAGGGGTCCGGCATGGTGGAATTCTCCGAGCGCTTCCCCGAGCGTTTCCACGACGTCGCCATCGCCGAACAGCACGCGGTGACTTTCGCCGCCGGTCTCGCCTGTGAGGGGCAAAAACCGGTCGTGGCCATATACTCCACCTTCCTGCAGCGCGGCTACGACCAGATGGTGCACGATGTGGCGATCCAGGATCTGGACGTTACCTTCGCCATCGATCGCGCGGGACTCGTGGGCGAGGATGGCCCCACCCACGCCGGCAGCTTCGACCTCACGTTCATGCGCTGCCTGCCCAATTTGGTCATCGCCGCCCCCAGTGACGAAAACGAGTGCCGCCAACTGCTGTACAGCGCCTACCAGCACAGCGGGCCATCCGCCGTGCGCTATCCGCGCGGCACCGGACCGGGAGTCGAAATCGACAAAACGATGACGGCACTGCCGATCGGCAAGGCGCGCCCCGTGCGCGAGGGCAGCCAGGTGGCGATACTCAACTTCGGCACCCTGCTGGAACCGGCTGTCGCCGCGGCGGAAAAACTCGGCGCCACCGTTGTCGACATGCGCTGGGTCAAGCCGCTCGATGAGAAACTGATCGACCAGCTGGCCGCAAGCCACCAGCTGCTGGTGACCCTGGAAGAAAACACCATCGCCGGCGGTGCCGGCAGTGGGGTGATGGAATACCTCAGCAGCAGCGGCACCGTGATTCCGCTGCTGCAGCTGGGCCTGCCGGACAAAATCATCGAACACGGCAAACATCCCGATCTCCTCGCCGGCATCGGCCTCGACGCCGCCGGTATCGAGGAAAGCATCCGCCGGCGACTGCAACAACTCGACGACAAGCATTTTTCCGGTCAGGCAGCTGCCCTCTAGAGACAGCGCCAGCACACCGATTCATAGCCGCCCGCTGACGCTTTGGACAGCCCTCATTTTCTGCTGTCTCTTTGCCCAGCCGAGCCATTGATATGCAGGCGGCAGCTACAAAATTGTATTCGACCAGATTTGAGGGGGGACCATGTCCTTGATACGCAAGACCGCGTTGGCCGCCCTGGCCATTTTTTCCTCCGCCGGCGTCACCGCCATGGAACAGGAGGCGTTCGACAAAGCCTTCGATGCCCTGCCGCGCAAAGGCGCCGAGGCACAGCTCGAGGCCCTGCAGGACCTCCGTTACCAGTGGCTCATGGAGAGTTTCCCAAGCTGGGGCACCTATCAAGGCTACCCGGGGGTGAATGACCGCTGGACCGACAACTCCATGGAGGCCATCAGCCGCCGCCGCGAGCAGACTCGCCGCATGCTGGCCGCCAGCCGCCACATCGACACCGACGCACTGCCGGAGTCCCGCCTGCTGGATCACCAGCTGCTGTACCAGGACCTGCTCTCGGAGGTAAAAGGCTTCCAGTTCCCCGAGCACCTGCTGCCCATCACCCATATGAGCGGTATCCAGCGCAATGTGCCTTCCGTGCTCGAAGCCATGCCCAAGGCCAATAGCGCAGACTACGACCAGCTCATCGTGCGCCTGGACCGCCTGCCACTGCTGATTCAGCAGACCCGCACCCTGATGGAAAAGGGACTGGAAAAGGGCATCACCCCGCCGCAGATCACCCTGCGCGACCTGCCGGCACAGATCCGCTCCCTGATTCCCGAAGCCGCGGAGGAAAGCCCGCTACTGAAGGCTTTTGTAACAATGCCGGGAAGCCTGTCGGCGTCACAACAAAAGCGCCTGCGCAACCGCGCCTTCGCCCTCTACCACCGCGAGCTGGTCCCGGCCTGGCGCGACCTGGCGGAGTTTGTCGAGCGCGTTTACATCCCGCAGGCACGGGTGGACAGCGCCTTCACCAGCCTGCCGGATGGCACCCGCTGGTATGCCCACAAGGTGCGCGAAGAAACCACCACCGCACTCAGCCCGGAGGAGATTCACCGCATCGGCCTGCAAGAGGTCAAACGCATACGCGCAGAGATGGAAAAGATCATCGCCAAAACCGCCTTCGAGGGTGACTTCGCCGCCTTTACCGACTTCCTGCGCAGCGACCCGCAGTTCTACCACACCAGCCGCGAAGACCTGATGCGCGATTATCGCGATATAGCCAAGCGTATCGACGCGGAACTGCCAAAGCTGTTCCGCACCCTGCCGCGCCTGCCCTACGGCGTAAAACCCATTCCCAGCTACTCGGAGAAGTCGCAGACCACCGCCTACTACCAGCCTGGCTCACTCGAAGCCGGTCGCGCCGGCATCTTCTTCGCCAACACTTACAAAGTGAGCAGCCGCCCCAAGTGGGAGATGGAAGCGCTGACGGTGCATGAGGCCATGCCCGGCCACCACCTGCAGATCGCCCTGGCGCAGGAAGTCGAGGATGTTCACCCGCTGCGCCGCCTGGGCATGTACACCGCCTTCGTCGAGGGCTGGGGCCTCTACTCAGAGAGCCTCGGTTACGATCTCGGCCTGTACACCGACCCCTACAACGAGTTTGGCGCCCTCACCTACGACATGTGGCGCGCCGTGCGCCTGGTGGTGGATACCGGCATGCACCAGCTGGGCTGGAGCCGCGAACAGGCCATCGAATACTTTATGGATAACAGCGCCAAGCCCCGCCACGACGTGACCGTGGAGATCGACCGCTATCTGGTGTGGCCGGGCCAGGCCCTCGCCTACAAGCTGGGGCAACTGAAGATCATGGACCTGCGGGCCACAGCCCAGCAGCGGCTGGGTAATAACTTCGATATCCGCAGCTTCCACGATGAACTGCTGGGAGCCGGCGCCCTGCCCTTGAATGTGCTGGAAAAACGCATGAATCAGTGGATTGTCTCCCAGGGAGGGCAGTCCGCCAGCAACCCGGCCACAGAGTCAGCGGACCCCGTGGCCCCCATTTGATTCAGACCGTTAGTAGATGACAGCCGGTTTCTTCGGGTTAGTGCTTGTGAGCTTGTCGCTGAGACTTAATGGCTGAGAGGCAACCGCCAGGCGCTGACAGCCGGGAGCGAGCAGCGGCGAATAAATACCGAGGAGCCGGCACAGCCGCAACAGCGCCAGAGGTATAAAAGCGGGCTCGCCTCCGCGGACACACCCGCCGAACACGGCTTCGCTGCGGATAAAACCCTGATGAGGAAAGATCGCAAGCGGGTAAAGATTGGTATGCGCTAAAGCCCGGGATGACTGCAAACGAATCAAGGCGGCCAGCCGCCAGGTCATTACCGGGCTGGAGCCACTGCAGGAGCGGCTAAGAGCTACTGAGCGCTACCACTGCCTCTTTGATTCAACTCCAGTTTCCAGCCTTCACCCCGGCAATCCCTGCTTTTGCCCGCTTTCCGCCCCGCTATTGCCCTTACTTACGCAGGTCAAATAATTGCCGCTCGTAGTCTCTCTTGATCTGGGGGTCGTCCACCAGGGCGAATGCGTGGCGCAGATGCTTTTTGGAAAGCGGAAAGTCCCCCTGCACAAATGCCACCTTCCCCAGCAGGAAGTGCAGTCTGTGATCGGCATTGTCGCGGCGGATCGCGGACTCAAGCAGCTTGCGCGCCTCGCCGAACCTGTCTTCCTGATAAGCCGAGCGCGCGGCAAAGTAAGCGAATACGGGGTTGTGGCTGCGCAGCCTTACGACCTGATCAGTGAGGCCCGCCGCCACCGATTCCCGCCCCTGCTCTGCCAGCAGTCGCTCCAGATTGCGGGCGGCAACCAGGCTCAGTGGATCCAGCTGCAGCGCCTGAATAAAGGCCTGCTCCGCGTACTCGGGCAAGCGCTGTTTTTCGTATAACACACCGAGGTTGACCCAGAAATCGCTGTTGCCGGGCGAAAGCCTCAAGGCTTCCCGCATATTGAGGAAAGCTGCCCGGTAGTCACCGGCCAGAAGTCGTTCCGCACCGACATTGCTGAAGTATTGCGCGAGGGCCTGTTGGTCAGAGAGCGCTCGACGGTTGAAGGCGATCTCAAAGTCCACCACACCAAAATCAATCACCTGGGGACCGGTGGATAATTCCAGCACAAGATTGATATGCCGCAAGTTGATTAATACCCCCCCTTCCTCGGTGCGGGTATTAGGCACATCGACCTCATTAAAGGTCCCTTTTAGGCCCAGCTCCCGCGCCATCGCCGCCAGCAGAATGGTCACACTCAGGCAGTTGCCCTCACGCCGGGCAAAAGTTTCTGCCGCGGGCAGAGTGGTCAGCGTATCGTAGTCCACACTGAACATGCCATTGCGGAACATGCCGACCAAAACCGACCATTTCTCTTCCGCCGACGCCCCCGCAAGCCCGGCGAGAAAAGCCCGAATTTCAGGGGTCAGGGCCATTATCTGTTGCTGGGGGATGACTCCGCCCGGTCCGGCAACCAGCGACTCAGCGACATCGAAGTCAGCCATCAACGGCGACTCAGCAAGCAGCCGGTGACTGTCAACGGGAACACCAAAGGGGTAGCCGACGGCACTATCGCTTGGACCATGCGTACTGCAGGCCACGCAAAATAGCACCAGCAGCACCATCAAGGCATGGGGCATCAGGGCATGGGGCATCAGGGCATGGGGCTTTTTAAGCCATTTTGTTGTTTTTATTTTCTTGATTGTCATGGCGGCGAAGTTTTTATTTTATGGCGCGCAATTCTACCCCCGTGTGGCTTCGCCTCAAGTGTCGCCAGGTCTAAGCGCCAAGGTTACCGGCATTACATCGTGACGCGACTGCCTGATCTGACTTTATATTTCACAAGCCAGAGCGCCTATTCTCATGGGAACCGCAGAATCACGTAGATAAATTTTGCTCGTTATACCGGGCCTGGGCGGGTGACTCTGTGATGACTACAAAATCCAGATTGCAGGAATTTTCACAGCGGGATTTGAATGGCAAAACTCTGGCGTACTCTGCGGCAGGAGCCCACGGGTCCACACTGTGTGAAAGGTTTGCAAGAAAACCTGTAAGAACGGCCTTTGACACAGCTCCACAGAACAGTTCTGATAGCGCGCTCTGGAAGGGTGTTCTGGAAGGGTGTTCTGGAAGGGTGTTCTGGAAGTGTTCTGGAAGGGAGCTCTGACAGGGAGCTCTGACAGGGAGCTCTGACAGGGAGCTCTGACAGGCAGCTCTGACAGGCAGCTCTGACAGGGAGTTCCAACAGGGAGCCCTGCAAGGAAATTCTGCGGAAAAACAGCAACCCATCCCGCAGCCAGCCCCACCGAGCTGATCGAGTCGCCCCAAAAAAAAGCCGGCAAAGCCGGCTTTTGTATCGGGTCCCCGCGAGTGCATCACCTTTCTCGACCCACGACGACCTGATAGTTTGAGTGTAGACCCCAGAGAGGGTTCCCGCTGGTATTTCACTCAACACCAAGTATGACTCAGGTAGATTGCAACGCCGTGAAGCATCTGTAACGGATTTATGACACTCAAAATCGGCTCCGCACTATCGAGCCTGTCCCCAGCAGAGAAGAGCGGTGAGCGGTGAAAAACAACAAGGCAACAGTAAAGAAGTAGTGCGCAGATAAAGCTTTGCAGGCAGTGACTGCAGAGCAGATCTAACGCCTGCACAAGGGGTTACCGCCCGCCCCACCAACACAAAGGGGGACGGCTTCTGCCGTCCCCCTTTGTGTATTGCGCTTCTTTATTGCCGCGATTCTTGCTCTTGGCTCTTGGCTCTTGGCTCTTGGCTCTTGGCTCCTGGCTCTTGTCTCCTGGCTCCTGGCTCCTGGCTCCTGGCTCCTGGCTCCTGGCTCCTGGCTCCTGAAAAATGCTATGGGCGTTGTTCCCTCGGCCAGAAACCAGAGCAGGCTTTTTTATTAAAGCTGCGCACCTAATCTTGCGGGTCGTTTTGGTCCTCGTCCGCGAACAGATGGCCGAGCTTGCCCTTCTTTGTGGACAGGTACTTCACATTGTGCGGATTGCGGCCGGTCTCGTGGGGCAGGCGCTCGGTCACGTCGATGCCCAGTTCCTCCAGTGCTTTCACCTTGCGCGGGTTATTGGTCATCAGGCGGATGGATTTTGCACCCAGGTGTTTGAGCATTTCTTGCAGGATCGAGTAATCCCGCATATCGGCGCCGAAGCCCAGCTGCTCGTTGGCTTCCACCGTGTCCGCGCCGCAATCCTGCAGGTGATAGGCCCGAATCTTATTCAACAGACCAATGCCGCGACCCTCCTGGCGCAGGTAAAAAATGGCCCCACGCCCTTCCAGGGCAATACGGTGCATGGCGTGCTGCAGCTGCGCGCCACAGTCGCAGCGCAGCGAGAAGAGGGCGTCCCCGGTCAGGCACTCGGAGTGGATGCGGGCCAGCAGCGGCTCGTCCGTATCCATGTCCCCCATGGTGAGGACAACGTGCTCCTTGCCGGATTCCGTATCCTCAAAACCGTGCATTTCGAACATGCCCCAGGGTGTGGGAAGTTTCGAGGATTCCACGAAGCGAATGGTCAAACTCTTACCTCATTCAGTCACTGACAGCGCCGAGACACTGCGCCAAATTGTTCAGTCGCGGGCGCGAAGAATAAGCACACCTTGCTGCTGCTGTATATCCACCCGGCTGAGAAAAGTGTTGCCCAGCAGGGTGACCTCGGGAAAGTCCCCTTCATGCACCGTGGCGTCCACATTGTGCAGCTTGATGCCGCCAATCGTGACGCTATCCAGCGTCAGGCGAAAAGCCTTGGCGATACCGCTGGCGGTGGACACACGGATCGGTTGCGCGCGCTCCAGGTTCAGCCCGAGGCTGCGCGCGGTCGGATAATTGAACGCGATACTGGTGGCACCGGTATCCACCATCATATTAACCCGGCGACCGTTGACCCAGGCGCTGGTGCTGTAATGGCCACGGCTGTCGGCCATCAGGCGCACCTCCGCGCGGGCGGCCTCGGCGTAGCTGGCCGCCACTGGGGCATCCAGCGTCAACTCCTGCCGCCGCCCGCCAATCCGCACCACCGCAACACCGGAAGCCACCTCCTGCAGCTGCACACCCTCGGGAGAGGTCTGCCCCGCTTTCAAGAGCCGCTGCTGGCCATCCACCTCCAGCATGGCACTGCTGCCAAACAGGGCCTTCAACTGCACTTCCTGGGACCAGGCGAGCGGTACAGACAGCAATAACAGAAGAAAAGCCAGGGATCGCATCGATCGCTCCTAAGCCATGATGTAGGCGGTCAGATGCAGCACCAGCGCCGCATATCCGGCGGCCAGTATATCGTCCAGCATGATGCCCACACCACCGTGCACATGGCGATCCGCCCAGCCAATGGGCTGCGGTTTGGCGATATCGAAAATCCTGAACAGCACAAAACCGTAAATGGCCCAGCCCCAGCCGGCTGGCGCCATAAACATGGTGAGCCAGTAGCCCACCATTTCATCCCAGACAATGCCGCCGTGATCGTGTACGCCCATCTTGCGCGATGCGGCGCCACACAGGTAGCAGCCGAGAATCGCCGCGGCCACCACCACCGCCAGGTACCACACCGGCGGCAACTGCTGCAGCGGCCACCACAGCGGAATCGCCGCGAGGGTTCCGAAGGTGCCCGGCGCCTTGCGGGCGAGACCGGAGCCAAAGCCAAAGGCGAGCAGCATGGTGGGGCTGCGCAGCAGCTGGGGAAAAGTTGGCTGATTCATGGACGTTTACAATTCCGTTTCCGCCGTGCGCCGGCGGTCAAGCGCCAATGCCTAAAGCTCTAATAACTTAAGCACCGAGGCCTTAAACACTTAGGCCTTAAACACCGAGACCTCAAGCATCGAGGGCTAAAGCACTAAAACCTTAAAAGTGCTGGTATCCCGTCTGTTGCGGCGACCAGCGCCGGCCGCGCCGGTAAGCCATCACTTGTGGCTCCCCTGCGGCGTCCACCAGCCGGCCGATACACGTCGCACCCGAATGTAACTGCTCCAGCGCCGGCACATCCGCCTCGGCAACGCAAAAACACAGCTGGTAGTCATCGCCACCGGTGGCGGCGAGTTCCCGCGCAGATTCCCCGGCCAGCTCCCGTGCCAGCGCCGCCACCGGCAGCGCGTCCACATCCACTTCGGCGCAGACACCGCTGGCGCGGCAGATATGCCCCAGGTCCGCCAGCAGGCCATCGGAGATATCGATTGCGGCTGTGGCCAGGGGCGCGATTGCCCGGCAGAGCGTCAGCTGTGGTTCCGGCCAGTAAAACGCCGCCTCCGCCGCCTGCTGCAACTCGGCATCCACTTTGCGCTTGCGCAGCACCAGCGGCAGCGCCGCAGATGCGGCTCCCAGCGGGCCGGACACATACACGCTGTCGCCGGCCCGGGCGCCGTCGCGCCGCAACGGCTTTGTGGTGTGCCCGGTCACCTGAATGGTGATCGACAGGGGGCCGGCGGTGGTATCGCCGCCCACCAGGGCAATGCCGTATTCCCGCGCGGTTTCCAGCAGGCCCCGGGAAAACCCCTGCAGCCACTTGCGATCAGCCGAGGGCAGTGTCAGCGCCAGGGTGAACCACAGGGGTTCGGCCCCCATTGCCGCCAGGTCGCTGAGGTTGACCCGCAGGGCCCGGCTGGCGACTTTGGCCGCATCCGCCTGTTCGGGGAAATGGCGCCCCGCCACCAGGGTATCCACACTGGTGGCGAGCAGGGCTCCCGCCGGCGGCTGCAGCAGCGCGCAGTCGTCGCCGATGCCCAGCACCACCCCCTCTGCGGCAGGGGCTGCGGCGAAATATTCGCGAATAATGTCGAACTCACCGGTAGCGGCCATACGGGCTTAGCGCTTGTCCGCCTTCACCTCTGCGGCGCGGAGATCCGCAGCAGTCTTGTCGAGAATGCCGTTGATAAACTTGAACGCATCGGTGGGACCGAATTTTTTCGCCAGCGCCACCGCCTCATTGATCACCACTTTGTAGGGCACATCAATTCTGTTTTGCAGCTCGTAAGTGGACATGCGCAACAGGGCGCGGGAAACCGGGTCCAGGTCTTCGACATCGCGATCCAGATGCGGAATAAATGCGCCCTCGACTTCATCGAGGTTCTTCGCCACGCCGTGGAACAGATCGCGGAAGTACGCCACGTCGGTCTTGCTCATATCGTTGTCGGCGTGAAACTCGGCCTCAATGGTATTGAGGCTGGCACCGGCAATCTGCCATTGATACAGCGCCTGCATGGCGTAATGGCGCGCCTTGCGGCGCGCGGAAGCGGTAACGGTCATAACTTCTAATCCCGTAAAACCCGTATTCAAACGGTTCAGATTTTTCCGAGCAGGGAAACCATTTCCAGCGCGGTTTCCGCGGCTTCACAGCCCTTGTTGCCGGCCTTGGTGCCGGCGCGCTCGATGGCCTGCTCAATGGAGTCAACCGTCAGCACCCCGAAGGTCACCGGTACACCGGCGTCGAGGGAAACCTGGGCCAAGCCCTTGGTGCACTCTCCAGCAACGTATTCGAAGTGCGGCGTGCCGCCGCGAATGACCGCCCCGAGGGCGATAATCGCATCGAATTTGCCGGTGGCTGCGAGTTTCTTGGCCGCCAGGGGGAACTCGAAGGCACCCGGCGCATAGTAAATGGTGATGTCCTCGTCCTTGATGCCCTTGCGGCGCAGGGTATCGAGGGCGCCGTCTTTCAGGCTTTCCACCACAAAGCTGTTCCAGCGGCTCACCAGCAGTGCGTACTTGCCGCCACAGTGAACGAAATCGCCTTCGATGGTTTGGATATTGCTCATGATCGGTTTTCCATTTCTCAGCGGGCGGGTCGGTTAAGTTCCTTGCCCGGCTTGTTCCAGCGCGGGGCTCAGGCTTCCGCGACGTTGATGATTTCTACCACCTCAAGGTCGAAACCGGAGATGGCGTTGAACTTGAACGGCGCGCTCATCAGGCGCATTTTGCGCACCTTCAAATCGCGCAGAATCTGCGAACCGGTACCCACCTGCTTGTAGACAAGGTCGGAGCTTGGGCGCTGCTGTTTGCCGCTGATCAGCCAGTCGATGCTCTCCTCGATCTCCTCGGTGGTTTCGTTGTGGCAGATCACCACCACCACACCCTTGCCCTCCCGGGCCACCCGCTCCATGGCGTGACGGAAGGTCCAGGGCTCGAAGGGTTCGTCGCCGCGGCGAATGGTGAGGATATCCCTCATGGTGTTGGCCACATGCACCCGCACCAGCGTGGGCTCTTCCGGGGTCGGGTTGCCGAGCACAAAGGCGAAGTGCCGCTCGCGACGGGCCTTGTCCAGGTAGGTGTGCAGTTTGAACTCGCCAAATTCGGTGTGCACCTGACGCTCGTTGGTGCACTCGACGGTCTTTTCGTTGAGGGCGCGATAGTTGATCAGGTCGGCAATGGTGCCGATCTTCAGGTCGTGTTTCTTGGCGAAAGCCTCGAGGTCCGGCCGGCGGGCCATGGTGCCGTCTTCATTCATGATTTCGACGATAACCGCAGAGGGTTCGAAACCGGCCAGGCGGGCCAGGTCACAGCCAGCCTCTGTGTGGCCTGCGCGGCTCAAAACGCCACCGGGCTGGGCCATGATCGGGAAAATATGACCCGGCTGCACGATGTCGCTGGGCTTGGCTTTGCGGGCCACCGCGGCGCGCACAGTGCGGGCGCGGTCGGCGGCGGAGATGCCGGTGGTCACGCCCTCGGCGGCCTCGATGGAGACGGTGAAGTTGGTGCTGAACTGGGCGCCGTTATCCCGCGACATCAGCGGCAGGTCCAGCTGCTCGCAGCGCTCGCGGGTCATCGGCATACAGATCAGGCCGCGGGCGTGGGTGGCCATGAAGTTGATATCCTCGGCGCGCACCTGCTCCGCCGCCATCACCAGATCGCCCTCATTTTCGCGGTCCTCGTCATCCATCAGGATGACCATCTTGCCCTGGCGAATATCGTCGATCAGCTCTTCAACCGTATTCAGTTCCATAAAACTCTCTAGTCTGTGATTTTCTGCCTGCAACACAGGCCTTGGCGACTCTGCTGGCGCTGGCTCAGGGTTTGTAAAACCCGTGTTCCGCCAGAAATTCCACCGTCAACCCTTCACTCTCGGGCTCGGCGGCCTTGTCACCCAACAGTAGTCGCTCGAGATAACGGGCGATCAGGTCCACTTCCAGGTTCACCCGGGTGCCGGCCTGATAACCGTCCATCACCGTCTCCTGCAGGGTGTGCGGCACAATGGTCAGCTCGAACTCGGCGCCCGCCACCGCGTTCACCGTCAGGCTGGTGCCGTCGACGGTGATGGAGCCCTTGTGGGCAATGTACTTTGCCAGTCCCGCCGGCGCCCGCAGGCGGAAGCGTTCCGCGCGCGCTTCGCGCTTGCGCCACAGCACCTCGCCTATGCCGTCCACATGGCCGCTGACAATATGCCCACCGAGGCGCGTCTGCGGGGTCAGCGCCTTTTCCAGATTGACCCGGTCGCCCTGCTTCCACTGGCCGACCGTGGTCACGGACAGGGTTTCAGCGGAGACATCAGCCCAGTAGCCATTGCCGGGCAGATCCACCACGGTCAGGCAGACGCCGTTGGTGGCGATACTGTCTCCCAGTTGCACGTCGGACAAATCCAGCTTGCCGCTCTCCACCCGCAGGCGCAGGTCGCCGCCCTGGGGCTTGAGTTCGGTGATTCGGCCAACGGCCTCGATAATGCCGGTAAACATCGCGGGCCCCTCTGGGGTTATCGGGTTGTGGCGGCGCTAGCGCTCGATATCTGTGGTGGCGGTAATCCGCCAGTCGTGGCCGACGGCACGCATATCTGTAATGGTAATCGGCAGCACCGAACCCATGCGCTCGATCGGCAGCTCAAACAGCGGTCGCGCGGTGCTCCCGAGCAGTTTGGGCGCCATGTAGACAATCACCTCGTCCACATGGCCGCGATACAGGAATTCGCCGGACAGGGTGGCACCGCTCTCAACCAGCACTTCGTTGCACTGTCGCCGGGCGAGCTCGCGCAGCAGCGCCAGCAGGTCCACCCGGCCGGCGCTGTCTGCCGGCAGTTCAATCACTTCAGCGCCGGCTTTTTGCAGCCGCGCGCGGCGCTCGGGATCGGCGCCCGGGGTTGTGACCACCAATGTGGGGGCGTCGCCCTGCAATATAAAGGCCCGCGCCGGGGTGCGCAGACAGCTGTCGACGATCACCCGCAGCGGCTGCACCTCCGCGGCGGACTCCGCCGCGAGCAGCTCGAGAGCCATCTCGTCGGCGCGCACATTCAGGTTCGGGTTGTCGAAACGGACCGTCTCCACGCCGGTGACGATGGCACAGCTGCGCGCCCGCAGCCGCTGCACATCAGCCCGCGCCGCCGGCCCGGTGACCCATTTGGATTCGCCGCTGGCCATGGCGGTGCGGCCGTCCAGACTCATGGCGGATTTGCTGCGCACCAGCGGCAGGCCGAGGGTCATACGCTTGATAAAACCGGGATTCAGGGCGCGGCAGGACTCTTCCAGCAGGGGCCCCTGCACCTCGATGCCGGCCTCTTTCAACTTCTGCAGGCCACTGCCGGCCACCAGCGGGTTCGGGTCTTCCATGCCGTAGACCACCTTGGCGACACCGGCCTGAATGAGGGCATCGGCGCAGGGGGCGGTCTTGCCGTGGTGGCTGCAGGGCTCCAGGGTCACATAGGCAACGGCGCCGCGCGCCTTGTCGCCGGCGTCTTGCAGCGCTTCGATCTCCGCATGGGGCAGTCCGGCGCGACGGTGCCAGCCCTCGCCGAGAATATTACCCTCGGCATCAGCGATCACACAGCCGACCCTCGGGTTCGGCATGGTGGTGTAGAGTCCGAGTTCGGCCAGCTGAATTGCGCGGGCCATCAGTTCCCGTGGAGAGAGACTCATGGGGTCTCCGTGCGTTTTTTCGTGGTGAGGCGGTCGATCTCTTCGGCAAACTCGCTGACATCCTCGAAACGACGATACACCGAGGCGAAGCGCACGTAGGCCACCTTGTCCAGCTCGCGCAGCTGCTCCATCACCAGTTCGCCAATGGCCCGGGCCGGCAGCTCGCGCTCGCCGGCGGCCTGCAGGGCATGCTTGATCTGGGCCACGGCGGATTCCACCCGCTCGGTGCTGACCGGGCGCTTCTCCACCGCTCGCTGAATGCCGGCGCGAAGCTTGTCTTCATTGAACGGCTCCCGCTGACCATTTTCCTTGATCACACGGGGCAGCAGCAGCTCGGCGGTCTCGAAGGTGGTGAAACGCTCGTGGCAGTCGAGGCACTCGCGGCGGCGACGCACCTGGTCGCCCTCGGCCACGAGACGTGAATCAACCACCTTGGTTTCTTCTGCGCTGCAGAAAGGACAATGCATGAAAATATGGCCCCATGGGAAAATGGGCCGCAGTTTACCATAGCCGGCGCCCGTGAGCGCGCCGGCAAAACAGAGAGATCAGGCCCGCTCAGAGTTTCTCGCGCTCGATGATGCGCCGCCATAAACGCTGGCGCAGGGCCAGCACATCGCCCTCGGTCGGCTTCGGAATCCAGCTTTTCGACAGGGTACCCGGGTCCGGGTATATCACCGGGTTCTGCAATACCTCCGGGTCAATCAGCGGACGGGATTCCAGGTTGGCATTGGCGAACTGGGTTTCGTTGCTGATCTTGGCGATCACCTCCGGCCGCAGCAGGTAGTTCAGCAACTCATAGGCTGCGCTCTTGTTGGGGGCATCGCTGGGAATGGCCAGTACATCGATCCACAGCGGCGAGCCCTCACGCGGGGTGAAATAGCGAATTTCGAATGGGCGCCCGGCCTCCCTGGCCATCTGCTGCGCTTCGAGAATATCGCCACTCCAGCCATGGGCCATGCAGTGCTTGCCGCTGGCCAGGTTTTCCACATATTCGCCGGAATCAAAGTCCGTCACATACAGGCGAACCTTGGCGAGCAAATTGGCCACCATATACTGGTGCGCCACACTCATGCTGTTGGGCTCCTTGCCGAGAAACTTGAGCCCGACATCGAAAATTTCCTCCGGCGAGCGCATCAGCGTCACACCGCAGTGATCCAGCATTGCGAGAAGCTCGGGATCGAAGAGCAAATCCCAGCTGTCTTCCGGGAGCCGTCCGCCAAAAGCCTTTTCCACCGCCTGCACGTTGTAGCCGATACCGACGGTGCCCCAGAGGTAGGGGAATACATATTTATTCCCGGGGTCCGAGTAGAGCAGCCGCTCCATAAATAGCGGATCGTTGCGCTCCCACCCTTCCAGGCGGCTGCGATCCAGGGGTTCGAGCATGCCGGCGTCGATATAGGCGGCCACATTGTCCGAGCCCGGCACAATGACATCGAAACGTTTCTGCTTGTCGATCCACAACTCCTCAAGCTCTTCGATGTCATCAAACACGGTGTAATGCACTTTGATGCCGGTTTCGGCCTCAAACTCCGCCAGCGTGTCTTCGGCAATGTAATAGGACCAGTTGGCGAAGTGCAGCTCCCGGGAGCTGGCCGGCTGCGCGGCCGTTATCGCCACCAGAAAAGCGAGGGTGAATAATTTCAACATTTGCATGAAGCGCTCCAGTCTACGGATAGTCCGCAATCCAGTGTGGGCTGTTCCGCAACCGCCCCCAGATACCGGGGCCGTGCCTTTGCCAGCAGGCTGCCGACAGCGGCAACCAAAGCGGGCGACCTCACCGCGTGACGCCGCCCGCCGGAATTTCGTCGGGGAGCTGCCGAAACCATCTGGCAGCGCCCCAAACGCCTGCAGGGAAAACAGGTTAGCCCTGGTGAATTTCCTGTGCAACGCGTTCGCCGGTGCTGATGGCACCGTCAACGTAGCCAAACATCTCCAATGCGGTGTGCTCACCACAGAAGTGGATGTTGCCTTCCTTCAGGCCCGCGGCGCCCCACCACTCGGTGTAGTCACCAAAAGTCTGGGTGGAGTAGGAACCCTTGGACCAGGGGTTGGCAGCCCACTTGGACAGCATGGCGGTGCCGGTAAAGGCGGCGCCGGTGCCCGGGAAGACGTTTTCGACAATACCAAAGAAGTGGTTCAGATCCTCGGCAGACGGGGCGGCAAACGGCTTGTCGCTACCGATCTGGCGACCATAGTCACCGCCGAAGAAGTTCACCAGGATGCCGTCGGTAGAGCCGGTAATGGAAGTGGAGTCCCAGGTGTCGAACAGCTCCGGGCGGCCCACGTAAGTCACACCATTGGTGGTGAATTCCTGTCCGTTGACAACCGTAGGCTGGGCCCAGGGACGTGTAGAGCAGTAAGTGGCCAACTTGCCGTTGGAACCGAAAGCCATGCGCTCGATGGCCATACGCTTCTCGGGACGGAAACTGTCGTAGATACGCGGATCGATATCCACATCCCTCAGCGTGGAGAAAGGCAGCGCCAGCACCAGGCGATCACAGTTGTACTTGTGGCCATCCTCAAAGGTCAGCTGGTAAGGACCGTTAGAGTCGCCCTTGATGGCAACCAGCTTGCGATCGGTCTCGATGGTGCCCTCTGGCAGCTCCTCCGCCATGCGGGTAACCAGCTGATCGTTACCGCCGGCAATGCGGAAACGCTCGTCGGTGCCCGCCAGCGGCAGTGCGGTGTTGATGGGGTTCCAGGCCAGCAGGTAAATCAGGTTCAGTGCCGTGGTGGCCTCCGGCTGAATACCGTATTCAGCGACGATATCCGCCTGGAAAACCTGCCCCATATTGGAGTTGGCGCCGATACCTACATGGTCAAGCCAGCTGTTCACATCGACGTAATCCAGCTCGCGGTGCATGGGGTTGCTCCACTCGTAAGTGGGCACCCAGGGGGCATCCTGCTGTGCACGCTTGAAGATCTGATAAACCTCGCGCCACTCTTCGTTCAACTGGTGCTCGGTGTAATGCTGACCATTGACGTAGTAGAGCTCGTTGCCGCCGGGCACCGCGTTGCCATTCACATCCTCGACATCCAGCCCCAGCTGACGGGCCAGATTGCGGGCGTAGGTGTGCTCGGTGGAAATCAGCTCGCCGCCGCGCTCGACGGGGCGGCCAAAGATAGTGCGATTGGTGAGCAGGCGGCCACCGAGGCGGGTGTTGCCCTCGAACACTTTGCAGGTGGCGCCATTGTACTGGTACAGACGGTGTGCACAGCGAATACCGGCGACACCGCCACCAATAATGGCAACGCGGCCGGGGTCCGTAGCGCCGCCGGCGATCGCCTGCGCAGGGCGCGAAACAGTACTGGCCGCACCCGCAGTACCCAGTACCGCGGCACCCAGGCCCAGCTGCTTGAGGAACTGGCGACGTCCCTCCTCTGAAGCATTCTTGCCAGCGAACTTGGCGCCTTCATTGATGATATCCAGGCTCTCGTCAGCGGAGATTCCCGTCTTGTCGGAGAGTTCCTCGGCAGCGCGAAGACGGCGCAGGAGGCCTGAGATCGGGGATAGCGACTTGCGGCTTTTCATAATTGTTCTTCCTTAAGCCAGTAAGTTTCGGACCCTAAACCTCAGGGCCGCAGTTAAGGCAAGTACATGCCAAAGAGTGCGACCACGCTGAAAACCATTGAAATGCTCTTCTGAAGCCTAAATCACACTCGCGATAGCGGGTTAAGTGCTTATTACGTTTAGCAATAAGTCGCCTCATTCTACCTAAATCGTCAAAAAAATCGAATAATGATTCGATAAAAGCCACTAATTTAAAATTTTTTACTAAGAACCACTGACGGCGGACAGCTTACGGAAAAGGCTCGCTCAATGGAGTCGCCCGAATCCTGCGATACACCTGGGCTGAGGGCCAGGCTGGGACTGGGGCGACAGTCGCGGTCGGGGAAAAAGAAGGGGGCGGGTGCGCGGCTAGCGAGGCACATCAGAGGACATAAAAAAAGCGGCTCTAAGAGCCGCTTTTTTGAGGGGGGAGCTTCCGGTCAGCCTTGCTGGTAAACCGGGAATTTGGCGCAGATATCCAGCACCTTCTGCTTCACTGCCTCGATGGTCGCTTCCGCATCGCCCTTTTCCAGGGCATCCAGCACATCGCAGATCCAGTGGGTCAGCTGCTGGGTTTCCGCCACACCGAAACCGCGGGTGGTGATGGCCGGGGTGCCCACGCGCAGACCGCTGGTGATAAACGGCGAGCGCGGGTCGTTCGGCACCGCGTTCTTGTTCACGGTGATATTGGCGCGGCCGAGGGCCTCATCCGCATCCTTACCGGTGTACTCCTTGCCGATCAGGTCCACCAGCATCAGGTGGTCATCGGTGCCGCCGGAAACGATGTTGATGCCGCGGTCCAGGAAGGTCTCCGCCATGGCGCGGGCGTTCTCAACCACTTTCTTCTGGTACGCCTTGTACTCCGGGCTCATGGCCTCCTTGAAGGAAACCGCCTTGGCCGCGATCACATGCATCAGCGGACCGCCCTGGCCACCGGGGAACACTGCGGAGTTGAGCTTCTTCTCGATCTCTGCGTTGGCGCGGGCCAGAATGATGCCGCCGCGCGGACCGCGCAGGGTTTTGTGAGTGGTGGAGGTCACCACATCGGCGTGGGGGATCGGCGACGGGTACTCACCGGCGGCGACGAGGCCAGCCACATGGGCCATATCCACCAGCAGGTAGGCGCCAACCTTGTCGGCGATTTCGCGGAAACGGGCCCAATCCATGATGCGGCTGTAGGCGGAGAAGCCGCCGACGATCATCTTCGGCTTGTGCTCCAGCGCCAGGCGCTCCACTTCCTCGTAGTCCACCTCGCCGGTTTCCGGGTTCAGGCCGTACTGCACCGCGTTGTAGATTTTACCGGAGAAGTTCACACGGGCACCGTGGGTCAGGTGGCCACCGTGGGCCAGGCTCATGCCCAGCACGGTATCGCCCGGCTCACACAGCGCCTGATAGACAGCGGCGTTGGCCTGGGAGCCGGAGTGCGGCTGCACGTTGGCGTAGTCGGCGCCAAACAGCTCCTTGGCGCGCTCAATCGCCAGCACTTCTACCTTGTCGACAAACTCACAGCCACCGTAATAGCGCTTGCCGGGGTAACCCTCGGCGTACTTGTTGGTCATGGAGCTGCCCTGAGCCTCCATCACCATTGGGCTGGTGTAGTTTTCAGAGGCAATCAGCTCGATATGCTCTTCCTGACGGTGGTTTTCCTCTTCGATGGCTTCCCAGACTTCCGGGTCAAAGGAGGAAAGTGTGACTGATGGATCAAACATGGTTTTCCCTCGGTAAAGCGAGCTGATAACTGACTGGGCGCATCGGCAGCGGCCGCTCTGTGCGAGTGCAATGAGCGGCCATCTCAAGCCGCAATCACGCAAAATCCGCACACCGGGACCACCACCAAAAGCCTGGGTATTCTAGAAAGGCGCGCATTGTACACCAAGGTGGGAGCCAATGCGCCAGCGCGAGAATGCGCCCGCCCCAGCCGGGAACAGGCTGCGCGCCCTCTGTGAAGCGCTGGCGTAGCGGTCGATGCTGACGCAGCAGGCAGTCCGGCTCACCCCACCGATTCAGCACCCGCGGCAATGGCACCGGGGCGTGAACCGGAGCGCACAGCCGCGACCGGCTGGCGACAAGCTCCAAGAGCGCAAGGTGGCAGCGGCAGGGTTGGCCCGGGCGGCAGGCGCCGCGGCCTTAGCTCCACCTAGGATTTATCCACGCAGGCCTTATTCAGCTGGGCATTATTCGTCAGGGCCTTATTCACCAGAGCCTTAGCGCCCCCTGAATAGACAAAACCCGGGCTTGCGCCCGGGTTTTCGCGGCAATGCCCGCGGTGATCAGAAGCGGTAGCCCAGTCCGGCCATGTAGACCAGCGGATCCACTTCCACATCGGCGGTGATGGTGCCAACACCGGGCACCTTGACCTCGGCCTCGGTGTCGATATCCATCCACCATACCGCCAGGTTGAGCAGCCAGCGCTTGTCCGCGCCAAAGGCAAAGTCCACGCCCATTTCCGCGGCAAGGCCGACCGAGTCATCCAGGGCTATGTCGGCACCGCCAGTCGCTTCCAGCGCGTCTACAAAAAAGCTGTTCGCTTCCGCGCTCACTTCTTCTTCAAAGAAGACGGTGTAATTCAACCCAAGGCCGAAATAGGGCTGCACATCGGCAAAGGGCACATTCGGGTAGTACTGCAGCAGCAGCGTGGGCGGCAGGTGGGTTGCCTCCCCAAGCTTCAGCTCGTCACCGAGCCCGGAAACGGAAAGGTCGTGTGTGAAGGGGCTCGCGGCCACCAGTTCCACCCCCCAGCGGTTGCTCAGCATCCAGGTCGCGGTTAGGCCCAGCGCGGAACCATCGTCCACATCCGCCGCGGTACCGCCCAGCTCCGCACCGTTAAGAGAGAGCGGGCTGGAAGAAGCATCGGGGCTGACGGTCGCTACGCCACCGCGCAGGATGACTTCGCCGGGCTGATAAGCCAGCGCCGGGGCAGTTAGAAATACCGTAGCCAGCACAGCAAGTAATCTCATTGGGTTCTCCATTCACCTTTTATAAATCTACTGATCAATCTATTTGGACCGCTATCTCGCCCGTTGGAAAACACGGATTATTTTTATGGCGATGCCATCGGTCAGGGCGAGACAGGGACAGATTACGGCGGCAGGAGCGAGCGCCCTTGATGCAAATCAATTGATGGCGTTCAACAGGAAGTTTTTTCTTCGATTCTTCGATCACTTTTATTCCGCCGCAAAAATTGACTTCCATCAAGGCGGCAGCGCCAGCACAAACGACGAAAAAATAAGCACAGAAAAACAGCAGCAGGCAGGAAAATAAATTTCTGCGGGAAGCGCGACCACCGGCAAACAACACAACGCATCAGCCACCAGGGTGTTAATCCGCCCGCCAGTAACAGACAGCCGTTCGTAAGCAGCCATCCACTGCCCTTTTCTTAAGCAGTCTGGCAAAGAAATTAACGAGAACGACGTCGGTCTGGGGAACAGTTGATCCAGGTCAAGGGATATCCAGGTCGGCGCAGCAGAATGGTTCTATATCATCTGCTGCGACATCTAGGGGGATCGCAATGCACTATTTATACCGCCAACTGTGCGATGACCATCGCAATATGCAGAGCCTGCTCGACGCACTGGAACAGCTGACAAAAGATCTCGCGCGCAGGGAGCGGGAGCCTGAAACCCTCAGCCTGATTCTCGATGCGATCGACTATATCAATACCTATCCCGACCGCTGGCACCACCCCATCGAAGATCTGGCCATGCAGCGCCTGCTGCTGCACACAGAGGCGGATCGCGACATCATCGAAGCCATACAGGGCGAGCACCAAGCCATCACCAGCGCCACGCGGCACATGAATGCTCTCTTCTATGCCATCGCCAACGATGCCGCCGTGGAGCGCGGTCAGCTGTTTAGCGCCACTCAGGAGTACCTGCAGTTACAGCGCGATCATATGCAGCGCGAAAACGAATCTATTTTTCCGCAGCTTTTCGCCCTGTTGAGCGCCGACGATTGGGCCGCGGTGGAGGCACAGCTGCAGCGCCAGCAGGACCCATTGTTTGGCCCGGACCTCAAGCGACTCTATGAATCACTGCATGACTATGTTGTCGGGCTGCATGAGCCGCTGCGGGCCAGCGCCTGATATACGAAGCGCTGCCGATGATGCAGCGGCGCACTGGTGAATACGCCACACACAGAAACAGCAGGAAGCAGCAGGAAGCGGCGAGAAATGGATAAGGAATGGAGCGCAATGGAGGGCATGAAAAAAAATGACAAGAAAAAGATAGAGAAAGGAGGGATAGGCAATGAGCTGTGTCGATCAGCACGGGTTGTCCATTGGCATTGAGCGCGCTGGCAGTGAGTTTTTCCTGTATTTCAAGGTGAAGGGCAAACTGACCCACGAAGACTACGAGATCATCACCCCCATGCTCGACAGCGCGCTGGCGGCGGTGCCCAACCCGCGCGTCAAAGCACTGGTGGACGTCACCGAGCTGCGTGGCTGGGAACTGCGCGCAGCCTGGGACGACCTGAAACTGGGGCTCTGGCACGGCAGCGAGTTTTCACATATCGCCGTGATCGGTGCAGAGGGCTGGCAACAGCTGGCGACCAAGGTGGCCGGCTGGTTTACCGCGGCCAACACCCGTTACTTCGAGGACCGTGATGACGCACTGGCGTGGCTGGTGGCTGCGGAAGACAGCAAGGGCAACAAAGAAGAGAGGGAGCAGAGCGGGGCTTAGATGCAGACTTAGATACAGGCTTATCTCGGGGCTTAAACCGGCACCCGCACCGGCACTCGCACCGGCATCAGCCCTGAATGAAGGCTGGCATTCAAACCAGAACTAATCCGTCTCAGCCGCCGGCATCCTCATAACTGCAGTGGGTGCCGGCCAGTTCGCTGAGGGCGATCAGATCGAGAATCTCCACCTCGCGCCCGCGCACAGCGATCAGTTTTTCGCGCTGGAACTTGCTCAGCAGGCGGCTGACCGTCTCGGCGGTAAGGCCGAGATAATTGGCGATATCCGTGCGCGGCATCGACAAAACAAAAGCGGTGGCGGAATAACCGCGGCGCGCATAGCGGCTGGAAATATTGATCAGCAGCGCAGCCATGCGCGTTTCCGCCGAGCGCTTGCCGAGCAGCAGCAGCGCTTCGTTTTCCTTTTTCAGCTCTTCGGAGAAAATCGTGTAAATCTGGTGCTGCAGAGCCGGCACTTCCTGGGCGAGGCTTTCCAGCTGGGCGAAGGGCAAAACGCACACGGAGCTGTCTTCCAGCGCCTCGGCGAAGGTGGAGTGCATGCGCCCACTGTAGGCGTCCAGCCCCAGCAATTCACCGGGCAGTGCAAAGTGCGTGACCTGGGTGTCGCCGTCGGTGGCGATGACCGTGGACTTGAAGCTGCCGGAACGGATGGCATAGAGGTTGGCGAAAGGATCGCCGGCCCGGTAGAGGGTCTCCCCGGCCCGCAGCATCCGCCGCTTGCCGGTGATTTCCTCCAGTCGATCGATCTCTTCTGCGGACAGGTCGGCGGGCAGGCACAGGCGCCTGACCGAACAGTTTCCGCAATTTACCGCTGAGAGCGTATCTTTCATGGGCCCGCCATCGACCGTGGGTGTACAACAAACGCCATTGTAACGTCTCGCGGCGTGACTGTCGCAGGCCATCAGATCACTTTCGAATAGCGCGGAGCCTCTTCTCTACGGGCCAGGTAGGCATCGAATGCCGCCGCCACATGGCGGACAAACCAGCGCCCCAGCGGCGTGATCCACAGGCGCTCGCGATCCTCTTCGATCAGGCCGTCCGCGGCCAGTGGCGCCAGCCGTGACCGTTCGGGAGCAAAGTACTCCTCGAAGGGCACACCCGCGCGGCGGGCCACCTCGCGCTTGTCGAGACTGAGCCGACACATCAATTCCATGATGACGTATTGGCGCAGGCGATCATCGGCGGACAGCTGCCAGCCGCGGAACACCGCGGAACCGCCCTCGGCGATCGCGCTGTTGTAGTCCTTCAGGCGATGGTGGTTCTGCCAGTAGCCGTCGGCGCTGTAGCTGATCGCCGAAGCCCCGAGTCCCACCAGCGCATCCGCCGGCATCAGCGTGTAACCTTGAAAGTTGCGCTGCAGCTCACCGGCGCGGGCGGCCCGGGCCATGCTGTCGTCGCGGCGGGCGAAGTGGTCCATGCCCAGGTAGTCGTAGCCGGCTTCTTCCAAAGCCTGCACCGCGGCCAGCTGCATGTCGACCTTCTGCTGGGCGTTCGGCACCGCATCGGTGTCGATCAGGCGCTGGGATTTGAAGCGTTCCGGCAGGTGCGCGTAGTGATACAGCGCGATGCGGTCCGGAGCCAGCTCCATCACCTGTTCGATGGTGCCGCGCAGGGTGGCCAGATTCTGGTGCGGCAGGCCGTAAATCAGATCGTAGGAAATGGATTCAAAGCCCTGGCGACGGGCCTCCTCGGTCAGTTCCCGCACCTGCCCGGCGGTGCAGATGCGGTTGATCGCCCGCTGCACGGTGAGGTCAAAATCCTGAATGCCGAGGCTGAGGCGATTGAAGCCGAGTTCACGCAGGGTCGACAGACTCTCCAGTTCCAGGGTGCGGGGGTCTGCCTCGATACTGTACTCGCGCCCCTCTCCGCCCAGCTCGCGCCCCGCCCCGCCCAGCTCGCGCCCCGCCCCGCCCAGATTAAAGGTTTCTCCCAGCCCCTCGATCAGCCGCCGCAGGTCACCGTCGTTGAGGAAGGTGGGCGTACCGCCGCCCAGGTGCAGCTGCACCACCGGCACATCCGCCACCCGGCCGCGATAGCTGCGCGCCTCCGCCAGCAGCTGCTGCAAATACTCGGAAGCCAGCCCGTACTGCTGCGTCACCACCTTGTTGCAGGCGCAGAAGTAGCACAGCGAGCGGCAGAAAGGCACGTGCACGTACAGCGACAGCGCGCGCACATTCGCCAGCGCCGCCCAGGGCTCGGCACCGTTCAGATCGCCAAAGCGGTCTGCGGTGGGATAAGAGGTATAGCGCGGACAGGAGGTGCCATAGCGATTGAGGAGCGCCGCGCTGGGTATGGAGTCGGCCTGCAGCATGTCTCACACCTGTGAAAAATCGATGTGGCAAGCCTAAGGGGGGCGGACCGGAGGGCTCTTGATGCATATCAAGTCACCACTCAAGCCCGCCGGGACAGCCGCCGGGTCAGTCTCCCACCGGGCGCCGGAACAGGCTCTGGATACTGGAGAAGTCGAGCCGGAGAGTGTCGTCGTCACCGCCGTGCAGCTGGTACAGGTTCCTGGCCAGGGCGCCAAGAGGGGTGGAGGTGGCGCTGCCGCTGGCCGACTCCATGGCCAGCCCCAGATCCTTCAGCATCAGCGCCACGGAAAATCCGTCGCTGTAACCGCGGGAAGCAGGCACCCCCTCCATAACCCCGGGATAGGGGTTGTACTTCTGCAGTGACCAGTTGCCGCCGGAGCTGGCTTTCATGATGTCAGACAATACCGAGGGGTCGAGGCCATTATCGACACCCAGCTGCAGCGTCTCGGCGGTTCCGACCATCTGGATCGCCAGCAGCATGTTGTTACAGATCTTGGCCACCTGGCCACAGCCGGCAGGCCCGGCGTGAAAGATATTGGAGCCCATCGCCGCCAGCAGCGGCCGCGCCGCTGCCACCGCGGCGGCATCACCACCGCACATAAAAGACAGGGTGCCTGCCGCGGCGGCGGCGGTACCACCGGAGACCGGCGCATCGATGGCGCGGATACCCCGCTCGCCGGCGGCGGCGATCAGCTGGCGGGCATCGTCGGCGGCGATGGTGGAACAGTCAATAATCAGGGTTTCGGCGGCCAGCACCTGCAGCAGGCCGGCCGCGTCCTGATCGCCCAGATAGAGATCTCTGACGATGGCGCCGCTTGGCAACATCGAAATCACCGCGTCGGCCCCAGCTACCGCTTCCGCCGCTGTTGCGCCGCTGGCACAACCGGCCTGGCGGGCCTGTTCCATGGCCGCAGAGGCGGGGTCGAAAGCGGTGACGGCGAATCCGGCGCGCACCAGATTGGCGGCCATGGGCCCGCCCATATTACCCAGACCGAGAAATGCAATTTTCTTCACGAGGCTCCTCCTCTTTCTTTTTTATTCCGTTATCGCTTTGCGCCCTAGTCGGGCAGGCTGCTTCCTGCGTGCTTATTCTGCGCGCTGCCGCCACTTTACAGGAGAGCGGTTGCGAGTCACCGGGTCATGCCGGCGGTGCCGGGCAGCAGGTCTACAGGCCTGCCCGACTGTAAAGCTAAAGATCGGCCAGGGGGTGCGCCCCCGCCCAGGGCGCCACAAAACAGCGCTCAACTTCCTCCGCGCTGATCTCCCTGAAGCTGGCCGGCTGCCATCGGGGCGAGCGGTCCTTGTCGATCAGCAGTGCGCGCACCCCCTCGTGGAAATGCCCGCTGGCACAGAGGTTCACCGCCAGAATAAGCTCCATGCGCAACACCTCTGCCAGCGACCGGTGGCGCCCGCGGCGCAACTGCTCCCAGACAATCCACGGGGTCAGCGGTGAACCGGCGGCGAGGGTCTGCGCGGCCCTGCGCAACCACTCGTCATCGCCTTTGTAGCCGCCAATGGCATCGCACACTGCCGGCAGAGAGGCGAAATCCGTCAGCGCCTGAATCTGCTCGTAGTGGTTGCGCAGGTTCGAGAGCGGCTGCAACTCCGCAGCCAGCTCCAGCCCCTTCAGGCACTCGCTGACCAGACGCCGATTCTCATCCGTGGTGGCGCAAAACGGCAGCTGCGCGATGGCGTCCAGAGTGGTGTGGCGCTCACTGTCGGCGATCAGGCGATCGGCGAGGCCGGCAAACAGCGCATCCGCGCCGTTAAATTGCGCCCCGGTCAGGCCGAGGAAAAGCCCGATGCGCCCGGGCATACGGTTCAGGAACCAGCTGCCGCCGACGTCCGGAAACAGGCCGATGGTCACCTCCGGCATGGCCATGCGGGTGCGCTCGGTGACGATCCGGTGGCTGGCGCCGGCCATAATGCCGACACCCCCGCCCATCACGATACCGCCGCCCCAGACCACAATGGGCTTGGCGTAGGTGTGGATGCGGTAATCGAGGCGATATTCGTGGGAAAAAAACTCGCTGGCGTAGTCGATCCGCGGCGCTTCGCCATAGGCGTTGCTGCCCTTGTAGAGGGAGACCACATCCCCACCGGCGCAGAGCCCCTTGTCGCCACTGCCCTCGACCCAGACGCAGGCCACGCTGTCATCCTCCGCCCAATCCTGCAGCTGCCGGTCCAGCAGTTTGATCATGTCCAGATTGAGGGCGTTGAGCGCCCGGGGCAGGTTGAGGGTCACCAGCGCCAGGGCGCCGCGGCGGGAAAACAATATCGGCGAATTCTTGTCCATCAGTGTTCATTTATTCTCTGCAGAAGCGGTCGCAGGAGTTAAACATACATCCGTGTCGCCGTCAGCCGCATACCCGCTCGCGCCACCGCCGTGGGCCGGTTGCACTTTTTCTGCAACCTGATAAGTTGCGCGCAAAATGTGAACGATTGCTCCCGTCTTTCATTACTCAGTGCGCATTGCGCATTGCGGGAATTGCGGAATCCCAACAGAACCCGAACTGGACCCCTAAATGGCTGAATACGTATACACCATGAACCGGGTGGGCAAGGTAGTGCCGCCCAAACGCGAAATCCTCAAGGACATCTCCCTGTCTTTCTTCCCCGGCGCCAAGATCGGCGTACTGGGCCTGAACGGTGCCGGCAAGTCCACCCTGCTGCGCATCATGGCGGGTGTCGACCAGGACTATAATGGCGAGGCCCGCGCCATGCCCGGCATCAAGGTGGGCTACCTGCCCCAGGAGCCGCAGCTGGACCCGGCCAAGACCGTGCGCGGCAATGTGGAAGACGGTGTGCGCGAGGCTATCGACGCCCTGCAGGGCCTTGAGAAGGTGTACGCAGACTACGCCGAGCCGGATGCGGATTTCGACGCGCTGGCGAAAAAACAGCAGCAGTACGAAGACATCATCCAGGCCTGGGACGCCCACAACCTGGAGCACCGCCTGGAAGTGGCCGCCGACGCGCTGCGCCTGCCGCCCTGGGATGCGGACGTCAACCTGCTGTCTGGCGGTGAAAAACGCCGCGTGGCCCTGTGCCGCCTGCTGATGTCGCGCCCCGACATGCTGCTGCTGGACGAACCCACCAACCACCTGGATGCCGAGAGCGTTTTCTGGCTCGAACGCTTCCTGCACGACTTCACCGGCACCGTGGTGGCGATCACCCACGACCGCTACTTCCTCGACAATGTCGCCGGCTGGATTCTGGAACTGGACCGCGGCCACGGCATCCCCTGGGAAGGCAACTACACCACCTGGCTGGAACAGAAGGAAAAGCGCCTCGAGCAGGAGGCCCGCGGCGAGCAGGCCCGCGCCAAGGCCATGCAGAAAGAACTGGAGTGGGCGCGCCAGAACCCCAAGGGTCGCCAGTCCAAGAACAAGGCCCGTCTGGCCCGCCTGGAGGAAATGCAGTCGCAGGAATTCCAGGCCCGCAACGAAACCAACGAGATCTACATTCCGCCCGGCGAGCGCCTCGGGGATAACGTGATTGAGTTCAACGGCGTCAGCAAGGGCTTCGGCGACCGCCTGCTGATCGAAAACCTGTCGTTCCGCGTCCCCAAGGGCGCCATCGTCGGTATCGTCGGCGGCAACGGGGCCGGTAAGTCCACCCTGTTCCGCATGATTACCGGCACCGAAAAGCCCGACAGCGGCGAGATCAAAATCGGCGAGACGGTGAAAATCGCCTATGTCGAACAGGGCCGCGAAAACCTCGACGACAACAAGACCGTGTGGGAAGCCATCTCTGACGGCCATGACATGCTGAAGATCGGCAACTACGAAGTGGGCTCGCGCAACTACGTTGGGCGCTTCAACTTCAAGGGCTCCGACCAGCAGAAGCGCGTCGGCGAGCTGTCCGGTGGTGAGCGCGGCCGCCTGCACCTGGCCTACACCCTCAAGCAGGGCGCCAACGTGCTGCTGCTCGACGAACCGTCCAACGATCTGGATATCGAAACCCTGCGTGCACTGGAAGAAGCCATGCTGAGCTTCCCCGGCTGCGCACTGGTGATCTCCCACGACCGCTGGTTCCTCGACCGTGTCGCCACCCACATCCTCGCCTACGAGGGCGAGAGCGAGGCGGTGTTCTTCGAGGGCAACTACACCGAATACCACGAGGATTTTGTGCAGCGCAAAGGCGAAGATGCCGCACCGCACCGCATGCACTACAAAAAGCTCAAGACCTGACCGGGAGCGTCATCGAGAGCGATTCGGGAGCCCGCATTACGCGGGCTTCTTTTTATTTATCCCGCCTGATCGGAGGTGCCCTCCTTTCCCCCAGCCTCGGCGCGCCATGCGCGCAGAAGGATATTGCGCGGGGTCAGTTCCCGCTCACAGAACTCTCCCAGCTCCACCTCGGCGCCACACTCCTGCAGAAACAGCGCCCGGTCCAGCACCAGCCACAGCTCCAGCGGCCGCCGGAAGACATGGGTGACCAGCTCCATGCGCCGCACCCGGCGCAGCCGCTGCCAGCCCAACTGCAGGTACAACGCCTCGTCGATGGCCGCAGGCAGTACCAGTTTTTTTTGCGCGCCGGCCCAGCGGGCAAATGCGCTAAAACCCTCCTGCAAAAGGCTCTTGCGCACATTCGGCACCGGCAGATAGGAATCTTCCGCGCGGACTTGCCGCTGCAGCTCGTCGAAAGCCAGCCGCCAGTGCAGCTCGCGCTCCCGCAGCCGGCGCACCGCGGCCCCGGCGGTGACGGTTTCCTGAAGCGGCAGCTGCAGGTCTTCCCTGCCGAGGCGTGTTTGCCCATTGCGCCCGGCGCTCGACATCGGCACATACTCTTTTGTGCGAATCAGGTGATAACAACAGGGCGAGAGCACCAGCTGCGCGCCGCCCTTTTCCGCCCAGTGCCGCATCAGTGTGGTATGCAGGTCGCCACAGGCGTGCAGGGCCACCGCGTGACCGCCGGGCTTTACCCAGCTGGCTGCTTCTGGTGCAAACGCATCGCAGTGGGCAAAGTGCATGGGCGCGGCTCTGTGCTGAAAGCGCTGCGCCAGCGCGGCGCCTTCAGCACAGAGCTGCGCCTGCCACTCCAGGCTGGTGACCGCACGCCGGTCCACCACCGCCAGAAGCCGCCCCAGGTGCCCCTTGCCCGCGCACCACTCCAGTACCGGCTCCGCAACCGGCGCGACACTGCTGGCGAAGGCGAGCAGCTGCTGCCACTTGCGCCCAGGAATACCATGGTCGAGCCGCTCCGGTGGGGAAATTACCCGCTGCGACAGCCGCGGCAACCGACTCAACTCATGCAAGCGCCGACCGTCCGCAACCCAGGGCGACAGCCAGCGGATCGCGTCAATCGGGTTCTGCTGCAAGTGCTCGAGTTCGCTGTCCGCCAGCCGGTCCAGCGCCGCACAGAGGTCCGGGTGGCTGTCCTGCCAGCAATAGCCGCGCTGATGAAACGGCCGCGCCCGCCACCAGTGCGCGCTGGCCGCCAGCAAACTGTCCAGCAACTGGAAACGCCGTTCCAATGCCCGACCGCGCAACGCTGTAATCGCCTCGTTCATGAATATCCTCGGTCTAAATCCCCTGCCCCAGCTCCCAGGCCCTGGGCACATACCCGCACGCGCTATTTTATCCGCTGGCGGGCCAATGCCAGCCCCGCATCTGTAAATTTGCCCATATCGCTGCGCTTTTGAGCCCGCACTCTTGCCGCTGCCGACCTTTATCGGCTTCGCGGCAGAATTGGAAAGCTGAGAGAGAAGTGATGAAAGGGGAAAGGAAAATAAAGAGTGAAGAATGAAGAATGAAGAATGAAACCAACAGGTAATACCCGCAGCGGCAACACAGACCCCGGCACAAAATAAAAATCCCCGCCGGGTGGCGGGGATCTTCATGACTTCAAACCAAGAAAAACTTAGTTGAAGTCGTAGCGGATGCCGAGACGGATACTGCGCGGATCCTGATAGTAAACCGGGCTTCCGAAATTCGGATTCGCCTGCTCACCACGGTCATCCTCACCAACCTCGTAAGTCTCCACCACGGTGTCGTTGTTGAGGAGGTTGAATACATCCACAGACAACAGAACTTTCTGGTTGCCGGCAAACTGAATCGGATACTGAGCCTTCAGGTCCAGATTCCAGTAGTTCTCTGTCCGTCCATAGCTGCCACGGGGGCCAAACTCGCCACCACAGTAGAAAGACTCTGCACCGTATTCGAACGCGAAATCATCGTCCGGATGCACACCAAAACAGTTCTGCGGGCGCCCGGTTTGCCACATGAAGTTGGCACCGACGAGCAGGCCAATATCAAACTGGTAACTACCGAATGCTTTAACGGTGTGACGACGATCGTTCGGCAGATCACCATAGGCACCGTCAAGCAGTCCCGGCTGGTCAAAGTTGGTGGTCAGGCCAGAGTCGCTCTGACCATTGTCTGAGCGCACACCGCCTTCGTTGTTACCCCAGTTGTGGGCCCAGGTATAGGAAGCATTCATGGACCACTTGCCATCAAAGGGACGATTAAAGGTCAGCTCAACCGCACCATACTGACGCTTGGCCTCCGGGTAGCCCAACTGATCTGCAGACAGTTCAACATACTCCTCCATCTCCGGAATATAGACGCGCATGTCATTGCCCGGATTGGTGAGCACATACTGATGGAAACCGCCGAATAACTCTTCTACGGTAGCACCGCCCACCTTGGAGGCATCCCAGGTACCACTGTTGTTGTAGTAATCGATTACTGCCGCGTCGATGGCTACGTCTTCAATAGAGGTTTCCAGGTTGCGGTACATGCCTTTAACACCCAGCTGAATACCGCTTTCCAGTACGTATTCATAACCCAAGATGAACTCGGACTGGTACATGGGCTCGATATTGGAATCCACCAGGCTGCGGGTATCGTTCAGCTCACCATTTGCGTAAACGTACTCCGCAAAAGAATCACCCAGATTACAGGGGGTGCCGTCCTCGTTCTGGCAGACACCATCCCACTCCTGATAGTCATAGATGAACAGTTCATCACCCGCCATGCGGATATTGGTATTGGACGGAATCGGCAGGTAGTACATCCCCATATTGGCATAGACTTTCTGATTGCCGCTGCCGGTGGGATCCCAAACGGCGCCCAAACGGGGAGCCCACTGGTTGTCCACCTCAATAAAGGCGTCACCTGCCTTGTTCATATTCTCGAAGGTTTCGTTACGCAGCCCCATCTGCACAGACAGGTTATCGGTAACATCCCAAGTATCCTGGATATAGAACGCGTTGGAAATGGTCTCAAAGTTACCAATATTTGTGGCTATGCCCTGCATGACATAACCAAAATCCGGGTACAGTTCCCAGTAGTCCCCACCGGAGAATACGGTGTGCTCGCTGGAGCTATTTTTCTCCCGGTCCAGGCCCACTTCCAGCAGGTGATCATCCAGCTCCCAGGTAAAGTCTACACGCACCATTTTGCGCTGGTCTTCACCTTCGCTTACATTGGTATCCACCCAGTCACCTTCAACCGACCAAGTGCCCGTAGCGGCATCGTAGGCCCAAACGACCGGAGCGTCTGCGTTGTCCGGAACCGTGCTGCGATCCTGCTCGCTTTCGCCGTAGGAAACGGACAGTGTCATGCTGTCGCTCAGGTCACCGACATAAGTGGCAATCCAGTTCAGGCCGCCGCGCTGGTAATAGACATTACCTTCGTAATCACCTACCTGCTCGGTTCCTGAATCGTATTCATAGATACCCTCAATAGTTTCGCGCTCATCACTGAATGCGGTGAACTCAACACGGTGGTTGTCGGTAATATAACCATCGAGTTTCACACCCCAGAAATCGGTGTCTCGCTTGGTCTTATATCCACGCCCACTGGTCATATCGTAAGCTTCGGAGTCCATGCTTTCACGGCTGTACAGCGCGTAATAAAACAGGCGGTCCTGAATCAGGGCGCCAGAAGCGTAGATATCGGTGTTTGTCTCTTCAAATACGTCCTGGTCGTTATCAGCGGAGAACGTATTGGGGGCAGTTTCCAGGTCTTTATCAAAGTAGACGTTCGAGCCAAACTTGAATTCGTTGCTGCCGCTTTTGGTGGTGGCGTTCATCACACCGCCGGTGGAGCGGCCAAACTTGGCAGAGTAACCGCCTGTTTTCACCTGGATATTGTCATAAAACTCAAACGGCACCGTGGCAAAGCCGAGGCCAGTGCGGAAGTTGGTGGTGTTGAGGCCGTTAATGTAGCTGGTGTTTTCAGACACCGAGGCACCGGCAAAGCTGGCATTGTTACCAAAGGTTCTATCGCCTTTGGACACACTCGGGGCCAGCAGGGTGACCGAAGTTAGATCCCGCGCAACCGGAATTTCCAGCAGTTCTTCTGAGGACATAACCAAACCGGATTCGGCAACACCCACGTCCACCTGAGAGATACGCTCGCCGTTGACCACGACCTCTTCCAGCGCGGCGCCGGCGCCAAGCACGATGGAGGCGGTACCGCCCAGGCTGACAGAAACAGTCTGGGTATCCACCACACCAGTTTCATTGAACACCTGCAGCTGATACTTGCCCGGTGTCAGGCTGCCGAAGCGGAACTTGCCATCGGCTTCCACGCCGATTTCCTTGGTGATACCGCGGGCGGTATCGGTCAGCTTGATGGTCTTGGCATTCTCAACCCCCACCACGGCCCCGCGAATGGTACCGGTGATCTCATCGGCAAATACTGCCGGGCTCGCCAAGGTGGCGGCACCAATAGCCAATGCCAGAGCGCTTCGCGCCAGATTGTGGCGCAGGGAACGATGGTTACTCATATTTGACCCCTAGTTTTATTGAGTTATTACCAACCTCCGCTGTTGAAAAAATAACCACCCCAAGCAATTATTTTTTCCTAGCAGGATGAATTAGACGACTGAGTAACAACATCCCTCAATGAAAAAACAATAAAAACCGCCTTATCATAAAAATCTAACCATATTTAAACAAAAACATGCACATAGAACCTTTTGACCTTCGAATTGACCCAGCTATCAACAAATAGCAAGATCAATATCCCACACGGAATCGAGAAAGGTGGGGATTCCATGGCGCCGCGTCCCTTTAATAGGGTCTGGCGCGGCTCGCGTCTTCACTCGCCTGTCACACATTGCACCAAGCAGATTCCGCAAGAGCGACCTACAGTCCCGGCCTTCCCGGCGAAAACCAGGAAATGCCAAAAGCAGCAATATGCCCGCAGTGCCGACTGGGCCATGACCTCCAGCCCAGCGCCTGTTTACGGGTTAAACAGCAGCGGGGCGCACAGACCGATGGCCGCGCTTGCCCGTCGTTTTTCTTTCTCAGCAATGCGAAGCAACACACGCTGATCGCTGGGCTATTCAGCCACCCCGGCCGAACTACAGGGAGCCGGCCGAGGCTGAGAAAGCTGTTTATCCGGGCAGAGGAAGCTGGAGAAAGCCGATGCTTTGTTTGTGAGAGGAGGGAAGGAAAATCGAAGAACAACCGAGGAAGCAGTGATGCAGACCGGGAGAGAGGGAGAGAGGGAGAGAGGGAGAGAGGGAGAGAGGGTGTGCACCTAACAAGCATTCAGGCAGAGCGGGAAATCCGCCCCGCTTGAATGCTGCGGCCTGTTAACGGCGCAGGAACTCCACCATCCACTTGGCGATGACACTCTCGTGGATGTCGTTCTGCAGGGATGCCTTGCCCTTTTCCACCAGTTCACTGCCGAACACTTCGGCGCGCAGTTCCATCAGGCTTTTGGAGTAGGGTTTGGTGAACTCCGGGTGCGCCTGCATGGTGAGGATGTGGTCACCCACCTGCACCATCGCGTTGGGGCAGAAATCACTGGCCGCCAGCACCTTGGCGCCTTCAGGCAACTCCTCCACCTGATCCTGGTGACTCACCAGCAGGCTGAATCCGGCGCGGGGCTCAGACACCCAGGTGGGCATATCCTGAATTTCGTAGCTGTGCACACCAATCCCCCAGCCCTTGCTGGACTTGCGGGTCTTGCCGCCCAGGGCTTCGGCAATCAGCTGATGCCCGAAGCAGATGCCGATGGTGGGCTTTTTCTTAGCGTGCAGCTCGCGCACGAAGTCCATCAGCGGCGGGATCCACACCTTGTCCTCATAGACACCGGTCTTGCTGCCGGTAATCAGGTAGGCATCCACCTCATCGATATTCTCAGGGTAGTGCCCACGCTGCACCTCGTAGGTGACAAATTCCAGGCTCGGGTCCTGAGCACGCAACAGGTCGGCAAACATCTGCGGATACTCGCCGAACTCTCCCACCAGTTCCTTGCGTACATCGTCGGTTTTCAACACACCAATTTTCATTCACTCACCACTGTTAACTGCAGAGCAGTCCGATTATGGCATATTTTCTGGCGCGTATAGCCACCTAGTGGCAACCCATCAGAAGGCGCGGGCCTCCTCATGTTTTACCCCGGGGCGACTAAACTCATTCCACCAACCCCACCTGTCGATTCACGGAGTGAACACCATGAAATCAGCCATCGTCGGCATTCTAATACTCACCGCAATGCTCGCCGCGACAACGGCCACCGCTGAACATCGCGCAGGTGACTTCATTGCGCGGATCGGTTACGGCGAAGTAAACCCCAATGACGATTCCGGCTGGATTCGCCTCGATGGCAGCGCCGTGGAGGGCACCCGCGTCTACGTGGACAGCGGCCAGAGCGCCACTCTGACCGGCACCTGGCTATTTGCCGATCACTGGGGCCTGGGGATTGTAGCCGCGCTGCCCTTCAAGCACGACCTGGATGTGGCCGGCCTGCCCAACCCGGCTGGCGGCCCCGCCCTGGGCAAAGTGTCGCTCGGGGACATCGAGCACCTGCCCCCCACCGTGACTTTACAGTGGTTCCCGGTGTGCGTGGAATCCTGGGTGCAGCCCTATGTGGGTATCGGGGTGAACTACACCACCTTCTTCAGCGAAGATATCTCGCGCACCGCCAACAACTATTTCAGAGACGCGCTGGGAGCCACGAGAAATGCCAGCCTGAACCTGGATGACTCCTGGGGACTGGCCGGGGAGCTGGGGATCGACATCGAGCTTGGGGAAGGCAGCCAATGGCTGTTCAACGCCGCGATCTGGTATCTGGACATAGACACCGATGCCACCATTAGCTTTCCCACCGACGCGGGACGGAGCCGGGTCAAGGTCGATGTGGATGTTGACCCCTGGGTATATTCCGTTGGCATCGGCTACCGCTTCTGAAAAAACCGCAGCCCCCATTGCGCGTGCGGCGCGCGCGGAGCACCCTCCGCGCGCGCAACGCAAACAGCTCCCTGAAAACGGGGCTGCCAGGATGTGTAAGTGACGGCGCTACTGCGCAGCCACCGTAGCGGTTACGAAAGACATAAAGATAATCAGAGAACAAAAAGAATAAGACGCAAAGAGGTACTAGGAAAGAGCAAAAAAATAAAGGGCAGGCAAAAATTACCACTCAATGCCGTGCCGCGCGGCGATACCCGCCTCGAAGGCATGCTTCAGGGGCCGCATCTCGGTAACCGTATCCGCCAGGTCTCGCAGGTACTGCTTGGCGCCCCGCCCTGTGATGATCACCGTCTGCTCAGGGGGCCGGTTCTCGATGGCCGAAACCACTTCGGCCCTGTCCAGCCAGCGGTAATTGAGGGCGTAGGTCAGCTCATCGAGCACCACCAGATAAACACTGTCATCCGCCAGCGCCGCGCGGGCCTTTGCCCAGAGTTTTTCCGCCGCCGCCTTGTCCCCCTCAAAATCCTGAGTTTCCCAGGTAAAATCCGTGCCCATCTCGCACCACTGCAGTGGAAACTGATCCGCCGGCAAACCCTGCAACAGATTTTTCTCGCCGCAGTCCCAGGCGCCCTTGATAAATTGGGCCACAAAACTGCGATATCCGTAGCCCAGAGCGCGGGTCACCGTGCCCACCGCGGCGGTGGTTTTGCCCTTGCCATCGCCGGTATACAGCAGCACGATTCCGCGCTCTGTCAGCGCGCGGGCCACACCCGCGTCGACAATTTTCTTGCGCTGTTCCATGCGGTTTTTATGCCGCGCCTGTTTTTCCTGTTGCCGGTCTTTTTTATCGGGTTCACTCACTGGTTTTCTCCGCGCTCTTTCCGCGCTCTTTCCGCGCTCTTTCCTCGTCTTTAACGCTGAACTATCGCTTTCACAGTAGCCCTCAGCACTGAGCAGCACCTATGCCTGCTATGGCCTGCTATGGCCTGCTATGCCTGCGCAACCCGCACTGGCCGGTTGCGCAGGCGCGGCCCGTTTAGAGTCTCAGTTCAATACCGGCATACACAGCGGCACCGGCGGTGAAGTAACCGGCCACTTCGCGGTAGTCCCGGTTCAGCACATTTTCCCCGCGCAGATTCAGCTGCACGGTGTCCGACCACTGATAACGGGCATTCAGGTCCAGCTTGCTGTAATCAGCCAGCTCCACATTACTCCCACCCCAGCTCGCCGGTGGGCTCAGGCGGTCTTCCACCCGCTGCCAATTACCGCCCAGCTGCAAGCGCCCCTGCGCCAGCTGATAGGCGAAACCCAGGTTGAACACCCGCTGCGGCACCAGCAGGCGCTGCTGGCCGCTGGCATCGGTGGCATCCAGCCAGGTGCCGTTGAAATTCCAGTCCAGCTGCTCGCTAACGGACCCCGCCAGCGCCAGCTCCGCACCGCGGGATTCGCTCTCGCCGTCATCCTGACCATAGGCACCCCAACCACTCGTACCGAGGCTGTAGTCGTAGACGATGGCATCGGTGACCCGCTGCCGGAACAATACCAGTTCAGCGCGCAGGTCATTGCTTTGCTGGTATTCCGCGCCGATTTCAATGCCCCGACTGCGCTCCGGCGCCACCGGCGCGGCCATTTCGCCGAGGTTGTAGGCCACTTCGAACGGGCTCGGGGCGCGAAAGCCGGTGCCCAGGCTACCGCGCAGTTTGAGCTCGCCACTGCCGGACAGGGCGATCGGATAGGCGAGGGAGGTGCGCCAGCTGCTGTGGTCATCATTTTCCAGCTGATCCCGACGCAGACCGACGGTATAGAACAGGGCGCCGGCGACATCCCCGCGCCACTCGCCAAAAACTCCGACACCGTCCAGGGCAATGTCATTGCCGCTGCCGCGATACGCCTGCTGCTCCAGTTCCGCCCCCCAGGACAGGGCGCCGGCGGCAAGATCCCTATGGCCCAGGTAGTTGAACTCCTTGATATGCCCGCTCACGGCAAAGCTACTGGCACCCTCGCTGAGACTGTCGCGCTTTATCTCCTGCCGGGAAATGGCGAACTCCTGCTCCAGCGCGCCGGCGCGATGCTGCGCCGCCACGCGGGCACTCTTCTGGGTAAACAGATCGAGGCAATCGTTGACGGCCTCAAAGCCACTGAAACAATTGTCGAATTCCGTCTCGGCATCCTGGTAGCGCCATTGTGCTTCGAGACTGAGCGCATCGCTCGCGGCAAAGTTCAGCCGCGCGCTGGCGGAGTCGTTTCGATAGCCGTCCCGCTCGCCGCTGTCATCGCTCTCGCGACTATTAAAACCCTCGCTGTCCAGCTGGGTCAGATCAACGCTAAAGTTCACCCGCTCCTCTTTGCCCGCAAGGCGCACATTGCTCCGCTGGGTTTGGTAACGGCCCGCCTCGAAGGAGGCCTGCAGCTCCAGCGGTTCATTGGCGGCGCGGGTAATGATGTTGATCACGCCGCCGGCGCCGGCACCGTACATCATGCCCTGCGGACCGCGCAGCACTTCCACCCGCTCGATATCACTGGCCAGCAGGTGCTGGAACTGGGCGGCGACCTGGGTATTGGCCGGGTCGGCGATATTGACCCCATCCAGCAATATCAGGGTGCGAAACTGGCTCTCGCCGCGCAGAAACACCGAGCTCACTTTGCCGGGACCGCCATTGTTGCTGACCGCAACGCCGGGCAGGGTGCGGATCACATCCAGCATGCTGGCATAGCCTAAGCGTTCAATATCCGCGGCCGTCAGTACACTGACGGAGACCCCCAGTTGTGCTTTGGGAATTTCCGTGCGGCTGGCGGTAACGGTAAGAAGTTCCAGTGGTTCTGACGCCTGGGCAGCCAGAGGCGCAATGGCCGCAGACAGCGCGGCAACGTAAAGGGTTTTATTCACAGTTAGGTTCCCCAATCTCGAAAAAGAAAACGAATTGAGGGAGGGTGAGTGCAATCAGCACGCGAAAAGACAGCCACAGACAAGGTGACAGAAAGCAGCGTACGGACCAGACAAAGCCCTCCGCTTTATCCTCGAAATGCTGAGGGCCGGTATCGGGCTCGCCGTAAAATGGCTTACCGTTGCGGGGGCAGCGCCGGACTGGTCGAATGACTTCACCGGACTTCCCGTTTAACCCAGCCAAATACGTTTGCACTGCTGGGCACCCAAAAGCGGCGCGAGTATATCAAAGCGGAGAACCGCTGACTCAGAAAAAACCGGGAATATTTTTGTTAACCACCGGCGCCGTGAGTCCGGTGTTTTCTATACCAGATCAAAAACGACAAATTCCGGCTCGCCCGCGCGCCAGCGAAACTCACAGGTAACACCGTACACTTCGCCGATCAGCGCCGGGGTGAAGACATCCTGCGGGGTACCCTGAGCACGCAGGCGACCCCGCTCGAGCAGCACCACGCGATCACAGAAACGCGCCGCCAGGGGCAGGTCGTGCAGGGCGAGAATCACCGTCTTGCCGCCGTCGGCAATGCCGCGCAGTGTCTGCAGCAGCTGCAGCTGGTGGCGCACATCCAGCGCCGCCGTGGGCTCATCGGCGATCAGCAGCGGCGCTTCGCCCACCAGCAGGCGCGCCAGCTGCACACGGCGCAGCTCGCCGCCGGAGAGCTGGGTCACCGGTCGACTGGCGAAGTCAGCCCCCTCGACCCGCGCAAGGGCCGCGCGGACGCGCTCGTCGCGATCACCCAGGCGCCCCCAGGGCAGGAGTCCCAGCGCCACCAGGTCGGCACCACTGACACTCCAGGCAGGGGCCTCCGACTGGGGCAAAAAAGCGCACAGGCGCGCGCGCTCGGCGGCGGATATTTCGGTCAGGGGTTTTTCATTGATGGCAACGGTACCGGATGACGCCGCCAGCACACCCGCCAGCACCTGCAGCAGACTGCTCTTGCCGGCGCCGTTGGGGCCGACCACGGCGGTGAGTTCCCCGGGCCGAAAGGCGCAGCTGATCATCTCCAGCACCCGCTGGCCATGCCGCCGCAGGGACACTTCGTGGCAGCCGATATCCGCGCAATGATCCATCGCCAGCTCGTTCATCACTGCAGCCCTCCTCGGCGCGCGCTGACAATCAGCCAGAAAAAGAACGGCGCACCGATAAAGGCCGTCACCGCGCCGATGCGCAGCTCCTGCGCGCCGACAAAATTCAGCACCAGAATATCCGCCAGCAGCAGCAACAGGGCGCCGCACAACGCGCTGGCCCAGAGCACCCGCGCGGGGTCCTGGCGCACCAGCGGGCGCACCAGATGCGGCACCACCAGACCGATAAAGCCGATGGTGCCGGTCACCGCCACCGCCGCGCCCACCGCCGCGGCAATACCCAGCAATACCCCCAGCGGGTAGCGCCGGCCGCTGAATCCGAGTGAAGCCGCCGACGCCTCCCCCAGGGTCAGCGCGCGCAGATACTGGCGACAGCCAAACAGCAGCACTGCGCCGGCGAGAATAAATGGCAGCGCCAGCAATAACTGGTCCCAGCCGCGGTTGGCCAGCGAGCCCAGCAGCCAGAAGACGATTTCCTGCATGGCGAACATGCTGGGGGCATAGTTCAGCGCCAGCGCCATCAGCGCCGACAGAAAGGCATTGATGGCGACGCCCGCCAGCACCAGACGGCTGGCACTGGCGCCACGGCCCGCCAGCAGCCAGACACTGAGCACGGCGATAAAAGCACCGGCGATGGACAGCAGCGGCAGCCACCAGCCCGAATGCCAGGCGAGGCCATAGTAGAGCAGCAGAATCGCCGCCAGGGCCGCACCGCTGCTCACCCCCAGCAGCGCAGGCTCGGCCAGGGGATTGCGCAGCAGGCCCTGCATCGCCGCCCCGCCCATGCCCAGGGCGGCGCCGACAAGAATCGCCAGCAGCGCCCGCGGCAGGCGCAGCTGCCACAGGATCACCGCATCGCTGCTGTCGCCCCGCCAGCCCTCCCTGAGGGCCGCGGTGAAATCAATGCTCACCGGGCCGCTCAAAAGCGCCGCCAGCAAAGCCAGTGGCAGTGCCGCCGCCAGCAGCGCGATGGCGGTTTTATTGTGTTCGAACAAGACTCTCTCGCTTTTTTTGCAGTGCTTCCAGTACATCCGCGGCCACCAGCGCCGGGCAAAACCCCAGCTCCGGCGGCAGAATAAATACCCGGCCGCTGTCCACATAGCGGCGGATCACCGGGTGGCGAGCGGCCAGGTGGGCCAGGGCAAAGGCCTGCTCGCCGCCGTAGAGCACCAGCAGCTGCGGCTCGGCCGCGATCACCTGCTCCAGCATGACCCGCTGCAGACGCTGCCCGCCCTCGGCCGCCAGGTTGCGAAAACCCGCGAGTTCCAGCAGCTCGTGCTCCAGCATGCCGCCGCCGTAGGTGAGATTATTGGCCGACAGGATCATGGCGGTCAGAGGCTGCTCCGCCGGCGGCTGCCGCACAAGCTGCTCGAAGCGCCGGGCCTGGTGATTGAGCTCGCGGCCGAGGCCCAACTCCTCCCCCAGTGCCCGCAGCTGCTGCTGCAACTGCGCCAGGTTGTAGGCATCGGGAATAGTGACCACTCGCACCCCCAACTCCCTCAGGCGTGTCGAGGCGCGGTTGGCGCCATACTGCCCCGCCAGCACCAGGTCCGGCCGCAGCCCCAGCAGCTCCTCGGCGTGGCCCCGGTTGAGGGTGACATGCTCCGGCAGCGGCGCGCGGCGGTAGTGGGGGTTGGCGGAAAGCCAGGTAACCGAAACGATGCGCCGGTGATCCACCCAGTCCAGCAGCAGCTGGTCCAGGCACACATTCAGCGAGGCGATGCGCTGCGCCGCCAGCGCGGGCAGGCAGAACAGCTGTATGGCTATAGCTAAAACGAAAACGACGCTGAAACCGATGGCCGGAGCCGGGCGCCGCGGCCCGCTGCGGCGCGCACGCTCAGGCGGCATCGATGGCCGCCAGCGCCTCGGCCAGGGTCTTCACCGGGATCATTTCCATGCCGTCGATATCGTTTCTGAGGCGGTTGGCGGCGGGCACAATGGCCTTGCGGAAACCGTGCTTGGCCGCTTCCCGCAGGCGCTCCTGGCCCGAGGGCACCGGGCGGATCTCGCCGGACAGCCCCACCTCGCCAAATACCATCAGCTCGCGGGGCAGCGCGCGGTTGCGGAAGCTGGAAACCACCGCCAGCAGCAGAGTCAAATCGGCACTGGTCTCCATCACCTTGACGCCGCCCACCACATTAATGAAAACATCCTGGTCGCCCACCAGCACGCCGCCGTGGCGGTGCAGAACCGCCAGCAGCATATTGAGGCGGTTCTGGTCCAGCCCCACCGCCACCCGGCGCGGGTTGCCGAGACTGCTGTCGTCCACCAGCGCCTGCAGTTCCACCAGCAGCGGCCGCGTGCCCTCCCACACCGAGGTGACCACGGAGCCCGCCGCCACCTCCTCGGCCCGCTGCAGAAAAATCGCCGAAGGATTGGACACCTCTTTCAGACCCTGCTCCGTCATCGCGAAAACGCCCAGCTCGTTGACGGCGCCAAAGCGGTTTTTGTGCGCGCGCAGGGTGCGGAAACGGGAATCATGGGTGCTCTCCAGCAGTACCGAGCAATCGATAATATGTTCGAGCACCTTGGGGCCGGCGAGACTGCCGTCCTTAGTGACATGGCCCACCAGAATCAGGGCCGTGCCCGTCTGCTTGGCATAGCGGGTCAGGTAGGCGGCGCTCTCGCGCACCTGCGCCACCGAGCCGGGGGCCGACTGCACCTCGCTCATATGCATCACCTGAATGGAGTCCACCACCATCACCCGCGGCTGCACCTCCTTGGCGATGTGACAGATACGCTCCACATCGGTCTCGGACAGCATCTGCAGCTGGTCGGCGGGCAACCCCAGGCGTTTGGCCCGCATGGCCACCTGCTGCAGGGACTCCTCGCCGGTGATGTAGAGCGCCGGCATCTGCTGGGCCAGATGGCACAGGGTCTGCAAAAGAATGGTGGATTTGCCGGCGCCGGGGTGGCCGCCAATCAGCACCACCGAACCGGGCACCAGGCCGCCGCCGAGCACCCGGTCCAGTTCCGTGGCATTGGTGGGAATACGGGGCAGCTCGGTCAGGTCGATTTCGGACAGCTTCTGCACCTTTCCCGCACCAGCGGCACCGGCGTAGCCGCGCTGACCGTCGGTAAAGTCCGCCGCGCGACTGTCCTTGTGGTCGGGCCCCAGGCGCACCTCGCTGAGACTGTTCCAGGTTCCGCAGGCGCTGCACTGGCCGGCCCATTTGCTGTAATCGGCTCCGCATTCATTACAGACATAGGCGGTTTTGCGTTTGCTGGCCAAGGCGGCTCCTCCGGTTCGGTGCACTTATCGGCGGGGTGAGAATCGCCGCACAGTCTACCAGCCCGCCGCGCTGCCGACACCGCCCCGCATCGCCCCACGCCCCATCGCCCCATGCCCATATACCCCCGACCCTGAGCGCCACTGGCACTTCGCCCCGCCGGGGTCAGCACATCACAGCGCAGCCTGCCTGCGGGGCCGGCAGAACCCGGTGCGGGGCAGATTTTCAGAGGGGCTGTAAAGCGATCGGCGGGAGACGGATCAGGGGGCGATCAGCCCGCTCAACAGGTGACGGCCGTGGTAGGGAAACACAATATCGGGGTCCGGGCGGAAGCGGCTCTGGTCGCGCTCCGGGCACTCCACCACCGACAGCAGGTGGCGAATCACATTCAGGCGCGCCAGCTTCTTGTCATTGGCCCGCACCACCGTCCACGGCGCGCTCACATTGTGGGTGGCCGCGAACATTTCATTGCGGGCAAGACTGTACTCGTCCCAATGGGCAATGGCGGCCTCATCAATCGGGCTCACCTTCCACTGCTTGAGGGGGTCGGTGCGTCGCGCCTGCAGGCGCTGGCGCTGCTCCTGCTGATCGATATCCAGATAGTACTTGAGGATCTGGATTCCCGAGTTCACCAGCATCTGCTCGAAAGGCACCACGGTGGCGATAAACTGCTGGTATTCCACCTCTGAACAGAAACCCATCACCCGCTCGACCCCAGCGCGGTTGTACCAGCTGCGATTGAACAGCACCATTTCCTGCTGCGCGGGCAGATGGGGGACATAGCGCTGGAAATACCAGCTGCTGCGATCCCGGTCCGAGGGCTTGCCCAGCGCCACCACGCGCGTTTCCCGCGGACTCAGGTGCTCGACAATACGCTTGATGGTGCCGTCCTTGCCGGCGGCATCCCGCCCTTCGAACAGCACCAGGATTTTCAGATTGTGGGCAATCAGGAAGTGCTGCAGTTTGACCAGCTCAATCTGCAGCTGTCGCAGCATTTCCCGGTACTGGTTATCGGCATCTTTGGCCAAGGTTCGCCTCTTTTGATTTCAGAGCCATCATCCCGGCGCCTTCATTGCGCAGCCTTCGCTGCGACGCCTTTCAATGCGGGCTTCAGTCTCGTCACGCTGAACCCGGCCTGGGCAGGCTCTTCGTACACTGCCGCCCGCCCCGCGCTCGCGCGCCCACTCTCTGCAGCTCTCGGTGATGACATCTCTCATCGCAGAGGGAAACACCTGCCGGGAACCGCCTCTCCGGCAGTAACAGCCTAGACTCGCCATAACAATTTGCAATGACGAAGAACAACCCGCCAAGCCAGGATTTTCACCGGGAAAAATCGCGCAAAATGCAACTTTTGCCGTTTTTCACGGGAAAAAGCACGCTTTTAAAAACCCGCCCCTTGCACCAACAATCTTCAGACAGTATGGTGAAGCGATATTACCGCTACAAACAGATTCTTAAACTCCGCATCTACATCGAAAATATTTCTTGTCTCTAAACCGATAAATTTAAGCCGATCGACTTAAGCTGATAGATCGCAGATAAAAAAATAAAAACCGTACAACATGGAGAAGTCAGGGATTCTGCCCGGGAAATCGCGCAACAAAACTGTGAAAAACCTACAGATCCTGTTAACAGGAGCTGTTGAGCTTTTAACTTTTTAAAGTTTCACGCTTCTTTGCCGGAAACTGAGCGCAAAGATTCAACGGTAAAACCTGCCCTCCTGTAACGGTCTGGCAGCAACACTCAAGTGACAACACTCGGGCAAAAACAGTCGAGCAAAAACAGTCTAGCAACAACAAGCTGAAGCCTGACCGAAACAACCGCGGTCAACCGATGGGTGAGACCAAACCGGCGTCATCACAATGTCCGGGCAACCAATTCAAAGACAGCCCGAATGCGCCACAGCTTCACCGCCATGCGCCAACATAATCCGACACGCACCAACATCAGCCGAAATAAACCGACATGGTCACCATGCGCAGCGCGCCATCCCCGATGGCGGCGCTGCACAACCAGAGTCTCTACCGCAACAGCCGCTCTACAGAAGCAGACTCTCTGCATGACCTGAATAATACCGCCGCAGAAACAGCACCACCGAGACAGCCGTTCGACCGAGGCGAGCGCCTGATAGCGTATAAAAGCCGCAGCACCACGGCGGCGGCTTAAATAGAAAAAACATTTAATACCAAGAACTAAAGCAACATAAAACCAGAACGCAAAAGCATCATTACACCGACAGATGTTGAGTCACAGCGCCTCAATCCAAACCTCTGACCACAAGAAAGACAAGGAGCGTTCCATGAAAGCAGCATCCGTAAAAACCGCGCCGGCGCACAGCCGGTCCAACCCCCGCGGGCAAAAAGGTCATGCAAGGTGGCATCACTGCCTGGCCCCCTCCCTGCTGGCGCTGGCGATAGCCGCGCCCGCCCTGGCCAACGAGCAGTCCGTTCTGGAAGAAGTCACCGTAACGGCGCAAAAACGGCAGCAATCCATGCAGGATGTCTCGATCGCGGTCAGCGCCTTTACCGGAGACGCGATTGAAAAAATGGGGTTTGAAGAGGGCCTGGATATCACCCAGCAGGTTCCAAACATGAATTTCTTCGCCATCTTTGGCGAGGCTTCGAGCCCATCTATCAGCCTGCGCGGCATCAGCCTGGTCAATTTTTCCGACTCCTGGGAACCACCGGTATCCATGTATGTGGACGATGTCTACCGGGGCAATCCCGCGGGCTCGGCAATCCAGTTGTTCGACCTGGAGCGGGTCGAAGTGCTGCGCGGCCCGCAGGGCACCCTGTACGGACGCAACACCACTGGCGGCCTGGTGCACTATGTATCGCGCAAACCCAGCGAGGAGTTCAGCGCCAGTGCCAGCGCCAGCCTGGGCAGCTATTCGCAACAGATTCTGGAAGGCGCCGTCGGCGGCGCGCTCAGCGAGGGCCTGCGCGGCCGCTTCGCCTTCAAGAGCACCACCAGCGACGGCTGGCAGACCAACACGGTCACCGGGGACAAGCTCAATAGCACCGACAACTTTGGTTATCGGGCCCAGCTGGACTTTGACCTGGGTACGGATGGCGGCCTGCTGCTGAATATTCACGGCAGTGAAGCCGACCAGAACTCGGTGGGTTTCGCCCATATGGGTTACCTTGAAGCCCCCGCCGCTGGCGCGCCGAAGTGCTCCGTATCGCGAATCCAGGATGGCCTCTGCACCAGTGACACTTTCGGCTTTACCGGCTCTGAAGCCGTGAATGGCAACTTTGACCCCGAGCACGTGGCCAGTGGCGCCAGTGGCGGGCTGGTGACCGTGATCGACACGTTCGGCAGCTCGGCCACCCTCGACTGGGAGTTCGAAAATTTCACCCTCACCGCCATCACCGCCTACGAGGAACTGGACAAGTTCCTGCAGGATGACGGCGACGGCACCGCCGTGGTCTGGTTCGATGAGCAGTATGCGGTGGATGCGGAGCAATATACCCAGGAGGTTCGCCTGAACGGCGCCACCGAAAGCACAACCTGGGTGACCGGCCTTTACTATTACAAGGATGACCGCGGGCTGGTGACCGAAGCGCCCACCACCGCCGACGGCCTCTGGCACCAGGAGATCGTCACCCTCGACAGTGAATCCTGGGCGCTGTTCGGCCAGCTCGAGTACAGCCTGTCGCCAACGCTGACGCTGGTCAGCGGGCTTCGCTATACGGAAGAGGAGCGGCAGTTTACCCAGGAATCCGGCCCCAGTTTTTACGACCCGCTTTCGGTGCGCGACGACCTTACCGAGAGCGCCACCACCGGCAGAATCGGCTTAGACTGGCGCCCCATGGATGACACCCTCGCTTACGCCAGCTACTCCACCGGCTTCAAGAGCGGAGGATTCTCCGGCAGCTACAACGCCTCCCTGGAAGCCACCCGCCCGGTGGGGGCGGAAGACATCCGCAATATCGAACTGGGCCTGAAAACCACCCTGGCGAATGGCTACCGGCTCAATGCGGCCCTGTTCCATTACACTGTGGAAGACTATCAGGCGCAGGTGTTCCTGACCGTCGCCGACGGCAGCGTGATTACCAATGCGGGAGATGTTACCGGTAGCGGAGCGGAGATCGAGCTGACCGCGCCAGTAACCGACAACTTCGAACTGATCGCCGGTGCCGGCTGGCTATCCACCCGATTTGATTCCGAGCAGATATTTCTTGTTGCCGGCGACAGCTACTCCCTGGACAACAATGAACTGCCATCGGCTCCCGGCTTCACCTATAACCTGGTGGCCCGTTACTACCGGGGCCTGGGTGAATCCGGCGAGCTGGTGTTGCAAGGCGATTACGCCTGGCAGGATGACCACTTCCTGCAGATCGAAAACGACCCCTACTCACGGCATGAGGCATACGGCCTGGCCAATGCCAGCGTGAGCTGGTATTCGCCTTCCCGTCGCTACAGTGTGCAGGCGTTTGTGAACAACCTGACGAATGAGGAGTATTTCACTTACCAGAACACCCTCGGCAGCGACTGGGGCTACGGCGTATGGGGCCAGCCGCGCACCGCCGGTATGCGTCTTAACTGGACGCTGTAACGCCCCATTGATGTGACTCAGATTCCGCTGCGGCCGCCAAGCCGCAGCGGTTTTTCTGCGGCTCGTCCGGTTAATTCCTGCCGCTAATCCCTGCCATCTAGCCCTACCGCCTATCTGCGCCGCCAATTCCCCGCCAACTCCCACAGCTAATCCCTGCCGCTTGCGCAGACTCTCGCGTTGCCGCGACTTTGATGTGCCCATGCGCCAGCAGGACCGGCCGGATACGCCGCGCCTGACAGCGACGCCCTGAGCCACAGCCTGCCGGCACACTTTAGGCATATATCCCAGCCTTGCGCAGGAATTAAAAACCCCATTCCATGTAAAGGCGCATTTGCGCACCAAAAAACCCCGCGTCAGCAGCGGCGGAACACCGAACCACCCCCGCCGTCGGCACCATTAATTTTCACAGCCAGGGCCGCTGCCGGTATCATCCCTGGGCCAACCGCGCGCGCCACAACAGCCATAAAAAATACACTGCCGAATTCCCCAAAAAACTACACAAGACAGCCCGGCCAAAAAACCCTGTAAAAGAACCTTGTAAAAGAACCCTGTCAAAGAGAACCATCGTGAAGCTGGCAAACACCCTCCGCAAAGTACACAAGTGGCTGTTCCTGCTGATCGGCATCCAGGCCCTGCTCTGGACTGCCAGCGGTTTTTATATGGTGGTGATCAATCTGGACTTTATCCACGGCGACCACCTGGTGCGCAACCTGAATGAGCCCCTGCCCGCATTTTCGCGGCCGCTCTACCCCACCGCGCAGCTCATCGGCGGGCGCGAAGCGGTTAAATCCGTGAAGCTCAAAATCCTGATGGGCCATCCGTATTACCTGCTGCAGGACGCTAACGGAACCCACCGCTACGATGCCTATAACGGCGGAAAAATCCCGCCCTTGAATGCCGCCGCCGCAGCGCAGCTGGCGCGGCACTTTTACGCGGCAGATGGCGCAGTCAGCCGCACGAGGCTGATCACCGCCGAACCACCGATAGAAATTCCCGCGCGGGTTTTGCCGGTGTGGCGCATCGACTTCGACGACCGCTTTGGCACCAGCCTGTATATCGACCCGGATACCGGCGCGCTCATCACCCGGCGCCACGACTACTGGCGGGCTTTCGACTTCCTGTGGATGCTGCACATCATGGATTACGACGAGCGCGCGGATATCCACAACACACTGCTGCTGGGCGCCGGCCTGTTAAGCCTCGCCAGCGTCCTTGCCGGCCTGATGCTGCTGTTTCACAGCTTCGGCAAACGCGGCGTAAGTCCCCAAAAATATCCCGCCAACAGGGTAGCCGGGGAGAAAAGAGGGGTCAGGGAGAGGAGAGGCCCGCCGGAGGAAAAAAAAGACCAGCGGGAGGCCAGCGCATGAATTTTGTCAAAGCCACCCACAAGTGGCTCAGCCTGGTTATCGGCCTGCAGCTGGCGCTGTGGCTGGCGAGCGGGCTGGCCTTCAACCTGCTCGACACATCCAGGGTGAGCGGTCGCCATCTGGCGGACCCGCAGCCGGCGCCGGTAAGCCTGATGGCCGCAAAGGCGCTGCTGAGCCACGAGGCGATCGCGGATCGCTACGCGCCGAATACCATCACCTCGCTGGAACTGGTGCACCGGCTGGGGCGGCCTCTGTATGCCATCACCACAGAGCGGGGCATCGAGCTGCGCGACGCCCGCACCGGACTGCCCTTCGCCATCGACAGCGTGCGGGCGCTGGAAATCGCGCGGCGGGACTATGCCGGTGATGACCGCCTGCTGGGCACCCCGGTCAGAATGGAAAGGACAAATCTGGAGACGCGCAACCACCGGCCGCCCATCTGGCGCATCGACGCAGCGGACGAATTTGCCAGCACCCTTTACGTGTCCGCCACGGACGGGCGGGTTCTGGAGCGGCGCAACGACACATGGCGGCTGTTCGATATCTTCTGGATGCTGCATATCATGGATTACAGCGAGCGACAGGATTTCAATAATCCCTTCGTTATCGCCTTCGGTTTTGGGGCGCTGCTGCTGTCTGTCTCCGGCTGCCTGCTGCTGTTCGCCAGCTTCTCCCGTGGGGATTTCAACCTGCTGGCGTCGCTGCCGCTATCGGTGTCGAAAGCGCTGAAACTGCACCAGAATAAAGTCTCCATCGACTTGCTCGACGGCAGCTCAACGCCCATCAACCAATTGGCACTGGCCAGCGGCAGCAACCTCTTCGATGGCCTCAGTGCCAATGGCATTCGCCTGCCCTCAAACTGTGGCGGCGGCGGCAGTTGCGGCCTTTGCCGAATCCGCGTCGAGCCGCAGGCGCCGGCAACCCACAGTGAGAAGACCCTGCTGGACCCCGCAGAGCTGGCGCGGGGTGTCCGCCTGGCCTGCCAGCAGCGCGCCAGCACCCCCACTGCTGTGTGGCTTGCTGACCCGGTGCTGCAGGCCGACACCCTGCCGGCGGAGGTCACCCGTTCGCGCTTCCTGACGCCATTGATCAAGGAAATCCACCTGCAGCCCAGCGCAGGCCAGCGGTTCCAATTCAACGCGGGCAGCTTTGTGCAGGTTGAAATTCCCCCGCACCGGCTGAGGCAGGCGGATCTGCTCGTAGACAGGGAGTATCGCAATGACCGGGACTGGACCCGCTGGCGGCAGGCGCCCGGGGCGCAGCACACGGAAGTGTTAAGGCGTTCTTACTCGATGGCGAACAGCCCCGGCGAAGGCGCAGCGGCAATCGTGCTTAATGTCCGCATTCAACCGCCGGCGGATAACGCACACCCCGCCGGGGCCGGGTCCAGCTATCTTTTCAGCCTCAGAGTCGGCGACCGTGTCGATCTCAGCGGACCGTTCGGCGGCTTTCATGCCCGCGACAGCGAACGGGAAATGGTCCTGATCGGCGGCGGCGCCGGCCTGGCACCGCTGCGCTCCATCATTGTGGACCAGCTGCGCAATCGCAACACGGAGCGCAAAATGCATCTCCTGTATGGCGCGCGCAATTTGCGCGAGGTTTTCTACCGCGAGCTATTCGATCAACTCGCGCTAGAACACCACAACTTCACCTGGCAGCTGGGCCTGTCCGCGCCCCGGCGGGAAGATCGCTGGCACGGCCCTTGCGGCAATATCGGCGATATCGCCGCGTCGCAGTATCTGCGCGGACACACGGACCTTGCCAACTGCGAGTTTTACCTGTGCGGCCCGGCGGCGATGCTCAAGGCCTGCCGCGAGATGCTGGATCAATTGGGCATACCCGGGGAAAACATTCTGTTTGAGGACTTTGGTTTTTGAAGATCGGTTTTTGAAGATCGTTTGCTGAAGATTGGTCACAGAGGACCGTCTGCTGGAAAATGCCAAGAATCGCCGACGGCTGGGCACACGCCTCGCGGGAATGGTGTGGCGCGCCCGGCGCGGCACTACAACAGAAGCTAGCGGTCAATTAAGCGGAGAAAGCGCATGTTCTGCAAAACCATGGTGGCCACTCTGGCGGCCTTCGCCCTGATAACGCTGTCCGCCTGCGGTGGCGACAACGCCGGCCAGGGCGACCATTCAGCGGCGACGGAGGCCGAGGCGCAGCCCGCAATGCCGCTGACCACCTACAAGAGCGCCACCTGTGGCTGCTGCCAGCTGTGGATCGAGCACACCGAGGACAGCGGCTTCTCGGTTAGCGCCCGCGATGTCGAAGACCTCAACGCGGTGAAGGACCAGTACGGCATCGAACCCCGCTACCAGTCCTGCCACACCAGCGTGTCCCCGCAAGGCTTTATTTTCGAGGGACATGTTCCCGCCAAGATTATCCGCCAGTTCCTGCAGAACCCGCCCGAGGGCGCCCGTGGTCTCGCGGTACCGGCCATGCCGCTGGGCAGCCCGGGGATGGAAGTCGGCGAGCGTTTTACTCCCTACGATGTATTCCTGCTGCACAGCGATGGCAGCGTCAGTGTCTACGCCCATATCGACAGCATCGAGGCACAGCACTGAAACGGCGCCAGGAAACAGTGTCGAGCCAGCCGAAAAGTACCGGGCGGTAACGAGGCGAGGCAAGCACTCACCTATTCCACAACCAGCGTTCCCCGGTACATCTGCATCTGGCAGGTAAACGGATACTCCCCCGGCTCCGCCGCCGGCAGGCGCACTTCGGTGACCTGGTGCAGGGCCAGCTGTGCGCTGACTTCGAGATCGGGGAAGAGCACATACTCGGCGCAGGGGCTGGGGTCCTCGCGGCGAAAACGCAGGGTGGCCGGGCTGCCGGATGGCAGCCGGATACGCTCCGGTTCATAAACACCGTTTTTCACCAGGATTTCCGTGGCGGCTCCGGAGGGCACAGCACCAGCGGCCGGCGCCGTGTTTTTGCCGGCAATCCAGAACCACCACACGATCGCGGCGATCAACAGCACACCGGCGATATTCACGATCAGTGTCAGCATCAGGCAGCCTCCCCCGGTTTGAACCAGCGCAATCGATTGGCATTACTCACCACGGTCACGGAAGAAAAGGCCATGGCCGCGCCGGCGATCACCGGGCTGAGTAATGCACCGGTCAAGGGATAGAGCACACCGGCGGCAATGGGGATGCCCAGCACGTTATACACAAAGGCGCCGAACAGGTTTTGCTTGATATTGCGCAGTGTTGCCCGCGACAGCTCTACCGCATCGGCGACGCCGTGCAGGGATGAGCGCATCAGTGTCACGTCGGCGGTTTCGATGGCCACATCGGTACCGGCGCCGATGGCAAAACCCACCTCTGCCCGCGCCAGCGCCGGAGCGTCGTTGATGCCGTCACCGGCCATGCCCACGTGCGCGCCGCCCCGCTGCAGTTCCGCCACGATGCGCTCCTTGTCTTCCGGCTGCAGATCCGCGTGCACGCTGTCGATACCGAGCTGACGCGCCACCGCCCTGGCCGTGCCCTCGTTATCCCCGGTCAGCATATGAATGCTGAGCCCCAGCTTCTGCAGGCGCTCAATCGCCGCCGCGGCATCCTGGCGCAGCGGGTCGGCGACGGCGATCACCCCGGCGATACTGCCATCGACAGCGGCATACATGGCGGTGCGCCCCTCCTGCGCGAGCTTCTGCACCGTCTGCGGCCAGTCGCCGATGTCGATGTTGTGCCTCTGCATCAGCTTGCGATTGCCGAGCAAAACCCGCCGGCCATCCACGCTGCCCTGCACACCGTGGGCGGTGATTGCCTCAAACGCCTCCGCGCTCGCCAGTTCCAGTTCCTTCTCCCGCGCCGCACTCAGCACCGCCTCCGCCAGGGGGTGCTCGGAGCCCTGCTCCAGGCTCGCCAGCAGCCGCAGCAATGCGTCCTCCCCGCCGGCGAAGCCGGGATCGATTTCGATGTCGGTGAGCCGCGGCGCGCCCTCGGTGAGGGTGCCTGTCTTGTCCACCACCAGCGTGTCCAGCTTGCTGGCCTGCTGCAGCGCCTTGCCGTTGCGGATCAGCACGCCGTACTCGGCGCCCTTGCCGACCCCCACCATCACCGACATGGGCGTGGCGAGGCCGAGCGCGCAGGGGCAGGCGATAATCAGCACCGAGGTGAGCACCACCAGCGTGTGCGCGGCGCGGGGGTCGGGGCCGAAGTTGAACCAGATGAGCGCCGCCAGCACGGCGATCATCATCACGGTGGGCACAAATATCGAGGAGATGGTGTCCGCCAGCCGGGCGATGGGAACCCGCGAGCTCTGGGCGTTTTTCACCATCTCGATAATCTGCGCCAGCCGCGTTTCCGCCCCCACCTTTTCGGCGCGAAACAGCAGGGTGCCGTTCTTGTTCAGCGTGCCCGCGGAGAGAAAATCGCCGCTGGCCTTTTTCACCGGCAGCGGCTCGCCGGTGAGCATGGATTCATCCACCAGGCTGCTGCCTTCCTCCACCGCGCCATCCACGGGGATTTTTTCTCCCGGGCGCACGCGGATGCGATCCCCCACCTGCACCAGTTCGAGGGGCAGGTCCCGCTCCTCGCCATCGCGCAGCACCCGCGCGGTGGGTTCCTGCAGCTGCAGCAGCTTTTCCACCGCCGCGCTGGTGCGGCCGCGGGCGCGCAGCTCCAGTGCCTGACCGAGATTGATCAGGCCGATAATCATGGCGCTGGCCTCGAAGTACACATGCCGCGCCGCCTCCGGCAGCAGCTGTGGCGCCACCACCACCAGCATGGAAAAAGCCCAGGCGGTGCCGGTGCCAAGGGCCACCAGCGTGTCCATATTGGCATTGTGGTGCAGGAAGGCGCGCCGGGCACCGGTAAAAAAATGCCCGCCACAATAGACCAGCACCACCAGTGTCAGCAGCCCGACAACACCCCAGGCCAGCTGCTGCCCCGGGGTGTTGACCATCATGTCGCCGCCCAATACCCCCCAGGCCATCAGCGGCACACCGAGGCCGAGGGCGATATAACAGCGCCGCAACAAGTCGCGGTAATGCCGCTGTTCCTCGGCGCGCTGCTGCTCGCGCCGCTCGCGCTCGCTGACCCGCACTTGCTCGGCTCCGTAACCGGCATTTTGCACCGCGGCGATACAGGCTTGCGGGGTGACATCCCCCTGCACCAGCAACGTCTTGTCGGCGAGATTGATCCGCGCATCCTCGACACCCGGCACCTCTGCCAATGCGCCCTCGATCTTGCGCACACAGCCGGCACAGGACGCGCCTTCGAGACGAAAAGTCTGCTTCAGCTCAGACATGGATACTTCACTCTCCTGGTTAAAGCGCTCTCTTACAGCCCACGCTTAAAGCTCATACTCAAAGCTCAGTTACAGCACTGGCGGCGGCGCCGCTATTGCACACAAGCATAACGCCATCCTGCCCGCGCAAGGCAGGTATCGCCGCGCGCAAAACACAAAATCATCACGCCGCGAGGGGCCCCTTTGGGCGAAGCTGGGAGCGGGCAGTCGGCAACTGCCCGGCGATATGGCGGCCCACCCTCCTATACGTCTTCTTTTATGGGTCCCCGCTGGCCCCGCGCCCGCCGCCTTCGGGCAGCATGGGACCATGAATTTTCAGTCAGCCATCAGGGTAACAACCGTGTCGGTCCCTGCGCAAAGGTGGGGCCGGGGTGGTAGAATCGCGCCATGACACATCCCCTGCTTCCGGAACGCCCCCTCTGCCTTTCGCCCACTCTGGCCGCCACCCTCGGCCTGGAGGAGGCGGTGCTGCTGACGGCGCTCGGCGACCTGCTGCCTTTCCTGGCGGTGGAAAGCCACCCCGGGCGCGACTGGTACAGCGTGGAAGCGGAGCAGCTGCAGCAGCTGCTGCCCTTCTGGCAGCCGGCGGATATCCAGCGGGTGGCCACCAGCCTGCGCAACCAGGGCGCGCTGTTGCTGGGCTCGGCGCCCTACGGCGCCAGCGGCCTGCTCAAATTTGCCCTGGCCGGCGAGCAACGCGCAGCGGCGCCGCCGTCGCCGCACCAGTCACCAGCGCGGGCTCCGCTTCAGCCTCCGGCCCAGTCTGCAACTCAGGCTTCGATCCACACCCAGCCGCCGGCCAGCCGCAGCGCCAATAGCATCGCCCCCAACTGGCAGCCGGATCAGGAGACCATGGCGCGGATCGCCCAGCTGGGCGTGCCAGAGCACTTCGTGCGCGAGCAGCTGCCGGAGTTCGTCACCTACTGGCGCGAACGCGGCGAGTCCCGCCACTCCTTCGGCTCCCTGTTCCTGAAACAGGTCAAGAGCAAGTGGGAGGCCTACCGCGCCACCACGCAGCGCAAGCAGCCGCTGCCTGAGGGCTGGTATCCGGGCGAGGACACCCTGAGCAAACTGGCGGATGAAGGCGTCCCCAGCACCTTTGTGCAACGGGGCCTGCAGCGCTTCCTCGACTACCATCGCTCCAGCGGCAAGCTGTCCATTTCCTGGGACCTGGAATTCAATGACTGGATCATGGAAGACTGGGAGAAACAGGACACGCCGTTTATCGAAAAGCGCAAACCCACGGCAATGACCCGCGACTGGCAGCCCAGCGAGCACACCTGGGAGCAGCTGCGCCGGCTGGCCATCAACCCCAACTTCGCCGCCGAGCTGCTGCCGGAATTCATCTACAAATGGCTGGAGCGCGGCGGTCACAGCGCCCGCTGGGGTGAGCAGTTTATCGAGTACGCCCGCGAGGAGTGGGCCTACTACTGCCAGGGTATTGAAAAGAACCCGGTGGCCAAGCCCATTTCCCGCAACTGGCAGCCCAGCAGCGACTGCTTGAGCCATCTGCTCAACCAGTGTGAAATAGAGCGGGAATTTGCCCTCTCCCTGGTGCCCGAATTCATTCTTTACTGGCGCGGCCAGAACGCCGCGCGCAAAAGCTGGGACGCCATTTTCGTGCGTCATGCGCGCTACCAGTGGGCAGAGCGCAACAAGCTGGCGATAGGACAAACTCATGGCAAGCAGCAACTCACTGACCCCAACAAGCAACGCACCCGCGACAGATCGGTCATCGACATCGTCACAGACACAAACTGGTAACGGCGGCGAACAGCTGAACGAGCGCAAGCGCGCCCTCAACGAGGTGTTCGGGCTGCTGAAGCTCAGCTACCACAACCAGTTTAATGCCGCCTTCCCGGATACCGAGACTCTGCACCTGGCCAAGCGCCTGTGGCTGGAATCCCTCGAGGCCTTCACCCCGGAACAGATCGTCGCCGGCGCCAAGCGGGCGATCAAGCAGTGTGAATACCTGCCCACCGTACACAAGATGCTGCAGCTGTGTGCCGCCGGCGACAACGGCCTGCCGGATGCCCGCGCCGCCTACCGCGAGGCCTGCAACGCCCCCAGTCCCAAGGCCAACTACCACTGGAGCCACCCGGCGGTGTACCACGCCGGCCGCGAGGCCAACTGGTTTTTCCTCGCCAACAACCCGGAGTCCACCGCCTACCCGGTGTTTGCCGAGCACTACCGCAAACTCTGCGCGCGAGTGCTCGAGGGCGAGCAGCTGCCGGCACCGGAACAGCTGCGCCTGGAGGACAACCCCGGCAAACCGCTCTCCAAAGAGGAAAACGCGGAAAAAATGGCGGCGCTGCGCGCAGAACTGGACCTGTAAGCCGGCCGTCGGCCACAACTGCCGATGCATCTTTTTTGCCGGTGGCAGCGTAGCTACAAGCTAATGCAAAGCTAATAAAACCGAATAAAAAACGGCAACAGCCCAGCAACAGAATCACCGAGACGGCGGCAGCGGTTCGCCGCCCGCACCATAACAATCACTTCAAGCCAGCAGGTAATACCATGACCCGGTCCTCTGTTCTGCTAGCGGTACCCCTACTGGCGCTGCCCGCCCTGGCCAGTGCCGATTTCTACTCCCACCGCTACGGCGGCATCAGCGTCGGCAGTGTCGAGCAGCAGAACTTCTGCCGCTCGGCGGACAGCCGGATCAATCGCTTCGACACCGACGCTCAGGATGTCAGCGGGCGCAGCTGTGAGAATGGCAGCGAGGTGTTCAAGATCTACAGCGGCTGGCGCTGGACACCGAATCTCGCGGTGGAGGCCAGCGTGCAGCAGCTGCAGGACAACCGCCTCGGCTTCACCCTCAGCAATGATCAGGACGAGTTCCTGCAGATAGAAGAGAAAGTCAAAACCCGCCTGGTCACCGCACATGCGGTGGGCCACCTGCCCTTTTTCAACGGCGCCAGCTTTTTCGCCAAGGCCGGCGGCGGTTACTGGATGAGCGAGCTGTCCAGCCGCCTGCAGGGTGAACTGCTGTTTCCTGTAGTGGTCGAGGATGAAGTGCAGGAACAGCTGGCAGCGGTCAACGGCCGCGACAGGAGAGCCGACAACGGCTTCCACTGGAGCTACGGCGCCGGCATCAGCTACCGCAATGAAAATCGCTGGACCATCCGCGCGGAGTGGGAAAGCTTCCGCAACGTCGGCTCCGACGACCTGCGCGGGGCCTACGACCTGCACACGCTCTCCCTCGGCGTGAGTCTACACTTCTGATGCCCTGAACCGGGCCGGCAATTACCACTTCATCATCGGCGCCGGGTTCAGCGGATGCTTGAGGAACCATTGCCAGGCGCGCACCCCCAGATCGCGGTGAAAGCCCGCGTTGGGGAAAGCCGCCCGCAGGGCCTTGAGCTGCCGCTTGTCGAGACCAAACGACACCAGCCCGCAGGAAAAGTCCACCAAGTCGCCGCGCCGGAACAGTTCCACCAGCCTGGCATAGTCACCGCGGTAGGGGCGCAGCTTGTGGTGCTCGGTGAGCATCAGGCGAATTTCGTCGCACCACTCCGCCCGCCCGTTTTCCTGCAGATACGCCATCGCCGGCGGCAGCGAGGGCTCGATATAGTCCACCGTATCTTCAATCCAGATACCGATATCGTGGAAGGCCCCGGCAATCAGGATTTTCTGCCGCTCCTCATCGGTGCAGCCCGCATTGCGATCTGCCAGCGCCAGGCAGCAATGCACCATCCGGTACACGTGGTTGCGATAACCCAGGTACTGATCGCCGATGGTCTGTCGCCAGGGGGCGAGCAGTTCTTCCAGCAGGGGAATGTCGGTTTCAATCTGCATAACGGTCACCGTGGCGCTTGTCTCTGGCAGTTCTATCGTGCGGGATCGTGCGGGCCATTCTATGGTGCGGGCCACAGCGCCCACAGCGCCCGCCCGCAAGCCCGCCCAATAGCTGTACCGCCTTCGCCGCCTTTTCCACCATCTCCACTTTCGCCGCACGCCCGGACCATCTCGCTTTTAGCGACGCGGTTAAACCCGCAGGCTTTATAGCGCCGCCGGGGCTTCACAGCGCCACTATCGGCCACTATCAGTCACTACCAGCCTCTATCAGCCACCTCCAGCCAGCGCCCAGCACAGAGACCACTAAACTGTTGGCGAGTGTTGACCCGCTCTACTGCCACTCACAAATCCCCGTTTGCAGGACTGTGGGCGCGACGGGCAACCCCGGGGTGAAAACACCGGGCGCGAACTCGGGCTTAATATCGGGAGCAATCATGAAAAAGGCATCGTTCAACCCATCCCGGCGCAGATTGTTCAAGACCCTCGCCGCGCTCGGAGCAACCAGCGCCACCGCCGGGCTGCTCTCCGCCTGCGGCCGCGACAGCGGAAAGGCGCAGGCCGCGCTCAGTTTCAGTGAGATTCCCCACGGGCTGGATCACCGGCACCACCTGCCCGAGGGGTATCGCGCCGATATTCTGCTGCGCTGGGGCGATCCGCTGCATCCCGGCGAGGGGGATTTTGATCCCGCGGGCCTTAGCGCCGAGACACAGGCGAAGCGGTTTGGTTACAACAATGACTTTATCGCTTTCATGCCCTTGGACAGCGCGGCGGGGCCGGGCGAAAACGCGCGGCATCTGGCCAGCGGCAACAGCCGCCGCGGCCTGCTGTGCGTCAACCACGAATACACCCAGCCGCATTTAATGTTCCCCGGCTACCGCGATGAAGCCAGCGCGACCCGCAGTGTCAGCGCCGAGCACGTGGCCATCGAGCAGGCCGCCTGCGGCCACGCCATTACCGAGGTTGAAAAAACCGCAGACGGCTGGCAGCCGGTGCTGCAAAGCCCCTACAACCGCCGCATCACCCTCGCCACGCCGATGCTCATCGTCGGCCCCGCCGCCGGAGACCAGCGCCTGCGGACCAGAGACGACCCGACCGGCACCAGGGTATCCGGCACCGTCGGCAACTGCGCCGGCGGCAAGACCCCCTGGGGCACGGTGCTGATTGCCGAGGAGGGGTTCGGCGGCGCCTTTCAGGGCGACCCGGACAACATCGCCGATCCGGTCGAGGCTCTGAACCACCACCACTTCGGCATCTCTGCCGGCAACCGCAACTGGGGCGAGCACGATTCGCGCTTCGATATCGAGCATGAACCGCAGGAACCCAACCGCTTCGGCTGGATGGTGGAGCTCGACCCCTACGACCCCGCTTCCACCCCGCGCAAGCTCACCAGTCTCGGCCGCTTTCAACACGAGGGCTTCACCCTGGTGTGCAAGCCGGGCCAGCCGGTGGTCGCCTATGGCGGCGACGACGACGAGCACCAGTTCGTGTATCGCTTCGTTTCCCGGCACAGCTATCTGCCCGGCCGGGATCAGCACAACCGCGCCCTGCTGCTGGACGGCACCCTGTTCGCCGGCCAGTTCAACGACGACGGCTCCGGGCGCTGGCTGCCGCTGGCGTTCGGACACGGGCCCCTGACCCCGGAAAACGGCTTTCGCAATCAGGCCGATGTGCTGATCGATGCCCGCCGCGCCGCCGCGCTGCTGGGCGCCACCCCCATGGACCGCCCCGAAGACGTGGAGACCAACCCGGTCAACGACTGCACCTACGTGATGCTGACCAAGAACAAGCGCCGCACCACTGCCGACGCCGCCAACCCGCGGCCAAAGAATGCCACCGGCCACGTTGTGGAAATCGTGCCGCCGGGCGCGTATGGCCGGCGCGATCACGCCAGCGCGACCTTTCAGTGGAACACCTTCCTGCTGGGCGGCAACCCCAACGCCGAGGACCCGCGGCTGCGCGGCGCCTACGGCCAGCAGAGTCCCGGCGCCATCTCCGCCCACGGCTGGTTCGCCAACCCGGACAATGTGGCCTTCGACCCGCGCGGCAATATGTGGGTGGCCACCGATGGCTGCGAGGACTTTGGCTTTCACGACGGCCTGTGGGCCATGGCCACCGAGGGGGAGCTGCGGGCGGCGCCGCGGCATTTCTTCGGCTGCCCGCAGGGCGCGGAAGTGTGCGGCCCGGAGTTCACCCCGGACGGCTCCACCCTGTTCGTGTCGGTACAGCACCCGGCGGATGCGCGCCACTCCACTTTCGACAAGCCCCTGCACCGCTGGCCGGACAATGACACTAAAAAAGCCGCGCTGCCGCCACGGCCCTCGGTACTGGCGATTTATCGCGCGGATGGCAAGCCGGTGGGCAGCTAAGGGGATTAAAGCCCAGCCATCCGGCTGCCGGGCGAAAGAGCGAGAGGGCGAGAGGGCGAGAGGGCGAGAGGGCGAAAACCCTCAGATGGCGAAGAACTGCTGGATACCCACCAGCACATTGGTGGTGGCGACGGAGGCGAGAATCAGCCCCATCACCCGGCTGACGATGCTGGCGCCGGCATCGCCGATAAAGCGGTAGATCCACTGGGCCGTGAGCAGCAGCGCCAGCACCACCCCCAGTACCGCAAACATGGCCGTGGCGGTGCGGAACTGGTGGATGGGGTCAAAGCGGTAGTTGTCGGTCAGCACCACCGCCGACAGCATTGCCCCCGGCGAGGCGATGGACGGTACCGCCAGCGGAAAGATCGCCGTCTCGTGGCCGCTCTTGACGATCCCCACCTCCTGCTCCGGCTTGCCCTCACCGAAAATCATGCTCAGCGCGAAGAGGAACAGCACCACCCCGCCGGCCACCTGAAACGCCGACAGCGGCACGCCGATGGTTTCCAGCAGGTACTGCCCGACCACGAGGAAAAACAGCAGGATCACCGCCGCCACCATTACCGCCAGCAGGGCGATCTTGCGTTTCTGCCACTCCGCATGGCGCGCGGTCACGGCGATAAACACCGGCAGGGTGCCCACCGGGTCGATCACGGCAAAGAAAAAGACAAACGCGCTGATCCAATCGTTCAAGTGAGGCTCCCGCGCAGCGTGGTACTATCGGATGGTTCCCTTGCCCGCTGCCGCTTAAACAGCAGATACAGCGCAGGGATCTCAAAAGGACCTGAAAACGAAGTCTAGTGCATGACCAATCACTCCCCGACCGCGCGCCGCATCGCCAAGACCATCCTCAATGGCTTCGATGCCTACTTTGCCGATTACCAGAACATCACCCTGGGCGCCAAGGCCCGCTTTGAAACCGCCGCCTGGCAGGCGGTGCACCAGGCCAACAAGGAGCGCATCGACCTCTACAAGACCAAGGTCACGCAGGTTCTCAAGCTGGTGCACAGCGTCACCAGTAAAGACACCACCGATCTGGCGCTGTGGCGCGAGGCCCGCGCCACCTTCGCGCAGCTGATCGCCAACCACAGCAACTACGAAATCGCCGAGACCTTTTTCAACTCGGTGTTCTGCAGCCAGTACCACCACGGCCACATCCACGACAGCAATATTTTCGTCAAATCGTCGCGGGCACCGGACGATAAGCCGCTGCGGGATTACAGCATCTATATCAGCTACAGCGCCCGCGACGGCCTCGAACAGATGATCGAGGACATCCTCAACGACTACGGCTTCTCCGCCCCCTGGGAGAGCCTGCAGCGGGATGTGGGCAACATCTGCCACATTCTTCGCGCGGGGCCGCTGGCGCAGCTGGAAAACGAGAAGCAGTTGCGAGTGGATATGCTGGAGTCAGTGTTTTACCGCAACAAGGCGGCCTACCTGGTGGGACGGATGATGTTCGGCGGACAGGTGATCCCACTGCTGCTGCCGTGCCTGAACAACGGCCGCGGCGGTATCTTCGTCGATGCGGCGCTCTACACCAACGACTCCGCCAGCATCATCTTCAGTTTCACCCGCTCCTATTTCATGGTGGACGCGCCAATCCCGTCGCGTTTCGTGCGCTTCCTGTCCACCATCATGCCGCTCAAGGAACGCTCGGAACTGTATAACTCCATCGGTTTCAACAAGCACGGCAAGACCGAGTTTTACCGCCATATCCTCGCCCACATGAAGGTGAGCAATGACAAGTTCATCATCGCCCCGGGTATCAAGGGCATGGTGATGAGCGTGTTCACGCTGCCCTCCTATCCGGTGGTGTTCAAGATCATCAAGGACAAGTTCGATCGCCCGAAAACCGTGACCGAAGCCATCGTGCGCGAGAAGTACAAGTTTGTATCCCGCTCCGACCGGGTGGGGCGCATGGCGGATACCCAGGAATACACCAACTTTATTTTCTACCGCAATCGCTTCAGCGAAGAGCTGCTGGCGGAGCTGCAGGAGGTGGCGCCCTCCAAGCTGGTGATCGATGACAAGTGGGTGATCGTCAAACACCTGTATGTGGAGCGCCGCATGGAGCCGCTCAACCTCTACCTGCAGCACGCCAGTGACAAGGAAATCGGCGAAGCCATGGAGGAGTACGGCAACGCCATCAAGCAGCTGGCCGCGGCCAATATCTTCCCCGGCGATATGCTGCTGAAGAACTTCGGCGTCACCCGTCACGGCCGGGTGGTGTTTTACGACTACGACGAGCTGTGCCCGCTCACCGACTGCCACTTCCGCAAGATTCCCGAGCCGCAAACCGCAGAGCAGGAGCTGTCCGACCAGCCCTGGTACACCGTGGACGAGGCGGATGTATTCCCGGAGGAATTCCGGCTGTTTTTCTCCGGCAACCCGGTCGCCCGCAAAGCTTTCGAGGACCAGCACAGCGATCTGTACGACTACCGTTACTGGCAGCGGCTGCAGGAACGTATCCGCGCCGGCCATATCGAGAGCGCCTTCCCCTACCGGCGCAAATGGCGCTTCAAGCGCCATGCAGCCCTCAAGGCCAAGGATTGAACGGGTATTGAACGGGGATTAAAGTTGAATCAGGGCCGGTGAATTAGAGGTTGCCAGTTAACGGCTATAGTGAGGGAGAGGGTCTGAGGTAAGGAGAAACCTGTGCGGTTCAGCCGTCTTGCAGCACTTGTCGGGATTCTGGCGCTGGGGCTCACCAGCGGTTGCGGTTATCTGCCCAGTGAGGACACGATCCGCACCGGCGGCAAAAAATCCAGCGCCCACGCCAACATCAGCGTCAAGCCCCACAGCGTGGACTGCGGCACTCCCGCCCGGGGCTTCCGCAAGCTCCCCTTCCGCGAGATTTTCACCTTCAACAACGCCGATGACCCGCCCTTCTCCGAATCCAGCAAACTGCCGGCACAGTTCGATGTCGACGCCTACGTGTGGGGCTTTGAGGCCTGCCGGCGCACCGGCACCTGCGGCGAGGGCGATCAGTACTGGCTGATCGGATCGGGGCCCGGCGGCGACTTCAGCACCTGGGTGGTCACCCCCCAGTACCCGCGCCTGCTGATCCAGTCCAGCTGCAGGAACCAACTGAAGGTCGGTGAGCGCTATCGCTTCTCTTTCAGCCGCGGCAAGCTGGTCGGCTTCAGCCGCTAGGCCCGCTCGCGCCTCCCTCCGGCGTCCGGGCCGGCTGCACCGCACGGCGCTTGAGGTAGCGGTAGATGGCATCCTGGGCGCGGCAGCCCCTGTCGCAGAAAGCGGCGATACGCGTATTGCTCTGGTCCGCATCCAGCACCCGCGCCTTCTGGTCGTCACACCACTGCAGCTCCATGATTTGCTTCACGGTCTGGCGGTGGTGCTGATCCACGATGGGAAACGTCACCTCCACCCGGTGATCCAGGTTGCGGGTCATCAGGTCCGCCGAAGACAGCCAAATCCGCTCGTCACCGCCGTTGTGGAAAATATATACCCGCGCGTGCTCCAGAAACTTGTCCACCAGACTGATCACCTGGATATTTTCCACCGCATCGACCACCAGCGCGCACATGCTGCGCACGATAATGCGCACACGCACGCCCGCGGCGCCCGCGCGATAAAGCCGCTCAATGAGCTCCTCATCCACCAGGTTGTTGCACTTGAAAAACAGTTCCGCCTGCCGCCCCGCCCGCGCGGCCTCAATCTCCCGGTCAATGGCCTCAAGCAGCGCCGCGCGGTTGCTATAGGGGGATACCGCGATTTGCTGATAGTCCGGGCGCAGGTACGGCTGCTGCAGAAACTCAAACACATGGAAGGCATCGCGACCCAGATTCTGGTCGCTGGTGAGCAGGCTGAAATCACAGTAGACCCGCGCGGTGTTTTCATTGAAGTTGCCGGTGCCGAAGTGGCTGTAATAGCGCACCTCGCCCTCTTCCTCGCGCAGAATCGAAATCAGCTTGCAGTGCACCTTCAGGCCCGGAACACCGTAAATCACCTCGACGCCGGCATCCTGCAGCTCGTTGGACCAGTGAATATTGGCCTGCTCATCGAAGCGCGCCTGCAGCTCCACCACCGCCACCACTTTTTTATTGTTGCGCACCGCGTTGACCAGCGCCGCCACCACCCGCGAGTTGCTCGCCACCCGGTAGAGGTTGATACGGATTTCCCGCACCCTGGGGTCGATGGCGGCGGAGATCAGGAAGTTGGTGATGGCGCGAAAGTCGTGGTAGGGGTAGTAGAGCAGCTGATCGCCGGCGCGCAGCTGGTTGAAGATGCTCTCGCTCTCCGGCAGGGTCGGAATCGGCTGCAGCGGCCTGTAGCGGTGCCGGGCGGATTCCGCCGGGAACTGCATGAAATCTTTGGAGTTATGGTAACGGCCGCCGGGGGTGTAGCTGTCGTAGCGGCCCATCTTCAGTTTCTTTTTTACCAGGCCGAGCAGCGCCTCCGGCATGGCGGCGTCATAGGCCATCCGCACCGGGTCGGCCTGCTTGCGCTTTTTCAGGGATTTCGCCACCCGGTCGACGATATTCTGGGTAATCCCCTCGCCCAGTTCCAGTTCGGCATCGCGGCTGATCTTGAACATGTAGGCTTCCGCCTTGTGGATCGGCAGCACATAGCGGAACACTTCCGCCAGACAGGCGCGGATAATATTGTCGAGAACGATATAGACTTTTTCCTGCCGTCCCTCGCGGGGCGGAATCACCACAAAGCGCGGCAGGGTATCGGTGGGAATTTCCAGCGCCGCGAAGCGTTCACGGCCATCTTCAAGCTGCAGATAAATCGCGAAATAAATACTCGCCTCGTTCAACAGCGGCATGGTTTCGCGGTCGTCGATAAAAAACGGCTCCAGTTCCGGCAGCACTTCGTCGTGAAAATAGTTTTCCACAAACTGGCGCTGCCGGCCTGTCAGCTGCGCTTCACTGACCAGATGAATGTGGTGTTTATCGAGATCGCAGAGCAACTGGGCATAGGCGGCGGCGGAGCGTCGCTGCAGGCGCAGCACCCGCTCGTTGATGCAATCGAGCAGCTCGCCAAAAAAGGCTTTCTTTTCCTCGCCCTTGGCAAAGGTTGCCACGCGCCGCACATCCGCCACGCGCACGCGAAAAAATTCATCGAGGTTGCTGGAAAAAATCCCGAGAAAGCGCACCCGCTCGATGATCGGCACCGACTCGTCTTCAACTTCCTGCAGTACGCGCTCGTTGAAAGACAGCCAGCTTAACTCTTTGGGGTACAGGGGCGTAGTATCGGCCATTGATAGACTGCTTAGGCTTGCCATCTTTCTGGTAACCAGCACTGTGCTCGCGGGCACTTTGGGTCTAAATAGTAGGGCATTTTGCTACATTCAGATGAAACTTTCGTGACAAGGTGGAAACAGGTGCAAGACGCAGAGCGTTACGCGGCACTGGATCTCGGTTCGAACAGCTTTCACCTGCTGCTGGCGGAATTTCGCAACCAGCGCATGGTGCGCCTGCACACCGACAAAGCCATGGTGCGCCTGGCCGCCGGCCTCGATGATGAGCGCAACCTGGACCCGGCGGTGGCGGAGCGCGCACTGCAGGCGCTGCGCCGCTTCAGTCCGGTACTGGCCGGCCTGCCCATCGACCATGTGCGGGTGGTGGGCACCAACACCCTGCGGGCCGCGGCCAACGCGGACGGTTTTCTGGAGCGGGCGGAGCGCATTCTCGGGGTGCCCATCGAAACTATCAGCGGCATCGAGGAAGCGAGGCTGATTTTCAGCGGCGTCCTGGCCGCCGCTGATGGGCCGCCGCGTCCGCGCTGCGTGATCGATATCGGCGGCGGCTCGACGGAACTGGTTCGCGGCGAGCATAAACCGCAAAAGCTGGAAAGTCTTTATATGGGCTGCGTGTCCTATGCGCGGCGCTTTTTCCCCGATGGCGCCATTCGCGACAACAACGGCAATCATTTTGAGCGCGCCCACCTTGCCGCCCGCGCGGAGCTGCAGGGACTGCAGCATATGGCGGAGAAGGTCGAGGTGGTGGGCGCATCGGGCACGATCAAATCCGTCGCGCGGGTGCTCAGTGGTGGCGAGCTGGACATCATCGAGCGCGCGGCCATCGACAGTCTGGCGCAGCGGGTCGGCGCAGCCAGGCATATCGACGATCTGGATCTCGCCGGCCTCGAAGAGGAGCGCCGCCCGGTGTTCGCCGCCGGCCTGGCGATACTGCACGCCATTTTCTGTGAGCTGGATATCCGCCAGATGGCCGTGTCCCCCTACGCCATTCGCGAGGGCATCGTCCACGATCTGGCCGGCCGCCTGCACGGCGGTGATCGACGCGCAGATACCGTCGCCGTCCTGATGGAGAGAGGGCAGATCGACGCCGCACAGGCTCACCGCGTCGGCCATTCGGCCGCGGCGCTGCTGCAACAACTGCGCGCAGAGACAGCGCCGGAAATCCGCCAGCGGCTGCGCTGGGCAGCCGACCTGCACGAGATCGGCCTCGCGCTCTCCCACACCAACTTCCGCAAGCTCGGTGCCTATATGGTGGAAAACGCCGATCTGGCGGGTTTCGCCCGCAGTGAACAGGAGCACCTGGCGCACCTGATCCGCAACCAGCGCGGCCACATCAAGCCGCCGCGGGAACACTATGGCTTCCACCCGGACCCCGACCTGCTGCTCAGCCTGCGCCTGGCCTGTATCGCGCACCGGGACTACAGCGACCGCGACATCGACGACTGGGACTTGAGTCGCGACACAACAGGCTTCAGGCTGGCCATTCCGCGAAGCTGGCTGAAGCGCCATCCCGCCATCGAAGAGCTGCTCTACCAGGAACAGGTCTTCTGGCGCGACCAGCCCCAAGCGCTGATACTGCGCGCCCACTAACCTCCCTGACCAGCTGGCAGCGCTTGCGACCCTCTACAATGGAATAATATGAAGCTCACTGAAGTCACATTAAGTCACCACTACGCCGATCTCGGCCCCGCCTTTGGCACGCCGGTGGCGCCCACCTCCTTCCAGCACCCGCGGCTGATTCACGTCAATCCGGGTGTGCTTGAGCAGCTGGGCATCAATGCCGACGAGGTGAACAACCCCGCCTGGGCGGAAATCGGCTGTGGCGCCAGACTGCTGCCCGGCAGCAAACCCTTCGCGATGAAATACACCGGCCACCAGTTCGGCGTCTACAACCCGGACCTGGGGGATGGCCGCGCCCTGCTGCTCGGCGCACTGGACCGCGGCGAGCACAGCTGGGAGCTGCACCTGAAAGGCGCGGGAAAAACCCCCTATTCCCGCTTCGGCGACGGCCGCGCGGTACTGCGCTCCACCATCCGCGAATATCTGGCCGGGGAAGCCCTGCACGGGCTCGGCATCCGCACCACCCGCGCCCTGTGCATCGTCGGCAGCGACGAACCGGTGAGCCGCGAAACAATTGAACCCGGCGCCATGCTGATCCGCGTGGCACAGAGCCATGTCCGCTTCGGGCATTTTGAATATTTCTTTTACACCCGCCAGCTGGAGGCCCTGCAGAAGCTGCTCGGTTATGTCTGTGCGCGCTTCCTGCCACAGGCCGCCACCCTGCCGGTGGCCGAACAGGCGCAGGCACTGCTGCACTTCACCGTCGCCCGCACCGCCGAACTGGTGGCGGCCTGGCAGGCGGTGGGCTTCGCCCACGGCGTGCTGAATACCGACAATATGTCCATCCTCGGCGACACTTTCGACTTCGGCCCCTACGGCTTTCTCGACGATTACGAGCCGCCGTTTATCTGCAACCACTCAGACCATACCGGACGCTACGCCTTCGAGCAGCAGCCCGGCGTCGCTCTGTGGAACCTCAATGCGCTGGCGCATTCACTGTCCGCTTTTGTCGACGCCGACAACCTGCGCGACTGCCTGGAGGAATTCCAACCGCGCCTTGTTGCAGCCTATTCCACACGGATGCGCGCCAAGCTGGGATTGCAGCGCAGTGAAGACAGCGACCAGCAATTGTCTGCCGACCTGCTGCAACTGCTGGCGGATGCCCGCGCCGACTACACCCTGTTCTTCCGCGCCCTGGCCCACTACCGAGGCGAGCGCCCGGCCGCCGCCCTGCAGGACCTGCTGCCACCTGCGCACCACGATGCCCTGCAGGCGTGGCTGCACCACTACGATCAGCGCCTGGCGCGCGACGGCGGCGACTCCCGCAGCCGCAACCGCGGCATGCTGGCCGCCAACCCCAAGTTTGTGCTGCGCAATTATCTCGCCCAGCGGGTCATCGAAGCCGCCGAAAAAGGGGACTACGAACCGCTGCGCACGCTGTTCACCCTGCTGCAGACACCCTGCGACGAACACCCGGAGCACGAGACCTGGGCGGCGGCGCCACCGGAGTCCGGCAAACATATGCCTATCAGCTGCTCTTCCTAGGCAAACCCGCAGCCGATAAAACAATACCCGCACACTGCTCCCTCTGTGGCCAGACCTGAGTCTCTGCAAGGGAGAGGATGGGCGGGCGAGTCGTGAGTCGCGGCAATCACAACGGCAATCCAGTGGTTGCCCGCCTGCAACGGACACGGGAAAACAACGCAGCAGGCGTCAGTGACTAGACTGAAGCGAGACACCTTTCACAATGACAGACTTCATGTAAAACTCTGGTCACAAACCCTCAAGAGGCAAGCACAATGATGAGAAAAATACTGCTGACAGCCTGTGGTCTGCTGTTCGCGCTGCAGGCAGGTGCCGCTGACATACTCGGCAAATGGCGCACCATCGACGATGAAACCGGTCAACCCAAGTCCATCGTGGAAATCTACGAGAAGGACGGCAAATATTACGGGCGCGTCGTTGACCTGCTGATGAAGCCCGACGACAGCGTGTGCGACAAGTGCCCCGGTGCCCGCCAAGGCCAGCGCGTAGTGGGCATGGATGTGATCACCGGCATGGTAAAGGATGGGGACGTGTACGAAGGCGGTGAGATTCTCGACCCGAACAACGGCAAGGTCTATGACTGCAAATTGTGGCTTGAAGGCAAGGACCGCCTGATGGTGCGCGGCTATTTAGGCTTTTTCTACCGCACCCAGACCTGGTATCGGGACAACTGAGCCTGAACTCTACTCGCCGGTAACCCGCAGTAATTTACCGATAGTTAAGGCGGCCACCTCAGGCCGCCGATGCCCCCGAAGTTTACCAGCCCGCCTTGATTTCACTTTTTCCCACAGCATTCAGCGCCCCGCACCCAGCGCCTCAATATACCGCCGCATATTACCCAACGGTTTACTTCCTCCGCTGCCAAGCCAGCTTCCCCGCAGAACACGCGGGCACAACCGGTGCGGCTGCCGCTATGGTTGAGCTGCGGACACAAGATCGCTCTTTTTAAAGCGGGGCAAGCGATTTGAACAGCAGATACACACAGAGAGTGATCCCTAATACATAGGTGCTCAATGCGCCGACGAATCGCAGCGGGTATGGCTGCGCAATGGTGGGCGAGAGAATCATGCCGGCAAAATGCAGGTATCGAGCCACAACCAGCAGAGCCATCACCCACAATAGCCATGTGGCCGTGCTGACCTGGGCGACCACAACGATCAGCACGGCAATAAATGGCGCATATTCCACCGCATTCGCATGTGCACGCACAGCCTTATGCAGCCGGTTCGACGGATCTTCCGGGTACCCTTCCACCCGTTTTTCTTTATCCCTGCACAGAGAAACATAGAAGCCTCCGGCAAACACCAGAAGCCCCAGACACGCTATGCATAGCGCAGCAAAGTTCATATCACCCCCTCAATTATTGGGATCAGAGAAAAAATCGGTACGCGGCCAACCCTCGCCCCAGGCTTTACCACTGCGGGATATTCCCGAATACAATTCAGTGTGGAGTCAGGGAATGGAGTGCTTCGAGTTCGCCGACAACCAGATGACTTACAGGCACTATCCACATAAATCCGGAGAAACTTGAAGTTAGAGTGTGGATATTTACCAAGAACTCAATTCTAATTATTTAATCCGCACACCCTAATCCTGCACTTGCGTTTTCCCAACGTCTTTGTGCACATCTTTGTATGCCAGCATATCTAGCAGTCGCTCTTCACGCTCCGGGGTAAAACCACAGCTTCCGGTCCAATCTTTTGGATTTTCATACGTACCAAAGAGCATATCCCACCAGACAATATCCCCGTAATTATTCTTATGCCTACTAAATTGATGGTGAATTCTATGCATTTCCGGACGTTGAAAAACATACCCAATCCACCGTGGAGTTTTCACATTGGTATGGTAAAAGAACTCTCCAACTGCAGTACAAAATGTATAAAACGCACCCGCCTCTATACTTAAACCGAGAATTGTATACACCAACACACTGCCGATGATCGAATTGGCGATCATTTCGCCAGGATGTTTATAGAATGAAGTTATTACTTCAAGCCTCTGCGGGCTATGGTGTATCTGATGAAAAGCTACCCATAAGAAATCAAATTCATGACGCCACCTATGCCACCAATAAAAAATAAAGGTTGCTATAAAGTAAGCGACAAACCCACCTAAAGCGGGACTGACATAATATGACAGATTAAATATCGACCAAGAGGATAACCAAACCTCCCAGGTCACACCAGCCAGCATCACAATCCCCAATTGAACAGCATTAACGGCCAACACTCTAACTGGCCAAGTCTTTACTTCTGGCAGCTGCCACCCAGCAAATATTCGCTCAAGAATAAAACAAAAAATAAATATTCCCAATATGACTTCCAGCATTACAAACCCTTATGATGTATCGGATCATTTATTAAAATAGATGGCGGCAGATACCATATTTGCACTAAATATAACTCCATACGATACTCGCTTTCACGCTTGCAAAATTTTAATCCGCCCTCAACTATTGGGACCAGAGTAGAAATTGATAACCGAGCCACTCTTAACACACCCCAGACTTTACTCCTGTGAAGGTGCTGCCGCATTGTATCCAGCACGGCATATTCGATTGGAGCGCAATGCTGACTGATTACTTATGGAGACTTATTTGTCACTTAAAAAGCGACAGAGTAGAGGCTAGGTTAAAAAATTCGGAACCGACTCGAAACTTATGGAAATGATTGCAGTTCAGCGGCCACAAGATGCATCAGCCTTAAAAATCCCTTGCGACCGCCTCACTCCTACAGATGGCTAGACTTACGTCCACTCACTGATTTTATTGCCGTCACTATCCGTGAAAGAGCCGATAATGATCATGATAAAATCAATCAAAGCCCAGATCCCCAAACCCCCTAAAGTAATTATTTGGAGTATTCCCGTACCAACTTTGCCTGCATAAAACCGGTGGGCACCAAACATACCCAGGAAGAAGCACAGCAGGAAAACTGGCAATATTTTTTTGGTCGGTTCATTACTCATTTTATTATCCTTATTAGTGCCGCATTAAAGCTAACTGGATCAACCGCGACTTCTGAGATCCGGCCCTATTTAAACACGAGATATTCTAAAAATTAAAGTGCACGAGTGAAAAGACTAGGAGTGACGATAAAGAAGGAGAGAGAAACCATGGCTGACGTAGAATATTGCGCCAAAACTTTACTCTGACCCTAATTATCTTATCTTCTTAGTGTTGTTTTACTTTGGTATTGGACACCTCGTCTGTTTGACGTTGGTGAGCGCCAAAGCGGGAGAGGATCATAACGAGGATGTATTTACTTAACAGTTGCGAACTTACCATCACGCCAATACTTTACGTCCAAATGGATGCGTGAAACCTCTTCTTTAATAGAGACTTTACTGGCAGCCATTTGATATTTAAAGCTAACATCAGGCGTTAATGATTTGATAGACGTCCACTTGGGAAGCTCATCGGAGTACATCTCATATAGATTTCTAGCCACATCACCATCGAGTGGCACCTCTAGCCACTCCTCCACATGTTTAATTTCTAACCAACCTCTTAAATAGTGATTGTATAAGCAGTCCCGCAAGAAGATGTTTAATGCCTTTCGGGCAGCACCCCAATTACCTTTTGCTCCATTGGGAAACTTATTAGCCAACGCTTTCGTGTGTCGATTCAGAAATCTCTGAAAGTCTACTTCTGAAGACACATCCCCTAATGCCTTCAGGTTCATTTTTTGCAGATATACTCTTGCAACGTCAATAACGCCAGAAGCGCCTTGATTACGCAAAGTCGAACGCCCGATAGCAAGATAGCCTGTTCTTTCTTGTAGTAATTTCAGATATTTATTATTCACGATAAACAACCAATAGTTATATTTATAAGCCATTCACACTTGTTCCCCTGCGTCCTTTATCTCTGAAATCTCCACTTCGATCAAGCTGCATCCTCTCTTCAAATCAATCGATTAAGAGGAAATCGATTGATTTCGATTAGAGCGCGCTAACTGACAGCTAGTGAATACGCTGTTTATTTTCACCCGGATAAGAAAAACCCCGCATGATGCGGGGTTTGGGAGCTTGTTTCGATAGCGTCGCACGGGCTAAGCCGGTCGGCGCAAGGTTGTTTGCCTGCGGCTCAGCCGTCAGTCGGTATACGTCCCAGGTCGCCTTCCATTTCTGAGGCGAGGAAGGCCATTACCACCCAGGCGGCGACGTTCTGCTTGAGAATTTCCGGGTCCACTTTGTCCAGGGTGTCATTGGGCGTGTGGTGGTAGTCAAAGTAGTCGGTGCCGTCCTGATAGAGTCCGAAGGCGGGCACACCGCGGGCCACGAATACGCTGCTGTCCGGGCCACCGCTGGACTGGTTGTTGCCGCGCTCGATGCCGAGCGGGGCCAAAACCTGCATCATCTGATCGGCGATATCGAATCTGGTTTCCGGCAGGCGGGTGTCGAAGCGCCAGATCTTGCCGGCACCGAAATCGGATTCGGATACGGCGATGATATTATCCAGCTCGCCCTTGTGAGCCTCGACATATTGCTTAGCGCCCACCAGACCGATCTCTTCGGCACCGTAGAGAATCACCCGCAGGGTACGCCGCGGACGCTGCGGCAGCTCGGCGATCATGCGCGCGGCTGCCATCACAATGGCCACACCGGCGCCGTCATCCAGTGCGCCGGTGCCTTCATCCCAGGAATCCAGGTGGGCGCCGATGATCATCACTTCTTCGGGGTTTTCGCGGCCGGTAATTTCTCCAATCACATTAAATGACGGGCCGTCTTCCAGGTGCTGGTTGTGCACGTCGAGGTTCACCACCACCGGGTGACCGCGCCGCAGCATGGCTTGCAGCTGGTTGGCGTCCGGGGCGGAGAGCGCGAGGGCGGGTACCGGCTGTTCGACGCCGTCGATGGACATCATGCCGGTATGGGCAAAACGGTCCGAATCTGTGCCCACCGAGCGAATCATCAGGGCCACGGCCCCTTTCTCGGCGGCGGCGCGCATACCCTGGCTGCGCCCGCCCACAGCGGGTCCGTAACCTTCACCGGTACGGGTGCGCTCCATGCGCTTGTTGATAAAGGCGATTTTGCCGCGCACCTTGGCCGCGGGCGCTTCGATCAGTTCCTGCACATCGGCGAATTCCACGATCTGCGCGGTCAGCCCCTCCTCCGGGGTGCCAACGCTGTAACCCAGTGAGGTGACGATAAGCGGCTGCGGGTAAGGCGTTACCACACGGGCATGGGCGTGGCCACGATGCCAGCGCGGCACTTCGATCTGCTCGGTGTAGACGCGGTCAAAGCCCAGCGCCTGCATTTTTTCCTGCGCCCAGGCCACGGCCCGGCGGTCGCCCGCAGAACCCGCCGGGCGGGGACCCACCTCTACGGTGAGAGACTCGACGATGCTATAGGCATCGGAGAATTCAAGGGCGCGGTCGCGCAGCACTTCGGCCACGGACAGGTCTTCACGGGACAGGGGTTTGGCGGCTGCGGTCGTGACCGCAAGCGTGGCGAGGAATCCGCTGGCCAGGACCAGCAGGGGGCTGAGTTTCATGGCGATACCTTTACCTTTTGGCTCAAGCAGTCTCAAGCAGTTACAACAATTCTTTTTCTTGGGCGATCAATGCGAGCAGCTGACGGCGCTGCTCGCGCAGCCTTTCGATACCGGCCTCGGTAAACAGAAAGGGCTGCCCGCCGCTGTACTCTTCCTCTTCGATGGCGAGGCATTCCAGCCTCAGCGCTTCCAGCTCGGGGTCATGGCGCATGGGGTAACCCACCAGTACGCGCCACTCGTTGTCGTCGGCCTGACCGGCAATCACATCTTCAAGACCCTTGAGAAAGTCGCGGCGCCCCATGCGAAAACGCGGGGTGCGCATCTGCATCAGCGCCCAGACTATCAGGGCGAAAGTGAGGAACGAAAGAATGATCGTCAGCAGGATGGTCATCCGCTCAGCTCTCCAGCAGCAATTTGATGGCGATGGCCACGGTGGCAGCCAGGATCACCGGGCGCACCAGCGCTGCGCCGCGCGCAATCACCATATTGGAGCCAAGCCGCGCGCCGATCGCCTGTGCTCCACCCATGCAGAGCGCCAAGCCCAGCAGCAGATGGCCACCGGCGATAAAAATCACCGTGGAGGTGAAATTGGTGGCCAGTACCAGCGGCTTGGTGTGGGCGGTCGCCCGGCGTATGTTGTAGCCCAGCAGCGCGGCGAAGGCCAGCGCGCAGAACGAGCCCATGCCGGGCCCGAAGAAACCGCCATAGAAACCGGCGCCGCCACCCACCAATAAATTAAAAAACCCATTGGACATGCGCGGCTTGTTATCCACATCGGCGATGCGCGGCGAAACGGCAAAGTAGATGGCAATGGCGATCAACAGCACCGGCAACAGCTTCTGGAGCTGTTCGCCTCCCAGCCGGGTCACGGTCCAGGTTCCCAGCGCGGCACCGGCCACCGCCGCCAGCAAGCCGGGCCACAGCGGGCGAAAGTCCAGGTGACCGGAGCGAAAATAATTGTGGGTGGAAGTCAGGGTGCCGAATACGCTCTGGAACTTGTTGGTTCCCAATGCGTCCAGCGGCGGCACCCCGGCCCAGAGCAGGGCCGGCAGGGTGATGATACCGCCGGCGCCGGCAATGGAGCTGATGAAGCCGGCCGCGAAGGCCACTGCCGTGAGCAGCAGATAGGTGAGCGGGGTGAGTTCGCCAAGCTCCGGCACGTTTATTCGGCCGCGCTTGCTTCCGGCTCTTCGAGCAAATGCCCCTGGTTTTCCGGCCTGCGCCCTTTGTATTGGCTGAAGCGCCGCTGGATCTCGCGCATATCCGTGTCGAGGTCACCGGTGGGGTGATAGAGGGAATCCACCACCATACGCTTGTTGGCGAAGTCCCAGGCAATCAACAGCACCGGCACCTTGGCCGCGTAGGCAATGCGCAGGAAGCCGCTCTTCCACTTCGAGTTTTTCTTGCGGGTGCCTTCCGGGGTAATGGCCATCCAGATTTTTTCCCGCGAGCGGTAGGCGCGGGCCATTTGCTGGGCCAGGCCGCGGGGGGATGAACGGTCGGTGGGCAGCCCGCCAAACCACATGAAAAGGCGCTTGAACGGGAAGAAAAAGGCCTCTCTTTTCATCATGAAGGAAACCTTCACCCGCAATGCCATAATCACCGGCATGGCGACAATAAAGTCCCAGTTGGAGGTGTGCGGAGCCAGCGCCACCATGAGCTTTTTCTCAGCCGGAAGTTCGCCCTCGAAACGCCAGCCCAACAGTTTCAGTGCCAGCACCCCGATGGCACTGGTAATGCGATTGCCGATGCGGGGCACTTCTGCTGGCAACTGTTTTGGAATGGTGCTCATTTTATTCTTCTCGCGAATGACGACCCGCTAGGCGGCTTTCTGCTTCCAGATAACATACTCAAAGTCTCTGCTATCGATTGGCGGCGACCCCGGCGATCGCCGCGTAAAAAACCTAAACGCTGATCAGTGCTCGCGGGTGGCGTAGAAGCGGATATCCGGATTGCGCTCCTCCGCCAGCGAGAGGTTGACCCGCGTTGGTGCCAGATAGGTGAGGTGCCCGGAGCCGTCCAGGGCCAGGTTGGCGCTGTTCTTGCGCCTGAACTGGTCCAGCTCTTTGGCGTTTTCACTGTCGACCCAGCGGGCGGTATTCACGTTCACGCTTTCGTAAACGGCTTCCACCTTGTACTCATCTTTGAGGCGGTAGGCCACCACTTCAAACTGCAACACCCCCACCGCGCCAACGATGATGTCGTTGTTGTCCAGCGGGAAGAATACCTGGGTGGAACCCTCCTCGGACAACTGCTGCAAACCTTTCTGCAGCTGCTTCAGCTTCAAGGGGTCTTTCAGGCGAATACGGCGGAAAAGTTCCGGGGCAAAGTTGGGGATGCCGGTGAACTTGAGGCTTTCGCCCTCGGTGAAGGCATCGCCAATCTGGATGGTGCCGTGATTGTGCAGACCGATGATATCGCCGGCGATAGCCTCCTCCACGTGGGTGCGGTCACCGGCCATAAAGGTTACCGCATCGGCGATTTTCACATCCTTGCCGATCCGCACATGTTTCATTTTCATGCCGCGGTGGTAGGTGCCGGAACACACGCGCATAAAGGCGATGCGGTCGCGGTGCTTGGGGTCCATGTTCGCCTGGATCTTGAACACGAAACCGCTGAATTTTTCCTCGGCGGGCTGCACGGTGCGCTCCTGGGTTTCGCGCGGCTGCGGGCCCGGCGCCCACTCGACAAAACCATCCAGCATTTCGCGCACACCAAAGTTGCCGAGCGCGGTGCCAAAAAATACCGGCGTGAGCTTGCCGGCCAGGTAGGCTTGCAGGTCGAACTCATGGGTGGCGCCGCGCACCAGCTCGATCTCTTCGCGAATATCCTCGGCATCGTCGCCCAGCAGCGCGCTGGCCTCTGCGGAGTCCAGCCCTTGAATCTGAATATCGTCGGGGATGGTGTGGCCCTGGCCCTGTTTGAACACGTGAATGGTGTCGGTGTACAGGTTGTAGACGCCCTTGAAGTGCTGCCCGGAGCCCAGCGGCCAGTTGATCGGCGCGGCCTGGATATTCAGCACTTCCTCGATCTCATCCATCACCTCGATGGGGTCGCGGATATCGCGGTCGAGCTTGTTGATAAACGACAGGATCGGCGTGGTGCGCAGGCGGCACACGTTCATCAGTTTGATGGTGCGATCCTCGACGCCCTTGGCGCCATCGATCACCATCAGCGCGGAGTCCACCGCAGTCAACACCCGGTAGGTATCCTCGGAGAAGTCCTCGTGACCGGGAGTATCCAGCAGGTTGACCACGCGCTGCTTATACGGGAACTGCATCACCGAGGAGGTCACGGAGATACCCCGCTCCTGCTCCATGGTCATCCAGTCGGAGCGGGCGTGGGGGCCCTTCTTGCCCTTGACGGAACCGGCCAGCTGGATGGCGTTCCCGAACAACAGCAGCTTCTCGGTCACGGTGGTTTTACCGGCGTCCGGGTGGGAAATAATGGCGAAGGTACGGCGGCCGCCAATACCCGCCAGGGAGGAGCTATGGCCCATAATCTTTAAATTCGGTAACTCGGCAGATCTGCACAAAAAACAAGCCGGGCATTATACACGCCGGCGGGCTCCGCTGGGGCTGTTAGACTGCGGTTTTGGCCATCCATTCCGCCGCTAAAGCGGCGGTCTCGATGAGCCTGTTGCCACCGGCAAGCCAAAGTTGGAAGCGAAAACTGAACTCTCAACACGACAACTCTCAATACGACAAAGAGGTGAACCATGAGTCTTGAGCGTTTGCGCGCCCTGCGGGAAGAACTGCAACGCCAGGGAGTGCAGGGCTTTCTGGTGCCACGGGGCGACGAGTACCAGAACGAATATGTGCCCCCGTCGGAGGAGCGCCTCGCCTGGCTCACCGGTTTCACCGGCTCCGCCGGGCTCGCCGCCCTCGCCAATGACCAGGCCGCCCTGTTTGTGGATGGCCGCTACACCCTGCAGGCCCAGCAGCAGATCGGCGACCAGCCGCTGCAACAGCAGAGCCTGTCCCCCTCCGCCATCAGCGCCTGGCTGTGTGACAACCTCAAGACCGGTGATGCCCTCGGTTTCGACCCGCGCCTGCACACGGAACCCGGCCTGGAGATGCTGAAACAGCGCCTGGCAGAGCGGGATATCCGCCTGCAGCCGCTGGACAGCAATCCCATCGACACCCTCTGGAGCGACCGCCCTGCAATCCCTTCCGGCCCGGCCCGCCCGCACCCGGAGGTTTTTGCCGGCGAATCCTCTCACGCCAAGCGCCGCCGCATCGCCGAGCTGCTCGATGACAAGCGGGCCGACGCCCTGTGGCTGGCCAACCCCGAAGTGTGCGCCTGGCTGTTCAATATTCGCGGCAGCGATATCCCCCACCTGCCGGTGGCCCTCTGCTGCGCCCTGCTCTACCGGGATGGCAGCGCCACCCTGTACCTGGCCGCGGCCGCCACCACTGACGCCCTGCGCGAGCACCTCGGCAGCGAGGTGGCGCTGGTGCATGACAAGGCGGAGCTGTTTGCCGAGGCCCGCCGCCAGCACCTGGCGCGCATCTGGGTGGACCCGCAACTAACCAACTGCTGGACACTGCAGCAGCTGCGCGCCATGGAACTGGAGCTGATTCTGGATCGCGACCCCATCACCGGCGCCAAGGCGCGCAAAAACGCCGTGGAGCTGGCCGGCAGCCGCGCCGCCCACGAGCGCGACGGCGCGGCCCTGTGCGAATTTCTGGCGGAACTGCCGCAGGCGATCAACAAAGCCAGCGCCGACGACAGCTTTGGCGAACTGGAAGCGGTGCAACTGCTGCGCGCCAAGCGCGAACAGCGCGAGGGCTTCACTGACGACAGCTTCGATTCCATCTCCGGTTACGGCCCCAACGGCGCCATCGTGCACTACCGGGTCAGCCCCGCGTCCAGCCTGCCGATGAAAGCCGAGGGCATTTACCTGATCGACTCCGGTGGCCAGTACCCGGACGGCACCACCGATGTCACCCGCACGGTGGCTCTTGGGGACTTCCCCGAGCAGGCGCGGGATCACTTTACCCGGGTACTGAAAGGCCATATCGCCATCGCCACCCTGCGCTTTCCCGCCGGCACCTGCGGTGAACAGATCGACGCCTTTGCCCGCAAGGCGCTGTGGGACGCCGGCCTCGACTACGCCCACGGCACCGGCCACGGGGTCGGCAGCTTCCTGTCGGTGCATGAAGGCCCGCAGCGCATCGGCAAGGTCAATACCAACGTGGCGCTCGAGGCGGGCATGATCCTCTCCAACGAGCCGGGCTTTTACCTCACCGGCCACTACGGCATCCGCATCGAGAACCTGATCTTCGTCAGGGAGAGCGAGCAGCACTCAGGCTTTCTGGAATTCGAGGCGCTGACCCTCGCGCCCATTGAACGCCGACTGATTGACAAGGCATTGCTGACGCCTGCGGAACTTGAGTGGCTGAACGCCTACCACCGGCGGGTGCGCGACACCCTGCTGCCGCTGGTCAACGAGAACACGCAGGCCTGGCTCCAGCAGGCCACCGCTGAGATCTGAACCCGACAGAGAGCCCGTGAAGCCCCCGCAACAGGGGCCGGGCCATGCAAAGGGCGCAAGAGCGGCGCAAAAGCGGGGATAGAAAGGGTAACGGCAAGAGGAAAGTAGAAAGGGAGATGGAGAGGGGGAAGTAGAAAGGGGGAAGCAAAGAGAGAGAAAAGGGGCCCTGGAAGGCCCCTGCAAATGCCCGTCAGTGCTCCCGCAGAAACGGCACCAGCACTTCCAGCACCCGCTCGCTGGTTACTGGCTCCAGGCCGTGGGCCATGCCGGCAATCGGCGCGAAGCGGGCGGAGGGAATTTTTTCCGCGGTGTCGCGGCCGTGCCCCACGGGCAGCAGCGGGTCGGCCTCGCCGTGAATCACCAGTGTCGGCGCGGTGATACCCCGCAGCAGCGACGAGCGGTCGCCGCTGGCGACGATGGCCTGAAACTGCCGCAGCATGCCGTCGCCATAGGCTCCGCGATTAATCACCCGCTCCGTCACATTGCGGGCGACGGCCTCGTCGAAAAATTCCGGGGAGCCGATGGCGCGGGTGATGGCCACACCGCGCTCAATCATTTCCCGGCGCGAGTCCGCTGGATCCGCCGCACTGGCCAGCGCCTTCACCGCCTGCGGCTGCGGCTCCGGCAGTTCCGGCGCACCGGAGCTGGACATGATCGACGTGAGACTGCGCACCCGCTGCGGGTGCTCAGCCGCCATCACCTGCGCGATCATGCCGCCCATGGAGGCCCCCACCACATGGGCGCGCTCAATATCCAGCTGCTGCAGCAGGCCCGCCGCATCGGCGGCCATATCACTCAGGGTATAGGGCACCCCGGCATTGACGCCGATGCGGTCCTTCAGCCCCGTCCACCATACCGGCGGCGCCGGCAGCTCGTAGAACTTCTGCGACAGTCCCGCATCGCGGTTATCCAGCAGCACCACGCGAAAACCGCGATCCAGCAGCCCCTGCACCAGGGTATCGCCCCAGTGCAGCATTTGCGCCCCGAGCCCCATGATCAGGAGCACCGGCTCGGCATCCCGCGGCCCCATATCCTGATAGGCGATGGCGACATCGTCGATGCTGACAAAGCGCAGCGGGTATCGGTCGAAGGGATTGTCTGCTGTAGATGGCTCCGCCACCGCCAGCGGGGCAGCTACGCCAAAAAGCAGCGCCAGAACAAATGCGCGAAAAAGAACAGCCATCGGCAACTCTCCTGTTGATTGTGGTTATGCCTGTCGCGGGCTGGCGCTAGGCGAGGCGCTCCTCACTGGCGACCATCGAATCGCGATACTCACCCACCGTGCGCCGCAGCCACCACCAGCCGAGAGCGCCGACGATCAGGTTGGCGGCCGCCGTGGCGGCAAACAGCCCGGGAATGCCCCACAGCTGGTTGCCCGCCCACGCCAGCGGCAGGTAGACACCCAACACCCGCAGGAATGAGATCACGGTGGCCGGCAGCGGCCGCCCCAGCCCGTTGAAAGCGGCGCTGCCGGTCATCACGATACCGTAGCCGGCATAGCTGAACGGCACCAGGGTCAGGTAGGCCACCGCCACCGCCAGCACTTCGGGGGAGTCGCTGAACAGTCCCGCCACCGGCTCCGCCAGCAGGAACAACACCAGCGCCAGGCACAGGCCGAAGCCGCAGCAGAAGCGGGTCAGCACGCTCACGGTCTCCTCCATGCGCCCGGGCTTTCCGGCCCCGGCGTTCTGCCCCACAAACGGCCCCACCACCGACGACAGCGCGTAAAACACAATCAGCGCCAGCGGCTCGACCCGCAGCGCGACACCGAGGCCGGCCACCGCCTCGGCGCCGTGCACCGCCACCAGCGCCACCACCACGCCGCCGGCCATGGGGATCAGCACATTGGTGGCGATGGCCGGCAGCCCCACCGCCAGCACCGCGCGCCAGGAGGCCAGCAAGCCGGCCAGGGTTTTCGTCGGCGGGGCGAACAGCTGTACACGCACAGCCAGGTAATAGAAAACGGCGATAAAACTCAGGCCGCGGGCGATAACCGTGGACAGCGCCGCCCCCTGCAGCTCCAGCCGCGGAAAGCCCAGCAGGCCAAAAATCAGCAGCGGGTCGAGTATCAGGTTGAGCACCGCCACCCCCACCATGATGCGGCCGGTGATGGCGCTGTTGCCCACCCCGCGCAGGGCGGAAAGGGCCACCATGGGCACCACGGCGAACACCGCCCCCAGGTACCAGATCACCATGTATTCGGAGATCAGCGGCAGCATCTCGTCGCCGGCGCCCAGCAGCCGGAACAGGGGATCGATGGTGAGCAGGCCGATGACGCTGATGGCGATGGCGATCAGCAGCGCCAGCAGTGCCGCATCGGTAATCAGCCGGCGCAGCTCGCTGGTATTGCCGGCGCCGTAGGCCCTGGCCACCGCCGAGGAGGTACCGGCACCGAGGCCGATGGCAAAACTGTTGATCACCATCACCACCGGGAAACTGAAGCTCATTGCCGCCAGCGGCGCGCTGCCCAGTTGCGCCACAAAATAGGTATCCACCGCGTTGAACGACATGGTGGCGAGCACGCCCCACACCATCGGCAGGGCAAGGCGGTGCAGGTGCCCGGCTACAGGACCTTCGGTGAGTGATGGGTTTCGCGCGGTTCTGGCCATGGAATATTGTTCGATTGTTATTTTTGCTTGGGTTGCTGCTTGGGCGCCTGGGCTACCTGAATTGACACCGCCGGGCTGCGATGCAGCACAGCGTCAGGCGCGCAGCTGGTGCCGCGAACGGAGTGTCAGGGCGGTGCTCAGCCCAGTGACAGGGTCATCAGAACCGCGTCTTCCCTGGCACCGTTGGCCGCCGGATAGTAGTTGCGACGCACGCCATCTTCGCGGAAGCCGAGGCTGCGGTAAAGCGCCCGCGCCCCGGTGTTGCCGGTGCGCACCTCCAGCAGCACGGATTCCGTGTCGGTCGGCAGGCGCGCGATCAGCGTCTGCAGCACAGCGCGGGCGATACCGCGCCGCCGGCACTGCGGGGCCACCGCCACATCCAGCACCTCGAAGGCCTGCGGCAGTGGCATCAATACGCAACTGGCCAGCGCCGAACCATCGGCCGCGGCCAGCAGCCAGCACTGGTGGCCTTCCCGCACGCTGTCGAGGTACTGGCGCTCGGACCAGGGATGGGAATGGGCGCTGCGTGCCAGTGCCGCCAGCGCGGCGCAGTCGCTTTCCGCCGCCGGGCGAAGTCCGGCTCCCGGCGCTTGCGGCAGGCTCAGGGAATCGGCACTCACCGGGCGCGGGTCTGCTCGGGATAGAGACGCTGCAGCAACTGCCACACTTCGCGTTTGCGCGCCGGCGCCTGCAGCAATTCGGACAGGCTGGGCATCGCCAGCAGGTGAAGGTTGTTCCAGGCGGTCACATCGCCCTCAAGGGCAACCGGCGCACAGAAGTCGCGCGCCTGCTGCCCCATCAGCCAGATGCTTTTCACCGGTCGGCGCGCACTGGCGGCTTCCAGCCAGATGGAACAGGTATCGCGGGCATCGCTGGCACTGGCGGCGGCGGCGAAGCGGTTCTCCGCCATCGGCCAGCGCAGGCGCTCCTGCTCACGGGGGAGATCCTGCCAGCCCAGCGCGCGCACCATGTTGTTGAACAGCGCTTCCACCGGCAGCGCCACTCCCGGCTCACGGCTGTCAACCGCCAGCACCTCGTCGCCGATCCACCAGCAGCTGAGCACGAAGGGGGCGACCTGGGTTAACGGCTCGGCAGCGACCAGCGGCTCAGCGCGGCTTTCCGTCACGGCGGCCGGCGGACGGGTATCCGCCACCAGCGATTCCAGCTCGCGGGCCACCTGCGGCGCGGTTTCCCGCGCTGGCGCCACCAAGCCGCCCTGCGTCTGTCCATGCGCCGACTGGGGCGACTGCGCCTCAGGCTGCGCCTGTCGCCTCACCGAGTCGAGGATCTGGTCGGCGCTGCGCGGCAGAGGATTCTGCGGCGCGGCTTCAGCCACCGGCAACTGCGCCTGTCGCGGCGCGGGCGCCAGCGGCAGTACATAGCGGGGCACGTAGCTGGGAATTCCCAGTGCCTGCAGATACTCGGCGCGGTGTAACTCGTGCATCAGACGCCCTGGTGCTTGCGCTGGCCACTGGCGAGCAGGTTGAGCGCGTCGAGATAAGCCTGGGCGGAGGCCACCAGAATATCAGTGTCCGCGCCGACGCCATTGACGAGGCGACCATCGCGCTCCAGGCGCACGGTGACACTGCCCTGGGAATCGGTGCCCTGGGTAACCGCGTTCACCGAGTAGAGCTTCAGGTCGGCCTTGCTGTTGACCACCGACTCGATGGCCTTGAAGGTGGCATCCACCGGGCCGCTGCCATCCGCCTCTGCGCTCACTTCGGCGCCCTCGATCACCAGCCGCAACTGCGCCTGCGGGCGGCTGCCGCTGCGACTGCGCACATCGAGAGAAGCCAGCTGGTAGTGTTCAACCGGTGCTTCGGCACCGGTGAGGATGGACTGCAGATCCTCGTCAAAGATCTCGTGTTTTTTGTCCGCCAGATCCTTGAATCGCTGGAACACGAGCTGGAACTCGGCCGGGTCCTCGAAGCTGACCCCAAGCTCTTCATAGCGCGCTTTGACCGCGGCGCGGCCGGAGTGCTTGCCGAGCACCAGACGGTTCTGACCCCAGCCCACATCCTCGGCGCTCATGATTTCATAGGTTTCGCGGTGCTTGAGCACGCCGTCCTGGTGAATGCCGGACTCGTGGGCAAAAGCGTTGGCACCGACAATGGCCTTGTTCGGCTGCACCGGGAAACCGGTGATGGACGACACCAGCCGCGAGGTGGGCACGATATGGCTGGCGTCGATACGGGTCTCCACCGGGTACACGTCCTGTCGGGTGCGCACCGCCATCACGATTTCCTCCAGGGAGGCGTTGCCGGCCCGCTCGCCGAGGCCGTTGATGGTGCACTCCACCTGCCGCACGCCGTTCATCACCGCGGACAGGGAGTTGGCCACCGCCAGGCCGAGGTCGTTATGACAGTGGGTGGAGAAAATGGCCTTGTCGGAGTTGGGCACATTCTCGATCACGCGGCGGAACATGGCCCCATACTCGGCCGGCTCACCATAGCCGACGGTATCCGGGATATTGATGGTGCCGGCACCAGCCGCAATCACCGCCTCGATGATGCGGTACATGAACTCCGGCTCGGAGCGGCTGCCGTCCTCAAGGGAGAACTCCACATCGTCGGTAAACTGGCGCGCGTGCTTGACCGCCGCCACCGCCTGCTCCAGCACCTGTTCCGGCTGCATCTGCAGCTTGTACTGCATATGAATCGGCGAGGTGGCGATAAAGGTATGGATACGCGAGGCATTGGCCTTCTTGAGAGCTTCGCCGGCACGGATGATGTCCGGGCCGACTGCGCGGGCGAGGCTGCAGACCCGCGAATCCTTGATAGTCTCGGCGACCGCCTGCACCGCCTCGAAGTCGCCCTGGCTGGCGATGGCGAAACCCGCTTCGATCACGTCTACACGCATGCGTTCCAGCATACGCGCAATGCGGATCTTCTCGTCTTTGGTCATGGAGGCGCCGGGGCTCTGCTCGCCGTCCCGGAGCGTGGTGTCGAAAATAACTAATTTATCTTTATTGGTGCTCATCGGTGCTCATCTCCTCATCAGGACCGAGGCTAAACAGGGCCTGCGCCGCTGTCTACGCGCTGATCAAGATAAAGTGTGGAATTCTGCCGGAAGGGTTAGAAATAAAATTATCTGCCACGACGGGCTAGTCGCAGGATCGGCGCGGTGGGTCGGCAACGGAGCCAGAAAGCGAGCTTTACAGCGTGCATGGCGATGGTCGGTATCAATCTGTGTCTTGACTGCCGACTATAGAGGCAGCGGCAACACAGATCAATAACCATCCTAACAAACGGCTATATTTGCAAAATTAAAGGGATGCAAATGCCTTGTGGACGACCCTAGAGAAAAATCATCCTAAGGAAGGTTGACTACCCCAGCTCGCCAATCAGCTGCCAGAGGCGCCGGCGCAGTTCAATCAAATCCTCCCTGGCCAGCCCGCCGGCACGCGCAGAGCCGCGCAACCAGTCCCGTGTGCGCCCCTCAAGGTTGCGCCCGTCGTCGGTCAGCATCAATTCGGTGACGCGCTCGTCAGCGGCACTGCGACGCCGCTGCAACAGCCCCGCGCTTTCCATTCTCTTCAGCAGTGGCGTGAGGGTGCCCGAATCCAGCAGCAGCTTGCGCCCGAGCGCACCCACCGTGGCGGGCCCGTCGCACTCCCGGTCCCAGGGCCACAGGACGAGCAGCACCAGATATTGCGGATAGGTAATGCCAAGCTCCCGCAACATCGGCTGGTAAGCCCGCGTCACCGCCCTGGAGGCGGCGTAGAGAGCGAAGCAGAGCTGGTTGCCCAGCGCGAGCGGGTCATCGCTCTCGCACGGGACAACCGGCTGTGACCCGGGGGCTGTCATCAGAGCAGCGCCTCGATTTCCGCCTCCAGTGATTCGGGCTTGTCTTTGGGCGCGAAACGCTTCACTACCTGCCCATCGCGGTTCACCAGGAACTTGGTGAAGTTCCACTTGACCGCCTCGGTGCCCAGCAGTCCGGGCGCCTCTTTCTTGAGCTCGCGGAAGAGTGGGTGCTCACCATCACCATTTACTTCCACCTTGGAGTACATGGGGAAGCTGACACCATAATTCAGCTCGCAGAAAGACTGGATTTCCTCATCAGTACCCGGTTCCTGCTTGCCAAACTGATTGCAGGGAAAGCCGAGCACCTCGAGCCCCCGCTCGCGGTATTTCTGGTACAGCGCCTCCAGCCCTTCGTACTGGGGGGTGAACCCACACTTACTGGCCGTATTCACAATCAGCAGCACCTTGCCGGCATGCTCTTCCAGCGTGGTCTCGCGGCCATCCTGGGTCTTCAGCGTCTTATCGTACAGATTACTCATGCCTCTCCTCCTTTTTATGTTGCGCACAATTTAATTGGTGGCAACCTATCCATCAACCCTCGCCTCGCCATTACAACGCTTTTATTTGCCTTTTATCGCTTTACCGTCCCCGGATTAGAATAGATTCCCGCCAAAAGCCGCCGGCACACTGCCCGGGCTTTAAACTGAGAATAGTTATCAATAATATTGCCACCTTTGGCCCCGCTGTCCCAGCGAGCCCCACAAGAGCAGAGAGTCCATGCACCTCACCCGCTGTTTCCACTGTTTATTTGCACTGATCATCACCCTGCTGCTGGTCCAGCAGGCCCTGGCAACCGACAGCGGCAAGCCCGTCACGCCCCAGCAGCTGCGCCAGCTGATGCAGGTGGCCGAGTACATTGGTGTCGATTACCCGGAGGCCGTCTCCGATGGCAAAATCATCAACGTCGGTGAATATGCGGAGATGGAGGAATTCTCCCAGCTACTCCTCGATACGGTCGCGCGCCTGCCGGACGCACCGGAGACAAGCACACTGCGCGCCGCAACACAGGCTCTGCAGGAAGCCATTCAGGGCAAGGCACCCGCCCAAATCGTTAAGGGCCACAGCTCGCGACTTCGCGACAACCTGCTGAAACTGGCACCGGCCCTGTCACTGCCAGCCGCCCTGCTGGATACCAAAGATACGGTGTCTCTCTACCAGCAAAACTGCGCGGCCTGCCATGGACAAAGCGGGATGGGTGATGGCCCTCTCGCGGCACAGCTGGACCCGCCGCCGGTCGATTTTTTCGATCGCGCGCGGGCGGAAAACCGCTCCCTGCTCGGCCTTTACGACGCCATCAGCGCCGGTCTCGAAGGAACATCCATGACCGCCTTTACCGACCTGTCTGACGAGGAGCGCTGGTCACTGGCCTTTTATGTGGGCGGGCTGGCATTTGCCGCACCCGAACCGGAGAGCGACAGGCAGGTAGCCCTGACGCTGGAACAGCTGGTCATGTACAGCCCCCGGCTTCTGCAGGAGAAATACCCACAACTGAGCGCTGCGGATATCGCGGCACTGCGGGCGGACCCCACCCCCCTCTTCAAAAAGGCCTCTCATTCTGGCGCTACTCGACCTATTGAACATGCCCAGACTCAGCTACAGAGTGCCTACAGCGCATACCAGCAGGGAGATTTCCAGACGGCTCGATCACTGGCCATCAGCGCCTATCTGGATGGTTTTGAACTGGCGGAAAGCAGCATCGACTCCCACTCTCCTGACCTGCGCCGCTCCATCGAGCGCGACTTGCTCGCCATTCGCTCGCAACTGAATGGCAGCAGCGATCCCACTGTTGTGGAAACGCAAGTGCTGGCCACCCTTGAACGCCTCGTGGAGGCTCAGGTAACGGTAGACAGTGAACAGTTGTCCGACGTAGCTGTATTTCTGGCAAGCCTGCTGATCCTGTTGCGCGAGGGCCTCGAGGCTCTGCTCGTGGTCATCGCTTTGACCACCATTCTTCTTAAAACCGGCCGCAACGATGCCGTGCGTTACGTACATCTGGGCTGGATCAGCGCGTTTGCTGCGGGAGGACTGACCTGGATCACCGCCACTTACCTGGTCACGATAAGCGGTGCCAGCCGCGAGATTATGGAGGGTGTTGCCGCACTGCTGGCTGCGGCGGTACTGTTCTGGGTGGGCTTCTGGATGCACAGCAAGACCCAAGCGGATCAGTGGCAACGCTATATTAGCGAGCGTATCAACCGTAGCCTCAGCACCGGCACACTATGGGGTATTGCGGGCCTGACTTTTGTGGCGGTCTACCGGGAGATCTTCGAGACGATTCTTTTCTACCAGGCCCTCTCTTCACAGACCGACGCGCAACAGAGCACTGCACTCTGGAGCGGCTTCGTCACTGCGGTCATCCTGCTGAGCGGATTCGGCTGGGTCATGGTCCGCTACTCCACACGGCTGCCAATCGGTAAATTCTTTGCCGTGACCACCCTGATACTGCTTGCGCTCTCCTTCGTCCTCGCCGGCAAAGCCGTCGCAGCGCTGCAGGAAGCAGCCCTGATGCCGATTACTGCGTTGCCCTTCGATTTCTCATTAAGCTGGCTCGGCCTCCACTCTACCTGGGAGGGTATCGGACTGCAGGCCATGATTCTGGCAGCGACAGCCTGGCTATGGTTGCGCAGCCGCCCCAGAGCGACAGGGGCCGCAACAGCGTAAGCATTGCTTGCCATGTGCGATCCCGAGGGACGCTTATGGTAGATGACAGATTCGCTCGCGCCTCAAAGCCCCGCACCCGGGGCTTTTTTATGCCTGCACTTCCATCCAGCGCTTTCATGCATGGCAAGTTGCTGGAGCAAGATACAGTGCAAAGCTCGGCAAAAACCGTCAGAGATCACGCGCCTACTGGTTAAAACCAGCGCAAAGCCCCCCAAGAACACCAAGCAGAAATCAGTGAAGCGAACCGTTAAAGCCCCGCAATTCAGTCGACAGCTCACCCAATACGATTCATCAAGCGCATCAGCAGAATACAGAGCTCGGGTTACCAACAGATATTCTGGATGAAGCTGTGCATAACTCTGGGATGAATGGCTCTAAAGTCCGAAACCCAACAGATTTCAGCCTGTGCCGAAAAAAGCGCCAAGCGGATAAGCGTTGCAGAGAGCGCGTATCAGGACATTACAAATAAGAAATTCGTTATCTACGGCTACAGCGTTGACTGAAAAGTCTATGCAGTACGCCAACGCAGGAAACTTATTTCCAAACAAAAAAGGCCCACCCGGCAGGGCGACCCTTCAATCGTGCTACTCACGCTAATCGTTTAATGCGCGTTGAAGACGCTGACCCCCAAGGCACGGCCACTTGTCATGAGCACTGAGACGCAGCCGAGAGTGGGACGAGTATTTGCCTCGCCCAGGTTATCCGCCCACGCATAAGGCCATGATCTGCCTTGATCCCAGCGGTTATGCATTTCCATTCAGCGTAAAAGAAGAAAGGCCGTACAGTTACCTGTACGGCCTTTCGGGTTTGAAGCCTGACGATGACCTACTCTCACATGGGGAAGCCCCACACTACCATCGGCGATGTTGCGTTTCACTTCTG
>NZ_BAABRT010000008.1:0-152804 GCF_039545115.1 Microbulbifer aestuariivivens | reverse complement strand
GAAATTTTTCCCGCCGGGTTTTTCGTTTCTTGCCTGCATATTCAGCTTCAGCGAAGGTCAGCTGGGTCATTTTCTAGGTTCCCGGTTGGAAAACTGTATTTTGCCAGAAATGGGCTATTTTTCAGAGATGCCCTAAAACTATTTTGGCTTTCTTTCAGTACTGACTTGATACGCCTAAAAGCAGTGAAAAATGACCTTGAGCTGGTCTTTTTTTAGCCGCGCCACGGTCTAATCTCCCGCGACTTCGCACAACTTACAATCAAAGCTTCACTAAATATATTACCTTTTAAATCGTTCACTACGAAAACAATTGCTGCTTACGTTACTCTTACACGCTAACTTGGTTAACTCTCACCCTAACAATAAACAACACATAATCACATGGGCCATTATTTATGAAACATTCAACCGATCGCTAACATTCCTCCTCTGCCCAAGAGAGTCCATGACTTGGTTTGACATTTTCCACGATACAACTAACACCATAATCTCACTTAACAGCAATCCAATTCCTGCTGAAATTACACCTATAATGGGCATTAAGGTTGCAGCAATAATTACTGATAGTATAGATGTTAGAATGTAATATATTGCGAACTTTGCGTGATTGTTTGTTGCCATTAATACTATCCAACTAGACTGAGCTGATGCGCTCATTATTGCAACAAAAAGCATCAATCCGTATAGAGCGCCATCTAATTCAAACTCTCCCAGCCACATAGAGAAAATTTCTTCACTGAAGATTGATAAAAACAAGGACGCCAAGCTGCTCGATACCGCCACGAAAAATAAGCTGTTTTTCCATAGTCCTCTTAACAGCTCTTGGTTATTTTGCTGAAATGCTACAGTTATTTCAGGCCACAAAGAATGATTAACAATTGAACCAATTTGCACGAGCACCCTAGTAAGGGTTCTTATCGCGTTAAACTGAGCCACAGCAGCCGCCCCAAGTATCGAACCAACTACTAAAGTCATTCCTTGTATACTTATTGCCAGACCCATAGGGAAAATTATAAATGCGCCGCCGAGTTTCAAAAGTGATAAGGCAGACTGAAAAGCAGAAAGCGAGGGATAAAGATAGTATGTCTGGGTCAGCCAAAACAATCGAATGCTCATAATTGAATAGATCAAAACTCTACCAGAGAAGCCTGCCAGTGCAACCGATACAATGTCGCCGTACAAAATCAGGGCTGCTAAAGACAAAAACACCTCAAATAACCGAGCCGTGTGCACAAATACCATACCTTCAGCATAGCGCCGACACACGGTATACACAGCAGATTTAAGATTTGTAAACATTCCCACTATAACTTGCAACAATAGGAATACTATCGCTATAACGACATCATTCTCATCAAAAGAATCTCCCGCTAAAAACTCTTTTGCTACATCAGTGCTTATGACGACTATCACACTTACCAACAACAAACAGCTAAGTAGGCCGGTGAATATCGCGGCTGCATTATAAACTTTTCTTGACTCACACTCCTCATTATTCGCTGCATGCATAACCATTTTATTTTTAGCAACTGTTCCCACCCCAAAGTCGCTCAACATCAAGTAGGCCGGAATGGTGCTAATTATCAACCACTGCCCATATATCTCCACCCCCCAATTGGACAAGAAAATGGGTACACTTATCAATTGAGTCAATAAGGTCACCAATTGCCCATATGTATTAGCGCCGACACCCGACAAAATCTTGAGAACATATCTATTGGAGGTTAATTGCAGAATTCGATTAGTCGACATACTCAAAAATCAGGAGGCGGTTACCCCCCCTCATTATAATTTGCTTTCAAATTTACATGGACCTGCTTCCTGCAATATACATAATCAAGGCTATGCAAAATCAGGATTTTCCAATACCGAATAGTATATTTACAAACAGTGAGTTAGTATGCACTAGTTGGATTGAAAATTTTTCAGCTCCCTCTAGCCACAATTCGCTTTAGGCGAGTGTGACGATAACTGACTCGACCGCCAGTGACTCGTAGAGGTAGTCACTATTTTATCTAACTTGCGCATACTTTTTTATAGGTCATTGATTTTCATTTTGGAAATATTGAGGATCACAGGTAAGATTTACGAATGGAGGCCCAAGGCAGGCAGAAAAATTCAACCGGGCACTGGAAATGCCATCTCAAAAAAGCTTAGTGTGGCAAACCGAGCCCGTATATACTAGCTGTAATGGTTGGCAGCTAGTATATAAGTGTAAACTCACTGCCTTTGCCTTAGCTCACGAACAATGCATACCGCTTTTATATACTTCCGCTACGACAGCCAGATTGCTCTAATTTCTGAACACAACCACCTACCTATTAACCTACGCGGCGCCTAAAGAGGTCGAGATAGCCTTCATCTTCAAAGCCAGCAGCGTTCTTTAATTTTCAGGTTGCGCGAAAATATTCACATTTTAAAGGCTTCTACTCTAGCAAAAACCGGGCGGGATTCAAGTTAAAATCCGCCTGCCTCATCGGTCAACTCAGGTCACGCTGCCTCAGATGATTGGATGACGATGAGCGCACTTACTGAGTTGCCTTACTCACTCTGCCCTCAAGCAACCTGTATTACCCCCCCCCTCTACTTTTACTGCCCAAATAACGTATTTAGCTAACTTGCGGCCGCCTGCTCTTTGGTCATACTCTTTGACTGCTCCCCACCAGGTTCCACAGATAAAATTGTTTCGCCCTCCATATACCATCTGAAAGGCGCTTGTTTTCACTCACATCGATCCCTCCCCAACCCTTCTATTTTTTCACCTGCCAAACTTAGGTTGTTTGTCATATTGGCCGGGACCTACCGGCCTGGGCGCGATGAATGAGTGGTTCCTATCTTGAGGTTGACTTGCCATTCAGTGGCCAGCGCTTCTTTGCGGGCTGGCGGATTGGGCTTTGGGCACTGGTTGCGCTCGGCCTGCTCTTCGCGTCCAGTGCCCTGCCCCAGCAAATGCAGCTGGTCTCACCCAGGGTGCTTGCACAGATGAATGCACGTTTTGGGCCAGAGGCTGTAGTCCGCTTACGCGACTGGCAGGTTTTTGTCGGTCAGCAAACAAGCGCCGATCTGCCCCAGCAATTACAGGCGGTTAACCGCTTCCTCAACCGTGTGCCATTTGTGGGGGATGCGGCCCACTGGGGCGCGGAGGATTATTGGGCGACACCGGCTGAGTTTATCGCATCTCATGGTGGGGATTGTGAAGATTTCGCCATCGCCAAGCTGGTCACCTTGCAGCTGACGCGGATACCCGGCGCGCAACTGCGCTTGATGTATGTGAATGCCCTGGAGCTGAATCAGGCGCACATGGTGCTGCTTTACACCCCCCAGCCTGGCGCTGTGCCGCTGGTGCTTGACAACCTGACCAATGCTGTAGTGTCAGCCGACCTGCGCAAAGACCTGCAGCCCGTCTATAGTTTCAATTCCGACGGGCTGTGGCTGCAGCCTCTATCTACCAACCCTCGCAAGGTCCGCAACTTCAGTGGTTCGATGCTCTGGGAAGATCTCAGGCGGCGCTTGCGCGCGCAGGGCCTCAATATTTAACCGCCACAGCGCTTCACCAAAAACTCGTGACTCATGCTTCACGGTCCACAACAGGCAGCTTCCCTATATAGCCATATAAAAGGAAGAAGGAATAAACAAAGGAGGGTTGTCATGGAACGACCGATCGCTCCGGCGCGCCTTGCCCGTTTACACCCTCTGGCATTGGCGGTGGTCCTGCTGCTGGCTCTTGGCGGGGGCCTGTGGTTATCGATGGCGACAACCCGCGATTACCTGCAGACAGAATTGCAGGGTACGGCGCGAGACAGCGCCAACACCCTGGCGCTCGCCCTCAGGCCCTACCTGATAGAGGGCGACTCCCTAAGCCTTGATACGGCAGTGACCGCACTGGTGCAGAGCGGCCACTACCGCGCCATCTCCATACAAAATACCCAGGGTGGCATTCTGGTCAAACGGGAAAGCCCCACCCTGCATTTACCGGTACCCGACTGGTTTATCCGCAGGATCAATCTCCATGCCCCTGCCGCCACTGCCAACATCGACTATGACTGGCGGGTGATCGCCGAGGTTACCGCTGAAATCCACCCGGCACCCGCGCAACAGCAACTCTGGCGATTAGCCATCGGTTACTGCGGGCTGTTTATTGCCAGTGCGGCACTGACGTTGCTGTTCACCCTGCGTGTGCAAGCGCGAACCGTACAGTCATCAGCAAGCGAAACCAACCATTTCATGCCGCTGGGTAACCGCCAGGAGTTTGAAGCGCAGCTACGCAGATCACGCCGCACCCGCGATACTCGTGAGGAGTACTGGCTATTGGTGGATACCGGCAGCAACCGTGCCCCCCCACCGAATGAAGCAAACCCTGCTGAAGCGGGTAATACACTGCCAGAGTTGTTGCGCGCCCACCTTGAAAACTGGCCCTCTGCGCTGGCGTTGTATCATCTGGGCGGGCACCAATACGCCATCTACCTGCACGAAGGGCACCAGGCCGCCGCCTGCGGACTGGCAGGCTGGCTGTGTGCGGTGATTGGCGCAAGCCAACCCGCACACTGGCAGACGATGAGCGCTGCCACCACATCTCGTTCAAGCGCAAACCTGAACCCAATACCGAATGCCAGCCGCGGCCTGCGCGTTGTGGTGATGCCGCTCTCTGTTTCCGTCAGCCAGCGTGCTGCGATAGAGCACTTTAAATGGGCTTTAACGCAAGCGCGGCGACTAAGACCCTTCCAGTGGGGTGTTTACCAGCAGCACAGTGCCCAGCAGAAACAGCCAGAGCAGCCAAAAGGCGTGCGGCAGCCGATGAAAACGCAAACCGTTTCTCAGCGAGTAGCAACCGCCGGCAACCAAACCCAGACCGGTGAATCGGCCAGTGCAGCAGACAAATCGGATAATTACCAGAAGGTGTAACCAGCGCCCTCCACTCCAACTCCCTTCCCGTACTTTACAGGTGGCCTCCACCCGCCGCCCTCTGGCGCCAAATGCCATCGCGGCTCGCTTGGTTTTTTTCCGCTGCGCATTATTCGACCGGGCAAGCTCAAACAGGGGTGAGAAACTGTTGGCTGTATTGGCGTGAACTCTTCCCATTTACTGCGGGGTCGGTACAATTGCTGCATCTTTGGGGAAAACAAAACACACAAGGAGCCATCATGAAGAAGGCAATTTTGGGGGTAGCTCTGGGCGCTAGTCTGCTCAGCGGTATAGCCACAGCCGGCATCGCCGAAAATATCGAAGCGGGTTACACCATACAACAGGTCATTGCCAATGCGGTGGCGGAAGGTACTTCCGTTGAGGATGCCGTAGCCCAGGCACTGGCGGCGGCTCCGGCTGAAGCCGACGCCATTATCGCTGTAGCGATTGCTCTTCGCCCGGACAAAGCCCAGGCAATCATTAATGCCGCCGCAGCACAAGGCATGGACCCTCAGGATGCACTGGCGGCAGCCATTGCCGGTGGTGCTGACCCCACTAAGGTTACCGCACCTCCGGCTGCTGGTGGCTTGGGCTTCGCGCCGGGGGCTGGCGGCCCCAACCCCTTCTCCCCGCCCGGGGTTAATGGTGCTGGCGGCTGCGATGGGGTGTGTCCGTCAAAGAACTGACAATACGCCGTAGCAGTGAAAGGCCCGCAAGGGCCTTTCTTCGTTATGGCTTTGTTCTTTTTAAGCTGCTGCGAATTGGTGGCTGAATTTTTGCTGGCTTTCTGGACTTGTGACGGGTCAATGCTCCGCATTCGCTGCCCCGCTACGATCACAATGAATAGCCGGCACGACTGGAAATAGGGTCTGGAATTAACCGCAGCGATTCCACTTGATGACCCGCTTTTTACCTTCTTAACCTCAACTCCCGACAGCGTGATAGCGGGATAGCGCAAAACCCTGTAACCAGTCTCTCTAACTCAGCAACCATATCGCCCAACACACGGCTAAAGACACCGCTAACAAGCCTTTTTAGAATACTGGCTAACGAAAGTTCATAGCGACCACCTGCAGCGACAAACCCCAGCGACAAACCCCAGCGACAAACCCCAGCGATACTACGCCCATGATCGAAGCCAGTCCCCGCATTGCGCGCCTTGAGCGCGGCCTGTTTTATACCTTTCTGGTATTGCTGTTCTGGCTGCCGATTCCGCTGGGTTCACACCGCCCCTGGGCCTGGGCATTACTGGAGGTATGGAGTTTCTGCCTGCTGGGTGGCTGGCTGCTGGTGAACACCTACTCTCCGCGCCTGCACACGCTTAAGCCATTTGCGCCCTTGCTGGCCTTGTTTGCCCTGTTCCAGTTCTGGGTCGGCCTGCAGGTTTTGCCGCTGCCCATTGGCCTGCTGGAAATGCTTTCCCCCGAGCGGGCGGGGCATTTTCTGTCTGCCAACCCGGAGGCTATTTCGGGCACCCTGTCACTGGACCCCAACCAGACCCGCGTCGGCCTGCTGAAGGGGCTCAGCTACTGGTGCCTGCTGTTTCTGGCTGTTGCCCTGGTGAATACACCGCAGCGCCTGAAGCAGGCGGCACTGGTGATAGTGATTACCGGCACCTTTCAGGCTTTTTATGGGGTGCTGCTGGCGCTCTCTGGCTCCGAGACCACCTGGATACTGGGTTTCCCCAATAACACCATTGCCACCGGTGGCTTCCTCTACAAGAACCACTTCGGCAATTTTCTGGTGTTGTGCCTGTGTTTTGGCATCGGCCTGTTGATCGCCAGCCTGTCCCGCAGGCAAGCGGGTTCGGTCAGGGAATTCCTGCGCGGCACTCTGGCCACACTCATGAACGGCAAGGCGGTGGTGCGCCTGTGTCTGGCAATGATGGTGATCGGCCTGGTGATGTCCCATTCGCGCATGGCCAACACCGCCTTCTTTGCCAGCCTCTCCATCACCGGCGTACTCGGACTACTGCTGATCCGCAAAAAAAGCCGCAGCCTGACGGTACTGCTGGCGAGCCTGCTGGTGATCGACCTGTTTATTGTCGGCAGCTGGTTCGGGGTGGAGAAGCTGAAAAACCGGCTGGAAAATACCAGCTTCAGCGGGGAAACCCGCGACGAGGTTGTCCGCGACGGGTTAAGGTTGCTTGAACAGTACCCTCTCGCCGGCACTGGCGGCGGCAGCTTCTACTCTTCGTTCCCCGCTGTAAAAGGGGCGGACATCCAGAGCTTTTACGACCAGGCGCATAATGACTACCTGCAGTTCGCCATCGAGTTCGGCCTACCGGCGACGCTGCTGTTGGGGGTTGCGGTCTTATGGAGCTTGTTTCATGCATTCAACGCGCTGCGCCAGCGCCGCGACAGCCTGATGCAGGGCATGGCCTTTGCGGCCGTGATGGCGATTATTGCCGAGCTGATTATGCTGCTGACGGATTTCCACCTGCAGGCACCGGCCACTGCGGTTTATTTTCTGCTGTGTCTGGCACTGGCCTGGCAGGCGCGGTTTATGCCCGCCGAGAAACGGGCTGGGTAGGCGTGGGCAGATGCCGACCTGCGCCGGCTTCTGGCTTCTGGCTTCTGGCTTCTGAGCAAAATACACAATGATGGAAGTGCGGACGCTTACACGCGCGCGTACTGATCCTCAAAGCGCACGATATCGTCTTCACCGAGATAAGAGCCGGACTGCACCTCGATCAGCTCCAGCGGTATAGAGCCGGGGTTTTCCAGCCGGTGGGTCACGCCAAGGGGGATATAGGTGGACTGGTTCTCGGTCACCAGCAGCTCTTTATCGCCATTGGTGACCAGGGCAGTGCCACTGACCACAATCCAGTGCTCGGCGCGGTGGTGGTGCATCTGCAGGCTGAGCTTGGCGCCGGGGTTGACCACAATATGCTTCACCTGGAAACGATCACCGGCATCGACGGAATCGTAAAAGCCCCAGGGGCGATAGACTTTGCGGTGCACTCGGGCCTCGGAGCGATCCTCGGCTTTCAGCCTGTTCACCACCTCCTTGATGTCCTGTACCCGATCCTTGGCGGCGACGAGAATCGCGTCATCGCTCTCCACTACCACGATGTCTTCCAGACCCACGGTGGCGATCAGCTTGCTGTCGCTCTGCACATAGCAGCCTTTGGAATCCTGCAGGATGACATCGCCGCGGGCGGTGTTGCCCTGTTCGTCCTTTTCTGACACTTCCCACAGGGCAGACCAGGAGCCCACATCGCTCCAGCCACAGTCCATGGGCACCACGACCGCATCCTGGGTCTTTTCCATTACCGCGTAGTCGATAGAGTCGTCCGGACAGGCGAGGAAGCTTTCCCTGGCGGGGCGCACGAAATCGATATCGATGGCGGCGGCGGACATGGCCTGTTCACAGGCGGCGAGGATATCCGGGCGATGCGCTTTCAGTTCTTCCAGGTAACGGCTGGCACGGAACAGGAACATGCCGCTGTTCCAGTAAAAGTCACCACTGCCTACATATTGCTCGGCGGTGGCGCGGTCGGGCTTCTCAACAAACTCCTGCACGGCGAAAGCGCTCGCACCGCTGTCAGCGCAGGCGGCGTTGCGGCGGATATAGCCGTAGCCGGTCTCGGGGCCGGTGGGCACGATACCGAAAGTCACCAGTTTGCCCTGCTCGGCATAGGGGACCGCTGTATTGACGGCGCTCTGGAACGCGGCCACGTCGCGAATCACATGATCAGCCGCCAGCACCAGTAGCAGCGGGTCGCCCTCGCTGCCTGATGTCGCGCGCAGCGCAGCCAGTGCTACCGCCGGCGCGGTATTGCGACCCGCCGGTTCCAGTACGATGCCGCTGTGGCCCTGTTTATTTTCCCGCAGCTGCTCCGCCACGGTGAAGCGGTGGTCGTCTCCGCAAATCAGCAGCGGCGGCTGATGATCCAGGCCGACCAGACGCGCACAGGTCTCCTGCAGCATGGTGCTCTCCCCGGTGAGGGGCAGAAATTGCTTGGGAAAAAGCTGGCGCGACAGGGGCCACAGACGGGAGCCGGAACCACCGGCCATGATTACGGGCAGGATCATGCACTTACCTTTTGTAAATTCTCTAGCGAGCGGATTGCCACGCCCACAGCCAGTGGGTTTATGAGCAAAGGGGCAACCGGCGAATCAGGTGGCCTAGTTTACCCATCATCGCGGGGAATGCACGTACAGGTAAGCGGTTACTTCGGGGCGGCCGATGGGATGACATGGCACCGGTAAGTGCTCACGGCGCCTGCGTCAGCTCAGCCGCGCCGGCCTGAGAATGGCAGCCCTCAGATGCCCCTTGCCGGTAACTGCCATCCAGGATGGCTCGCCACCACTGATCATTGGCCAGATACCAATCGATGGTTTTGCGGATGCCGGACTCGAAACTCTCCTGCGGCCTGTAGCCCAGCTCCCGATTAGATTTCTCCGGGGCAATGGCGTAGCGCCGGTCATGCCCCTTGCGGTCCTCCACATATTGGATCAGCGTTTCCGCCTGACCGGCAATGGCACTGCAGGCTGCCGGATAGCGCTGGCGGAGGGCTGGCTGGCCGGCAAAGCGCTGGTTCATCAGGCTGCAGATCAGCGTGACAATATTGATGTTGGTCCACTCGTTATTGCCGCCGATATTGTAGGACTCACCCAGCCGCCCCCGCTTGATCACCCGCTCGATACCCCGCACGTGATCCTCCACATACAGCCAGTCGCGGATCTGCTGGCCGTCACCGTACACCGGTAGAGGCTTGTCCTGCAGGATGTTGGTGATCACCAGCGGAATCAATTTCTCGGGGAAGTGGTACGGGCCGTAGTTATTGGAACAATTACTGGTGGTGACATTCAGGCCATAGGTATGGTGGTAGGCCCTGACGAGGTGGTCCGATGCCGCCTTGCTGGCGGAATAAGGACTGTTTGGCGCGTAAGCCGTGGCCTCGCTGAACGGCGGATCAGCGGGACCGAGAGAGCCATAGACTTCATCGGTAGACACATGGTGAAAGCGGTGCGTCTGCCGCTGCTGCCCCTCTTCCAGCCAGACCTGTTTGGCGGCTTTAAGCAGGCTGTGCGTACCGATGATATTGGTTTCGATAAAGGCATCCGGGCCGATGATGGAGCGGTCCACGTGGCTCTCGGCGGCAAAGTGCACCAGCGTGTCTATCTCATGCTCTCTAAGCAACCTCTCCACCAGTGCGGTATCGCAAATATTGCCGTGGCAGAACACAAAGTTTGGGTTGCACTCAACAGGGTTAAGGTTTGCCCGATTGCCGGCATAAGTCAGCGCATCCAGTGCAACCACCCTGTCACCGGAATAAGTTTGCAGCCAGTAGTGCACGAAATTTGCGCCGATAAAACCGGCGGCACCGGTCACAAGCAGGTTGCTCATCAATAATCACCATTGGTTATTTGGGGCTGGCGGCTGCCCTTTGGCCAGTCTTACAGAGTGCATCCATTCAGAGTGCATCCATTCAGTGTGCATCCATTGACTAAACCGAGTAAACGATAAGCCGAGAAGCCATACACAGGCATAAGCCCTCTGAGAACAGGATTGCACTGGCCATGCACTTCACCCGGATCAGGGCAACGGGGCCGGGGAATGGCTTGGGCGTAGGCAGCTATTTTCAAATAAAATTAACAGCGAATGATACGAGCTAGGGAAACCCCGCACGGAGCAGCCCAGCGCCCACACCAGATCCCGGTCAGGCCATGTAACCGTCTGCCAATGATCGCTCAAACACTTCCGCCTCTTTAAAGTACTTACCCTCGGCGTCCTTTTTGGAGAGCTTGGGCTTCTCACCCGGCATGATCGGCCAGCGGATATTAAGATCCGGATCATCCCAGCGGATAGAGTGCTCATGTTGTGGAGCATAGTAGTTGGTGCATTTGTAGACGAATTCCGCGGTATCCGAGGTGACATAAAAACCATGGGCGAATCCTTCCGGCACCCACAGCTGGCGCTTATTTTCAGCGGACAGCAACACACCCACCCACTCCCCAAACGTGGCTGAGTCCCTACGCAGATCAACGGCCACATCATAAACCTGCCCCTGGGTTACGCGGACCAGTTTTCCCTGGGGGTTCGCCGTCTGATAGTGCAAACCCCGCAGTATGCCCCTGCCGGATTTGCTGTGGTTGTCCTGCACGAACGAGCGTTCTGCACACAGGCGATTGAATATATCCTGACGAAAGGATTCAAAGAAAAACCCCCGTTCATCGCCAAAAATTCCTGGCTCAATGAGCTTTACGTCAGGGATTTCGGTTTCGATAACCTTCATAGCTTTGCACCACTTAGTTATGAGATCACTCTTCAACCAAGATGATCTATAGCTCGATACAAATTGTCGTTCATGCTGCTTACAGCAAGCTGTTGAAAGTAAAAAAACTCACATAAAAAGCAGCTAGGCTTGTAAAAATTGACTTCCACACCGCTTAAATTCTGCACCGGACCTACTCACGACCTTGAGTTTCCTGCTGGCTTGCCAAATGCCGCGCCCAGCCCCTAGATACTGAGCCGACTTGGCACCGCATGTCGGCATAGACAGTCAAAACTTGTAACGGCGCCATATCCGGATACGTCGATTACAGGTGCGGCGCTACACATTGAGAGTGACAAGTTCTTGAGCGCCACCGACAGGAAAAACAGCTTGAGCGGTCAGCTACCAACCTACTTTAGGCCAAACCTAGGCGAGAGAGGAGAGGGGCGATGAGCAAGAGGAAGATATTGGCGATGAAGGCATCACCTGCGGGGTAACGGATGTCAGCCAGAACACTCGCTCAATCGATTGCACTGACGTTTTCTTCATCAGCCACTGACAAAGAATCAAAACCTCAAGCCCGCCATGGGCAAACCATAATCAAATACTTTGGCGGAATATGACTGCTTCACGAGGATGGGCTACTACAGCCACCGCCACCGCCACCGCCACCGCCACTTAAAATACCAAACTGAGCGGAAATCACTAATGCCACCCGCTACGAATCCACATTAAAGCATTCATTAACCATTACGTGGAAAATTTCAGCGCCTACCAACCCCTAAGAGCTTATTAAATAACTTAAATAAAATAGGAAACACGATGATATATCCACCAATCAACAACCAATGCACAACATCCTGCTTCCCTGTATCAAAAAGTTTTGCGACAACTGGCGAACCTTCCAACCAAAGAACCATAACGATAAACCCAGAAACAAAACCGGATATCGCACATTTTACAAGATCAAGAAGTCGATTCATGTTAACTACTGCTATCTAAAGCACGTCACACAATATTACTCCGACCACAGCTTTGCAGATTCTCCGCTCCTGAGCAGCCCCCCAGAACAGTCAGCCAAAATCCTGCTTTTCCATCCACGGAATGATCCGTTCAAAAGCTTCCTCGATATTCTCGATGGAGGTTGCATAGCTGATGCGCAGGGCATTGCGGCAGGACTCTCCGAAGGTGTCGCCGGCGATGGTGCAGACACCGGTTTCGCGCAACATGCGCAGGGCGACGTTGTTGCCGTTGACGCCCTCGGGGAGTGCGGGGAACAAATAAAAAGCGCCCTCGGGGACATAACCCTCCAGGTAGGGTGTCCGGTTGACCAGTTCAACCAGTCGGTCGCGACGCTTGCGGTAGGTCTCGACGGTGTTGGCCACGTAGGATCGGTCACCGCGCAGTGCCGCCACGCCGGCCCACTGGCAGGGGGTGTTGGCGACGGTGGTGGTGAACATATGGTAGCGGCGCAGTTTGCGGATGGCGCCCTGGCTGGCAATCAACCAGCCGATGCGCATACCGGCCATGCTGAAGGTTTTGGAAAAACTGCTCATGATCATCACATGATCGAGATCGGAGCAGCACGACAGCACACTGGCGTAGTCGAGGTTGTCATAGATCAGGTGATCGTAAACTTCATCACTCAATACATAGATGCCGCGATAGGCGGCTTCCTGCACGATGGCTTCCACGGTTTCTCTTGGGTAGACGGTGCCGGTGGGATTGCTGGGGGAATTGAGAATGATCGCATGAGTATTGCTGTCGATGGCATCAATGACTTCCTGCGGATCCAGCTGGTGATTGTTCTCCGCCCGCGTGGGGATGTATTTCACTTCGCCGCCATTCATGCGGATCAATGGCGCATAGAGCATAAATGACGGATCCGGCACGATGAACTCGCGCCCCGGGGCGGAGACGGCGGTAAGCGCCAGGTAAATCGCCTCGGTGGCGCCGGTGGTGACGAGAATATTTTCCGGGCTGACGGGGCGACCGTAACGCTCGGTATTGTATTCCGCCAGCGCCTCCAGTAACTCCGGCAGCCCGGCATCCATGGTGTAACCGGTCTGCCCCGCCTGCAGTGCGTCGATGGTGGCCTGAATCACATGGGGTGGTGTGGGTGCGTCCGGCTGGCCGATGGACAGGTGAATCACGTCGTCCATGGTGGCCGCGAGGTTGACCATCTTGCGGATACCCGGTACCGGGATCGTCAGCAGAGCCGGGTTCCAGACCGGGTCTTCCGATTCGTAGAAATCAAAATCCAGCCGGTTCACGCCTGCGCCCCCCGTGCGGTTTTTTCATGGAACAGCTGCGGGCGCCTGTCGGTAAGCGGTGCCGCCAGCTGGTAGGCCTGGCCGGCGCGCAGCACGGTGGCATCCTCGAACCGGCGCCCGACAATCTGCAGGCCGATGGGCAGGCCATCAGTGGAAAAACCACAGGGAACCGACAGCGCTGGCTGACCGGTGAGGTTGAAGGGATAAGTAAACGGCGTCCACGAGGGCCAGCGGGTACTGGGCCAGTCTTCCGGCACTTCGCGCCCGGCTTTGAAGGCGGTGATGGGCAGCGTGGGCGTGAGCAGCAGGTCGTACCTGCGATGGAAATTCACCATGCGCTCGCAAAGGGCCATGCGCTCATTGACCGCGCCAAGGTAGTCGAGCATGGAGAGCTGGGCGGCTTTTTCCGATACGGAAACCAATTGCGGGTCCATAAGGGCGCGCTGGCGCTTGCCGATATCGCGCAGGGCGTTGGCGGCACCGCCGTAAAAGAGATGGCCGAAAGCCGCCAGTGGATCGTCGAACCCCGGCGCCACTTCCACCACGTCAGCACCCAGTGCCTGCAACTGCTGCACCGCCGCGCGCACGGTTTGCTCCACTTGCGGCTCCACCTCCACATAGCCCAGGGTGGCACTGAAGGCGATTTTCAGGCCTTTCAGCAGCTGCTGCGGCTCACCATGAATAGCTGCGAGATAATCGATTCCGCGACGGGGGATGGCATTGGTATCGCGCTCATCCATTTCACTGAGCACGTTCATCATCAGTGCGCAGTCGGCCACGGTCCAGGTCATGGGTCCGGCATGGGCCAGGGTGCCAAAGGGGCTGGCGGGCCAGTGGGGCACTTCACCGAAACTCGGCTTGAGGCCAACATGGCCACAGAAACCCGCCGGGATACGGATGGAACCGCCGGCGTCGGTTCCCAGCGCCAGCGGGCCCATGCCCAAGGGCACCGCCGCAGCACTGCCACCGCTGGAGCCGCCGGCGGTCTTCTCCGGGTTCCAGGGGTTGCGGGTGACGCCGTCGATGGGGTTGTCCGTGACGCCTTTCCAGCCGAATTCCGGGGTAGTGGTTTTGCCCAGGGGCACATAGCCATTGCGCTCCAGCGCCGCTACCGCCGGGGCGGACTTGTTTAGTGTTGAAGCGGGATCAATCGTCTTGGAGCCCTTGAGGGTGGGCCACATGGGCGTGAGGAATACATCCTTGATGGCCACCGGCACCCCGTCCAGTTGCCCGCGGACCTCACCGGACTGATAACGCTGCCCGGAGGCGCGGGCAAACTCCAGCGTAGTCTCCGGGTCCACCAGATTGAAGGCATTGACCGCGGGATTGCAGCGCTCGATCTGCTGCAGCTGGGCCTCGGCGACTTCTACCGGAGAAAATGATTTGTCCCGATAGCCTTGCAGTAACTCGAGAGCGGTCATGGCGACGAAATCATTCATCCGCGTGTCCTCCATGCTTATTAGCTGTCTGTCTTGTTTATTCTTTTACCTGCCCCCCTATCCTAGTACTCGCTGGCGCCATTTCGGGCTTTTTGGCGTGTAATCAGGCGCCCCGATTGGCCAACCTAAAGCAACCCGCGCCAGAACTCCCCGTGTGCGCCCTGGATGCGGCCAGTAATACACCTGAAATGGCACTTTTCTAAAACGCTCTAGGTCATCGCGACATATCACGGGACTTCTGAGAAACTGGTCACGCTTATGGGCTTTGCTTCAGCTTGCGGTCAGTTATAGCGCGGTAACTTGCAAGCCCTGTTCTGCACGCTTTACGGGGGAAGGTATCAATGGGCAAGGTATTGATGGGGAAAGTATCGATGGGGACGAGTATCGTGAATACCATCAAAGTCATCGCTGTGCTGGCTGTGGCCGTTTTTTTTCTGAATGGCTGCGCCACCATGAGCGCGGAGGAGTGCGTGACCGCAGACTGGCGCGCCATTGGCTATGAGGACGGCGCCGCCGGCCAGACCGTTGCCATGCTCGGCAAGCGCCGTCAGGCCTGCGCCGATCACGGTGTGCGGCCGGATACCGAGGCCTATCGCGCGGGCCGCGCAGAGGGGCTCACACTCTACTGCACCGAAATGCGCGGGTTTCGTATCGGCCGCGCCGGCGGCACCTACGGAGGCGTGTGCCCGCGGGATCTCGAAGATGACTTCCTGGCCGGCTACGAATCCGGCCGGGAGATTTACCAGGCGCAGCGGGCCGTCAACGACGTGGCCAGCGCCATCCGCAGTGCCCACAATGAGCGTGAGCACCTCCTCGACGACATTACCGAGATGAGCGCCCACCTGGTGAGCGACGAGGCCACCAAGGAAGAGCGCATTGAACTGCTGGCGGATATCGCCCGCCTCAAGACCCGCCACACCGAGCTCGGCTTCGAGATCGAGGACATGGAGTACGAGCTGGCGCTGCGCGAGGCGGCGTTCCATGAGATACAGCTGCGCAGCCCCTACCGGTAATGGCTGCACCCCCGCTCAAACGAAGAGCAGGCAATCAGGAACGTGATTCAGAAGCGCTAGCGGCAAGCAGCAGGCGATAAGCGGTGAGCGGCAAGCGGCAAGCGGCAAGGCACACGAGAGAGACACCAGCACTAGAGAGACGCCAGCGGGACACACACTAGTGAGACACTAGGGAGACACTAGAGAGACCCCAGGGAAAAACGAGGGAAACACAAGCCCAGCGCAACAAGAAAGCGCTGCCCAGCAAAGGCACAACGACAAAAGCACAACGAAAAAGACACAGCGACAAAGACACAACGAAAAAGGCGCGCAGCCACAACTGCGCGCCTTTTTCATGGTTCAGCCCCCGGAACCCCATTCGATTTCTATGCGCACTCTGTGCGAACTCTGTGCGCCCCCTGCGCGTCAGCCTTCGCAGCCGCGCTGTATCCCGAGCCGGCAACAAGAGCTGCATACGGCACTGGCACCGGGGCCAGCATCAGGCAGTCACTGCGCCGGTTTCTCCGTGCAAGGCACGGGCTGTTATCCGTCCAGCGCACGGGGCGCGATCACATCCAGCCTGTCTGCCCAGGGCTCCAGGTCGGCCATGATGGACGGGTACAGCTCCACCCCATCTTTCAGCTGGCGGGCGCGGTCACTCCAGGCGCGCTGGCCCGGCACGCGAACCTGGGCATCGCTGCCCTCGTCCGGGTGACAGGATTGCCACAGGTTGCAAAGTGCGGTGGTCTGACGCAGGAAGTCGTCCGACTTGCCGAAGGCCTGCGGGTCGATAATCTGCACAAAAACCGAATTGGCCTCATCGTCCCGGCTGGACTGTGCATCGCCGCGGCCATAGCCACTGAGTCCCATAGACAGCACCTCGAGCATGGCACTGAGTGCCGCGCCCTTGTAACCGTGATCGGCACCGCCAATCGGCAGGATGCTGCCACCCTCCTCGAGGGCGGCCGGGTCGTTTGAAAGGCGCCCATGGCTGTCCTTCAGGGATTCGCTCGGCAACAGGCGTTTTTCGCGCTTGGCGCGGGATACGTAACCACCTGCGGTCACCGACATGCTGATGTCGAAAAGCAGCGGATACTCCCCCGCCGGCGCGGCAAAGGCGATGGGATTGGCGGAAAACAGCGCATCGCAGCTGCCCTGGGGCGACACGGTGCGCTCCGCCGGCGTGGAGCAGGTGAGAATGCCCACACAGCCCGCTTCGATAATAGGCGGCAGGTAGGCGGCGAGACAGGCGATGTGCTGGCTGCGGCGCAGGGTGGCGGTAACCACACCCCGCTCCTTCACCCGCCGCAGGGCCTCGCCGATGGCCTGCGAGAGTATCCAGGGGCCGGGCAGGAAATCCGCATCCCAGTTGAAGCAGCCGCCCCGGTCGGACAGCACCTGCGGCTCGCCCTCCTTGCGGGTCTCGCCATTAACCAGCCAGTTGAGGTTACTGCAGACCCGGTTGAGTCCATGGGTGGTGAAACCCAGCAGGTCCGCCTGCAGAAAAACATTGGCCATCACCGCGGACCGCTCCTCGGCCAGCCCGGCACGATGAAACAGCTGGGTGACAAACCTGTGCAGGTCTTCGGCTGCGTAACGATTACTCATGGCATCCTCCGGTGGAAAGCTTTTTTTACTGCTGGTGGCGCTCCCGTGTCTGACGGAAGCCGCCGCGACGCGGCACCTGCGGTACAAGACGTTGCGCAGTGCCGATCAGTGATCGCTCACCTTGCCGCGCATGGACTTGATCTGCGCGCGCTGGGTTTTCTGCTTCAGGCGGCGCTCTTTGGCCGCTCGTGAGGGCTTGGTGGCCACGCGCTTTTTGGGTCGCCGCGCGGCGGCGGCAACGATCTCCCGCAATCGCTCCAGCGCATCGGTGCGATTTTTTTCCTGGGTGCGAAAGCGCTGTGCCTTGATCACGATAACACCATCACTGGAAATACGCTGATCCCCCAGCGCCAACAGGCGCGCCTTTATTTCTTCCGGCAGCGACGAGGCGGGAATATCAAAACGCAGGTGGATGGCGCTGGCCACCTTATTCACGTTCTGGCCGCCGGCGCCCTGGGCGCGCACCGCGTGCATTTCGATCTCGTCGAGCGGAATGTCCAGGCTGCTAGAAATTTTTAACATAACTGTTTGGTTTCATATGAGGCTTACTGATAACTGCAGCCATTGTCTATGCTGTTTCCCATAGGCGCAAAACTGCACCTCCCTGCCGAGACATTTTAAATGGTAACCGCGCAATGACCGAAAAGAACTCCCAGAAGCAGGCTCACTTCGATCCCCCGGTTTTCTACAGCGCGACCGGGGTGCTCCTGATGCTGGTGGCCTACGCGGTGTTTTTCCCGGAAAACGCCGACATCCAGTTTCAGGCCCTGCAGAATTGGATTGTCACCAATATGAGCTGGTACTACGTGCTGGTGGTGGCCATTATTCTGCTGAGTGTGATTTTTATTGGTGTGTCGGAACTGGGGCGGGTCAAACTGGGGCCGGAGCATATTCAGCCAGACTACGGGTTCGGCTCCTGGTTCGCAATGCTGTTCTCCGCCGGGATGGGCATAGGCCTGCTGTTTTTTGGCGTGGCTGAACCGGTGATGCACTATCTGGCACCACCGGTTGGAGAAACAGGCACCGTGGAAGCGGCGCGCCAGGCCATGATGCTGACCTTTTTCCACTGGGGATTTCACGCCTGGGCCATTTACGCCATCGTGGCCATGATCCTTGCGTATTTCAGCTATCGCCACAATCTACCCCTGACACTGCGCTCGGCACTCTACCCGATGATCGGTGAGCGGGTACACGGCCCGCTCGGCCACGCCGTGGATGTGTTCGCCATCGTCAGCACCGTCTGCGGTGTGGCAACCACGCTGGGTTATGGCGTGCTGCAAATCAACTCAGGCCTCAATCACCTGTTCGGCCTGCCGGTGGGCAGTGGTGTACAGGTGGGTCTCATTATTATCACCACCATCCTCGCCACCATTTCCGTGGTGATGGGGCTTGATGCCGGCATTAAACGCCTGTCACAACTCAATATGAGTCTCGCCGCCATCCTGCTGCTGATGGTATTGCTGCTGGGCAGCACCGTTTACCTGCTGCAGGCCTTCGTGCAGAACTTCGGCAGCTACCTGTCGGTGCTGATCGGCAAAACCTTCAATCTTTACGCCTACCAACCCACGGACTGGCTCGGTGGCTGGACCATTCTCTACTGGGGATGGTGGATGTCCTGGTCTCCGTTTGTGGGCCTGTTTATCGCGCGTATTTCCCGCGGCCGCACGATTCGCGAGTTTGTGGTCGGCGCCATGCTGGTGCCCGCCGGGGTTACCCTTCTGTGGATGACCTTCTTCGGCAACTCCGCCATTCACATGATCCTGGATGAGGGGCTCACCGAGCTTGGACAGGTAGTGGCCAACGACCAGTCGGTTGCGCTGTTCCAGTTTCTGGAGCAGTTCCCCTTTTCGGGTTTCTTTTCTTTGCTCGCCGTGATTATGGTGATCGTTTTCTTTGTCACCTCCGCAGACTCGGGCGCAATGGTGGTGAATATGCTGTCGTCTCACGGCCGCGATGACACCCCGTTATGGCAGCGCGTGTTCTGGTGCGCGCTGATTGGGGTGGTGGCCATCGCGCTGCTGCTGGCGGGTGGCCTGGGTTCACTGCAAACCGCCGTGATCGCCAGCGCGCTGCCCTTCTCGGTGATTTTGCTGGTGGCCATTTATGGGCTGATATCGGCACTGCGCACCGACACCATGAAAAAAATCGCCCAGAGCACGCCGGTATCGCCCATCAGCGCGCGCAACCCCGTGGTCTGGCAGCGGCGATTAAAAAATGCGCTGCAACTGCCTTCCCTGGCCGAGGTGAAAGATTTTATCCACGAGGTTGGCAAGCCATCCCTTGAGGAGTTCGCCCGGGAAATGGAAAAAAATGGCTATACCGCAAGTGTGACCGCGGGTGAGAACAACTACATTCAGCTGGAGGTCCAGCAGGGCGAGGAAATCAGTTTTATTTATGGCCTGCAGCCCAGGGCAACCCTGAAACCCGAGACAGACAATCCGGACAAGGTGCTCGACGACACCCATGACGATGGTTCCAGCGATGTCTACTTCCGCGCCGAGGTGCATCTGTTTGAAGGCGGTCAGGACTACGATGTGATGGGCTGGACCAAGGACCAGCTGCTCACCGATATGGTGTCCCAGTACGAGCGCCATATGCAGTACCTGCACACACTGCGCTAAAAGCGCACACTGGAACGGCCCATGCGCTGACGGCAATCACCCCCGGCGCACACAAGCTGTACCCAAACCAAAAAACGGTGTGCGGAGGCGAAAGGGAAAGCGCTGCGCGGAGAGCGGAAAGCGGAAAGCGGAAAGCGGAAAGCGGAAAGCGGAAAGCGGAAAGCGGAAAGCGGCCACTGTGACCTAAAAAAAAGGCCCCGCAATGCGGGGCCTGAGCTCTGTTTACTGTTAATGATTACTCTTAATGAGTATCGGCTTGTTTAGTGCCCGCCTGCCTCACCGGCACCTTTCGGGAAGCGGATACTGGCCACCATTTCCTGTACATGCTTGGGCGCATCATCGGTCATGCGCGCCACGGCAATGGCCACCGCAAAGTTGATCAGCATACCCAGGGTACCAATGCCCTCCGGAGAGATACCAAACCACCAGTGGTCAGGCGTATTGGCCGCGGGATTGATGAACTTGAAGTAGATGATGTAGGCCGCGGTAAAGGTAATACCGGTAATCATGCCCGCAATCGCCCCTTCCTTGTTCATGCGCTTGCTGAAGATGCCCATGATAATCGCCGGGAAGAACGACGAGGCCGCGAGCCCGAAGGCGAATGCCACCACCTGCGCCACAAAGCCCGGCGGATTGATACCCAGATAACCGGCGATGCAGATGGCCACCCCCGAGGCTATGCGGGCATAACGCAGCTCCTGCTTGTCGGTGATATTGGGCATCAGGTTGCGTTTCAGCAGGTCGTGTGAAATGGAGGTGGAAATCACCAGCAGCAGACCCGCGGAAGTGGACAGCGCCGCCGCGACACCACCGGCAGCCACCAGAGCGATGACCCAGGCAGGCAGGTTGGCGATTTCCGGGTTGGCCAGCACCATGATGTCGCGGTCGATGTTCATCTCGTTGCGCTCATCGCCGGAGTAGAACATCTTGCCGTCACCGTTCTTGTCTTCCCAGGAGATCAGGCCGGTACCTTCCCAGTTCTTGACCCAGCTCGGCGCTTCTTCATAAGAGGTGCCCTGAGCCTCCGGACCATTGATGGTATCGATCATGTTCACCCGCGCGAAAGTGGCGATGGCCGGCGCGGTGGTGTAGAGCAGAGCGATAAACAGCAGCGCCCATCCGGCTGACTTGCGCGCATCACGCACCTTGGGCACGGTGAAGAAGCGCACGATCACGTGCGGCAGTCCAGCGGTACCCACCATCAGCGCAGCGGTGATAAAGAACACGTCGATGGTGCTCTTGGTCCCCGAGGTGTATTCCGCAAAGCCCAGCTCCGTCGACAGGCCATCGAGCTTGTCCAGCAGGTAGGTGCCAGAACCATCGCTCAATTCACTGCCGAAACCGATCTGCGGAATCACGTGTCCGGTCATCATGATGGAGATAAAGATCGCCGGCACCAGATAGGCACAGATCAGTACGCAGTACTGCGCGACCTGGGTATAGGTGATGCCCTTCATACCGCCGAGCACGGCATAGAAGAACACGATACCCATGCCCACGACCACACCGGTGGTGATGTCCACTTCCAGGAAGCGCGAGAACACCACACCCACACCGCGCATCTGCCCCGCCACATAAGTGAAGCAGACGAATACGGCACAGATCACGGCCACCGTGCGCGCGGTATTCGAGTAGTAGCGATCACCGATAAAGGCCGGCACGGTAAATTTGCCGAACTTGCGCAGGTAGGGTGCCAGGCACAGCGCCAGCAGCACGTAACCGCCGGTCCAGCCCATCAGGTATACGGCGCCATCGTAGCCCATAAAGCTGATCAGGCCCGCCATGGAAATGAAAGACGCTGCCGACATCCAGTCGGCCGCCGTCGCCATGCCGTTGGCAACCGGGTTGACGCCGCCGCCGGCGACGTAAAAGTCGTGAGTGGAGCCGGCCCGCGCCCAGACGGCGATACCGATATACACGGCAAACGTCAGGCCAACGATGATGATTGTTAAAGTTTGAATATCCATGACCCGCTCCTAGTTTGTGAACTCTTCTTCGAGGGCATCTTCGAACTCATCCGGCTCTTCGTGATCCTCGTGCACGTTGTACTTGCGGTCGAGCTTGTTCATCTTGAACACGTACACCACGATCAACGCCAGAAACACATAGATGGACCCCTGTTGCGCAAACCAGAAGCCGAGTTTGAAGCCACCCAAACGAATCGCGTTCAATTCGTCCACAAACAGGATGCCGGCACCAAAGGAAACGGCAAACCAAATACACAGTAAACTCAGCATCATGCGGAGATTTTCTTTCCAGTAATCATCCGCGTGCTTTTCACTTTCAAAGCTCATGGCTTATCTCCCATCACTTTTCAATGCTTTTTGTTCAGAAGGCATATTTGACGGAAAACTGCAGGCGCTGCAAGTCGCCCTCGTCATCGGCCAATGATCCACTGACGTTTTCCACCTGCTTGGTGGCCATAATGTACTCCCCTCCCAGTGTGAGTTTTGGCGTGGGTGAATACAGCAGGTTCAGGTGTGCGCTGCGATACCCTGCCGCGGTGGTGTCGGTCACGGTGTCCGGGTTATCGGCGGAGCTCATGGAAAATACGGCGTTGCTGCGCCAGTGTTCATTCCATGGATGCCTCCAGGCGATAAATCCTCCGGACTGGTCGATCAGCCCGATACCGCCATCCGCTTCGATAATGCCGGCGCGATAACCGTTCAGGCCCATATAGCGGCCCAGGGCATTGCCGTGGCTGTACATAAAGCGGATATCGTCAGCACCCAGCTGGAGTTTTCCGGAAAGGCTGATGGCATAACCGCGCTTCGATGCGCGCAGGTCATCGGTTTCATACGCGAGCTCGCGGCTCATGGAGGCAAGCGAATAACTGAAGGCGCCGGCGCTGTTGTTGTAGCGCAGGATCAGGTCGGGACTGCTGTTGTCGTCGTAGGGATTTTCAGTGCCGTTGTAGAGTGTGGTGGCCGGGTTTTCCGCCGCCAACTGCAGGCTGCCGCTGCCGAATTTCTGGGTATATCGCAGCTGCGGCTGGCGCTCGAAAATCGTGCCCACCGGGCCGACAAAATCCAGCCCATCCGGCAGCGCGCCCACATTAAAAAACGTGGACCAGGTCTGGCCGGCCAGCAGACTGCGGCTGTCATCCATCTGCCAGTCTATATAGGCGTGGCGCAAACGCTGGGCGTAGGAGTTGCTGATGCGCTCGTCACCCTGGCCGCTGGCCATGGCGTCGAGCTCAAGATGTGTATTCACCTGACCCGCGCCCAGAGGCGTGGAAGTTTTTACAAACAGCCGCGTCGACTTGGCGTGAGCGTGGTACTTGGCATCGCCACTTTCGCCCCCCACCGGAATGGTGGAAGGCACCAGGAAATCCTCACCGATGCCCGCGGTGGCGGCGCGGCCATCGGAATAGTCACTGAAAATGGTGTCCAGTTTCACGTAACCGCCGATCTGCAGATTGCTGCCGCCCGCAGAAGCCGACCGCCCGGGTTCCGGGTCCGCCAGTAAATCCATGCGCTGTTCGGCGCGCTTCGCCTGCTCGGCCAGTTGGCCGAGCTGTACCTGCAGTTCCTGAATGCGTGCCTGCAGCTCTTCCGGGCTGGGCTCCCCGCTGGCAGCCTGCTGCGCGCTGAGCGCACTGCTGAAACCGAGGCAGGCCGATGTGATGGCCAGGCCCGCCGATAGACGAGCCAGGAACTTTCTTTTTGTTGTAGTCATACTGCTCTCTCATCGCTGACTGGTGGATTGGTGCAGTAGCGATATAACCGCGTTTAAGCGAGCCGGGGTATTAACCATTGGTCTAATAGGGAGAAAAGTGAGTGCGATGAAAGCTGTGCAGAAAGCGGGTGGATTGACGCGACGGTGAAGCTGCAGAGCTGTTTTGACCAATATCCCTTTTCTGGTAACGCCGCCTGCGAGCCTCGCCGCTGCGCGCATACAGCCAACCGCTGCGGAGAAGGTTTCAGGCAAGGACAAAGGGTTTCGACCTATGTCTAATACGCCCCCACGCGGTACAGAGGCATGATGCTGGTCAATAGCAAAAACACGCCGGATCACCGGTAATGACTGAATCAGCGAGGTCGCCAACGTGAAAGAAACAGCTGTCTATCCCGTCCCAACCCACTATGCCGAACAGTCACTGTTGAACGAAGAGCAATACCTTGAACTCTACCGGCGTTCGGTGGAGGAGCCGGAGGCATTCTGGCGTGAACAGGGCCAGCGCCTGGACTGGATCAAACCCTTCAGCAAGGTCAAAAACACCTCCTTCGACCGCGATGACCTGCATATCCGCTGGTATGAGGACGGCACCTTGAATGTCGCCGCCAACTGTCTCGACCGGCACCTGGCGGAGCATGCCGACAGCACCGCGATTTTATGGGTCGGCGACGAGCCCGGTCAGAGCAGGGAGATCAGTTACCGCGAACTGCACCGCGAAGTGTGCCAGTTTGCCAACGGCCTCAAGTCCCTCGGCGTCAACAAAGGGGATGTGGTGACCATCTACCTGCCGATGATCCCGCAGGCCGCCGTGGCCATGCTGGCCTGTGCCCGCATCGGCGCGATTCACTCGGTGGTCTTCGCCGGCTTTTCCCCGGAGGCGCTGGCCGGACGCATGGACGATGGCCAGTCGCGCATTGTGATTACCGCCAACGCCGGCAAGCGCGGCGGCCGCTCGGTGGTGCTGAAAGAGAACGTCGACCGGGCCATCGAACTCTGCAAGGAGACCACCGTCGAGAAAACCGTGGTGGTGGAATACACCGATGACCAGGTCGATATGGTGCCCGGCCGCGATGTGGACTACGCCTGCCTGCTGGCGGCACAGAGCGACGACTGCCCGGCGCAGGAAATGGGCGCGGAAGACCCGCTGTTTATCCTTTATACCTCCGGCTCCACCGGCAAACCCAAAGGGGTGCTGCATACCGGTGGCGGCTACCTGACCTACGCCAGCCTGACCCACGAGTATGTATTCGACTATCGCCGCGGTGAACGCTTCTGGTGCGCCGCCGATATCGGCTGGGTCACCGGCCACACTTACATCATCTACGGACCGCTGGCCAACGGCGCCACCACGGTGATGTACGAGGGTGTGCCCAACTATCCGGATACAACGCGGGTGGCGCGCATTGTCGACGAACACCAGATCAACGTGCTCTATATTGCGCCCACGGCGATCCGCGCACTGATGGCCGAGGGCGACAAGCCCACGGCGGGTGCCGACCTCTCCTCCCTGCGCCTGCTCGGCACCGTGGGCGAACCCATCAACCCGGAAGCCTGGCGCTGGTACCACGACCACTTTGGCCGCGGCCGCTGCCCGATTGTGGACACCTGGTGGCAGACCGAAACCGGCGCGGCGATGCTGACCCCGCTGCCCGGCGCCACGGCGCTGAAGCCCGGCTCCGCCACCCGACCCTTTTTCGGCATCCGCCCGGCACTGGTGGACAACGAGGGCGAACTGCTCGAAGGCGCCACCGAGGGCAACCTGGTGCTGCTGGACAGCTGGCCCGGGCAGATGCGCACGGTATTCGGCGATCACCAGCGCTTTATCGACACCTACTTCAGCACCTTCCCCGGCAGGTACTTCACCGGCGACGGCGCCCGCCGCGACGAGGATGGCTACTACTGGATCACCGGGCGGGTGGACGATGTGCTGAATGTCTCCGGCCACCGCATGGGCACCGCCGAGCTGGAGAGCGCGCTGGTGGCGCACCCCACCGTCGCCGAGGCCGCCGTGGTGGGTTTCCCCCACGACATCAAGGGCCAGGGCATCTACATCTATGTGACGCTGAACAGCGACCAGGAGTCCGGTGACGACATGCACCGCACCCTGCGCGACTGGCTGCGCAGTGAAATCGGCCCCATCGCCACCCCGGACGTTATCCAGTGGGCGCCGGGCCTGCCGAAGACCCGCTCGGGCAAAATCATGCGCCGAATCCTGCGCAAGATCGCCGCCGGTGAAGTGGATCAGCTGGGGGACATCTCCACCCTGGCCGACCCCGAAGTGGTATCGCGCCTGGTGGCCGACTACCAATCCCTGAGTCAAAACCGCTAGTCAACCTCGGACTCCTCTGAGTCCCACCCCCTTCCGGCCACCGCCTCTGGCGCTGGCCGTTTTTTTTCACTCCGCGCACACCAGGGCGTAAACTACCCAGACCAGCAGTAAACGCCCGCAGAGGCAAGACGATGAGGGAGCCATGACCAATGTGACCGGTCCCGGCACCGGCGGCCGCAAGTTCATCGTGGCCGACGACCACCCGCTGTTTCGCGCAGCCCTTTGCCAGTCGATCCGCGCCACTTTTGCCGATGCCGAGCTGATCGAAGCAAAAGACATGGACAGCCTGCAGCGCTGCGCCACGGAACACGCTGACGCCGACCTGCTGCTGCTCGACCTGCATATGCCCGGTGCCCAGGGCTTCAGCGGCCTGATTTTCCTCAGCGGCCAACACCCCCAACTGCCGGTGATGGTGGTCTCCGCCAATGAAAAACCGGAAGTGATGTGCCGGGCGGTGGATTACGGGGCCTGTGGCTTCCTGCCCAAGTCGGCGCCGGTGGAGACCATCGCGGAGGCATTGCACGCGGTGCTGGCCGGCGATGTGTGGCTGCCGGCGGAAGTGGCCAGCCAGTGCGCGACAGAGAAAAGCGGCCCGAATGAGATTGCCGATGTGGTGGCAACACTGACCCCGCAGCAGTTTCGCGTGGCCACCATGCTGGCGGAGGGGCTGCAGAACAAGCAAATCGCCTATGAACTGAATGTCACCGAGGCGACGGTGAAGGCCCACCTCACCGCCCTGTTCCGCAAGCTGGGGGTCAATTCGCGCACCCAGGCGGTACTGGCGATCAGCAGCCTGGACGTGGAGGCGCCGGGGCAGTTCACACCGCCAGCGAAGTAGCGCCCGCTCAGCGGATACTGACCCGGTGTTTACCCGCCGCCTGCCCCGCCGCCTGCCCTGTTGCTATCTGGCGCTTTTCGCCAGCCGCCGCACCAGGTTGCGCAGTGCCGCCGGCTTGACCGGTTTCGGCAGATAGAAAAGACCGGCGTCCCGCGCACTGTCGCGCACCGCCTCGGAAATATCCGCACTGATCAGGATGCCGGGCACCTCCATACCCCAGGTATCGCTCAGTGCCCGCAATGCCTCAATGCCCGTGGCCCCGCGGTCCAGGTGATAGTCGGCGATCACCAGCTGCGGCGGGGCGCCGTGCCAATGCCGGCGCGCCTCCTCTAAAGAGCGGGCAATCGTCACCTCACAACCCCAGCCCTCAAGCAGGCTCTGCATGCCGCGCACGATGGCCGTCTCGTTGTCGATACACAGCACCCGAACGCCGTTCAACTCGGCACTGGCCACGACCGGCTCGGCGACCGCCGCCGCGCTCGCGGGTTGGGCCGGCACCCCGGCGGGCAGAAGGATGGAAAAACAGGTGCCGCGCCCGGGCACCGAGTGCAGGCTCAGAGGGTGGCCCAGCAGTTCGGCGCTGCGCCGGGCGATGGCGAGCCCCAGCCCCAGCCCCTTTTCACTGGCGCTTTCCGACGACGACAGGCGCACGAACTCCTCAAAAATCTGCGCCTGCGCCTCCTCGGCAATGCCCGGGCCGGTATCCAGCACCTGCACCTCCAGCCCGTCAGCGCGGCGGCGCACACCGATCAGCACCCGCCCCCGGCGCGTGTACTGCAAGGCGTTGCCGAGAAAATTCTGCAGGATACGCCGCAGCAGGTGACGATCGCTGTAGACCCAGGCGCTGCTGCGCGGGTGGTGGAGCTGCAGGCCGCGATCGGTGGCAATGGCCTGAAATTCCGCCACCAGCCCGTCGAGCAGATCGCTCAGGGGGAAGTGCTCCCGCTTCGGCGTCAGCTTGCCGGAATCGAGCCGGCTGATTTCCCGCAGCGCGCCGATCAGGTGTTCGGCGGACTCCAGCGCGCTGTCGATATTGGAGATATCCGCCATGGTTTCCGGCCACTGCTGCCGGGCGGCCCGCTGCTGCGCCGAGGCGATAAACAGCCGCGCCGCGTTGATGGGCTGCAACAGGTCGTGGCTGGTATGGGCGAGGAAGCGGGACTGGGCCGCGTGCAGCGACTGCAACTCCGCGGTGCGCTGTTCAACCCGCTGCTCCAGTGTGCGCTGGTTTTCCTCCAGCGCATCCACCGCCGCGCGGTAGTCGCTGATATCGGTAAAAGTGGTCACGAAGCCGCCGCCGGGCATGGGGGTTCCGCGCACCTCGACAATGACGCCATTGGGCAGGCGCCGCTCGAAACGGTGCGCGCCGCCATGACGCAGCAGCTGCAGCCGTCGCTCCACCTGGGCATCCAGATCCCCGCTGTCGCCGTAAAGCCCGCGCTCTGCGTTGTGGCGGTAGAGCCGCTCCACCGGGCAGCCGATGTACAGCAGCCTCTGCGGATAATCGAACAGCTCGCGGTACTGCTGGTTCCAGGCCACCAGCCGCAACTCCCGGTCGACCACGGAAATCCCCTGGCTGATGGTTTCCACCGTGGTCTGCAAAAGCTCCTGGCTGAAGCGCAACCTCTGCGAGGTGCGGTCCACCAGCCGCGCGATATCCTCCACCTTGAGGGGTTTGTTGCGCCGCAGCAGTTCGACCACCTGCTGGGCGGTGCCGGAGCCGACAATGCCGGCGAGCATCGCTTCCGCCTCCCGCAGCACAAACCGGGGAGCGCGATCATCCGGCAGCAGCCGCTGCCCCACGCGCAGCTCAAACCCCTGCCAGATTTCATCCAGGCGGTCGGCGCCGATAAACGGCTGCATCAGGCTGTGCAGCTGCCCCACCTGCACACTGGTCGGGGCCAGTTCCGCACGGGGGCTCATACTGCGCGCGCCCTCCTCCACAAAGGCGCTGGCCTGGCGCAGGTCGCGGCTGTCATGGCGGCTCCAGACCGACACCAGCACAAACAAGACGACATTCGCCAGCAGGCTCCAGAACACGCCGTGGCTCAGCGGATCGAGGTCGGTGAGCCCAAACAGCGCCTGCGGCCGCAGCCAGGAGATGCCCCCCAGCCCCTCGCTGATCAGCGGCTGTCCGGGAAATACCGCCGGCAGCGCCAGGGTGAAAAACCACAGGGCGTAACCGGCGACAAGGCCGGCCCAGACCCCATAGCGGTGCGCGCCGCGCCAGTAGAGGCCGCCCACCAGCGCCGGCGCCAGCTGCGCTGCGGCGGCAAACGACAGCAAGCCGATCGGCGTCAGGGTCTCCAGCCCGCTGAGGGCGCGGTGCATGCCCCAGCCCATCAGCATCAGCAGCAAAATACTGAGCGCGCGAATCTGGCGCAGGTAGCGCCCGAAGGACACCGCCGACAGCGAGGTGAAACGGCTCAGGAACAGCCAGACCGGCGCCACCAGCTCGTTGGAGATCATCACCGCCAGTGTCACCGCCGCCACAATCACCATCCCGGTGGCCGCGGAAAAGCCGCCCAGATAGGCCAGCGCGGTCAGTTCACTGCTGCCCGCCACCATGGGTATCGACAGCACCAAACTGTCTGGCGAAAGCTGACCGCTGGCGGCAAACGGCTGCCCCGCCATGGCGATGGGCAGTATCAGCATGGCGAACAACAGCAGGTAGAGGGGCAGCAACCAGCGCGCGGTCTGCAGGTCTTTTGGCCCCTGATACTCCACCACCGCCATATGGAACTGCCGTGGCAGGCACAGGATGGCGGCGGCGGCGAGCAGCGTCTGCGTCAGGAAGTTGGCGTCCACAATCAGGGGGTCCCAGCGGCGCGCCGGCAGCTGGCCCGAAGCCAGGGGCTGCATAAACATCAGCCAGCAGGCAAGCCCCGCCACTGCCGCGAATGCCAGCAGCTTGACCAGGCTCTCCAGCGCGATGGCACTCACCATCCCCCGGTTGCGCTCGCGCCCTTCCAGATGGCGGGTGCCGAACAGAATGGCAAAAAGGCCCATCAGCAGCGCGGTCACCAGCGCCGTATCCAGATCCCAGGCCGGTGTGCCGGTATCACCGGAGCCAACGGTATCCCAGGCCATGGTCAAACCGCGCAACTGCAGGGCGATATAGGGCAGCGTGCCGATAATCGCCAGCACCGTGACCGTGGCGGATAACCCGCGGCTCTTGCCGTAGCGGGAGCCGATAAAGTCGGCGATGGAGGTGATTTTCTGCCGCTCCCCCACCGTGACCAGTTTGCCCAGTAGCGACCCACCCAGCAGAAACAGCAGGATGGGGCCGAGGTAGATGGGCAGGTAGCTCCAGGTGCTGGCCACCGCCTGGCCCACCCCGCCGAAAAAGGTCCACGAGCTGCAGTAGACCCCCAGCGCCAGCGCATAGACCCGCGACCGACTGCGCTGGCTCCAGGCGCCGCGGCGCTCCGCCCACCAGGCCACGGCAAACAGCAGGGCCACGTAAACCAGGGCAAAAAAGAGCAGAAAGGGCTTGCCTATCATGGTGCTGTCAGTCCGGCGCTGCTTGCTATTGCTGTTACTGCTGCTGCGAAGATAGCCGATAGCGGCCAGGTGTGGCTATTAGCGAATGGTAGAGCCTGGGCGCATTGAGTGGCGTTCCGACATCAGCCACTCACTCGTTCGCCGTTGACAAGCCGATGGCCTGAACTACTTTCTGCTTATCCCAATCATTGCCCGCTTATCCACTGCTGCGGCCATCGGGCTAGTCAAAAACCCTGTTAAAACGAGCACTTTTTATGATCATCGCCACCGATATGCCCGAGGTTAGCAAATGCGTTATCAGCCAATGTGCCTACAACGCCGATGAGAGCTGCCATGCCCGCGCCATAACCGTGGGGGATGGCGACAATCCCGACTGCGACACCTACTTCCACAACAGCAGCCACACCCACAGTCATCGAACCGCCGGCGTGGGCGCCTGCAAGGTGGCCACCTGCGACCACAATCAGGATTTGGAGTGCTGTGCCGACAGCATCGAGGTGGGTGAGCAGGAAGGGGAAGTGCGGTGCATGACCTGCACCAGCCATTGAGCGCCTGCCGCTGCGCCATGGAGCCGCTGAACGATGATTCCGAAAGCGCGCACAGGCGCTTGGCAAACTGTGACTAGTTGAAAACAGGAATGCTTTCGTCGAGTGTCACCCACCGCGCCTTAAACTCGGTAAAGACCTGAATCTGGGCGGGCATATCGAATTCTGAGGTTATGCCGCCCTTGGCCAGATAAATATGGCCAGGAAATTTATCATCATTGACACAGCTAATCGTCGAGCCACAATTTTTGCAAAAGGACTTGGAGAAGTTTTCTGATGCCTGATAGTGAGCAATGTCGTCCTGCCCGGATCTTATGCTGAATTGAGCCGAAGGGATCACCACCCATGAGCTGTAATCGGCACCGCTTAATGACCGACACATATTGCAGTGACAGTTAAGCGCTATGGTATGCGGCAGCACTGCGGTCCACTCAACAGCGCCACAGTGGCATTTTCCAGATATTGAATTTTTCATTTCACTCTCAGAAAAATTAAACAACAGCAGCAGCCGTTATCGAAAGGCAACAACGGCCTTCCACACCCCTCTGCACATCCCTCTGCACATCTCTTTAAATGCCCATACCTTTTCATTCCCAGGCAGTTAATTTTGCGAAGTTTCATTGCCACTGGCCCGGGATAACCCTGGGCAAGTCATTGGGGGAGAAGGCAGTTTTGGGAGAGATGATTGAGGAAAGATACTTTGGGAAAAATACTTGGGGCAAATTGGGGCAAGGCAATTGGCAGACTAGCGCAGGGGCGGTAAGCCCAGAGTATACAGCACTGGCGCAAAACCTCTGCGCCAGGCTGTTTGGCAGCGCTGCCGTCAACCAATACCTTGCGGTTTATCCGGCATCGGCCTGGGCGGATTCAGGCTTGAACACGCTGCGGTTTTCTGCAGGCGCATTCTTCTTGGAGGGGGATTCCCAGATGATGCCGCCCTGATCCTCCTTGCGCTCGATCCAGGGCCGGTAGCGCTGCTCGAGCACCTTGCGCTTGACCTTCATGGTGGGGGTCAGGAGTTCATTCTGCGGCGTCCACTCATCCACGGTGATGTATATACCGGAGATGCGCTCGTGCTGGGCCAGCTCCTCATTGACCGCCGCCAGGGTTTTCTCCAACTGGCGGCTGACATCCTCTCTGGACATGCTCTGGGCAAGTTCTGACAGGGTTGCCAGCATCACAGGCTGCCGCAAGCCATGGCCCAGTACGCAGACCTGCCCCAGCAGGGCTTCATCGCCGAACAGGCCTTCCAGGCTCGGCGGCTGCACAAACTTGCCTTTGCTGGTTTTGAAGGTGTCGGAAATACGCCCGGTGACATGCAGCAGGCCGCGGTCATCGATAAAGCCGGAATCCCCGGTATGGTAGTAGCCATCGCGCAGTACCTCGGCGGTTTTTTCCGGCTCGAGATAATAGCCTTTCATCAGCGCGCGGCTCTTGAACAGGATTTCGCCCTCGGGGGAGATTTTCACCTCGCAATCCCAGAAGGGTTTACCCACCGTGCCCGGTACCGGGGTGTCCTCCATATGGGTGATACAGCCATAGATGAAGTTCTCGGTCATCCCGTAGCCGTCGGTGACCATCAGGCCCATCTGGTGATACCAGCGCAGCAGGTCCACGGAGATGGGGGAGGCGCCGGTCACCAGCATGCGGGCCTGATCGAGGCCCAGTCCTTTCTGGATTTTGCGCTGCAGCCAGCCGCGCAGGCCGGGCACGCTGAGGAGGAATTTCTGCAGCGCCGGCGGCATCTTCGCGTCGATCCCCTCCTTGAACTTGGTCCACAGGCGCGGGACCGAGAAGAACATGGTTGGGCGCGCCTGGCGGAGGTCGTCGACGAAGGTTTCCAGCGATTCGGGGAAATAGATCGGTGTACCGGAGTACAGGCTGTGAAACTCGATCACGATACGCTCGGCCGCGTGGGCCAGCGGCAGGTAGGAGAAGAAGCGGTCGCTCTCATCGTAGCCAAAACCCCGCACCATATTCGGCACGGCGAAGCTGATGGCAGACCAGGTGTGCATCACGCCCTTCGGGTGCCCGGTGGTGCCGGATGTGTACATGATGGTGAACACATCGTTTTCGTCGAACAGGGGGCTTTCCGCATAGGGGCGGTGGGATTCGAGCAGCTCCTCGAGGGTGCTGTCACAGTCGATTGCACAGCGCTGGATAGCCACGGTGGGCTGCAGGCTTGAAACCTCTGTCAGCGCCTTGTTGTCATCACTGGCGCCACAAAACAGCACCTTGCTTTCTGAGTGCTCCAGCACGTAACGCATGGAGCTGGCAGACTGGCCCGGATAAAGGGGCACGCTGACCATCCCCGCCAGCATGATGCCGATATCGACGATAATCCAGTCGGCACAGTTCTTGGCATGAATGGCGATACGGTCACCGGGCTCGAACCGTTCCACCAGGAAGCTGGCCACCCGCCGTGCACGGTCCATCACATCGCCCCAGGTGTACTCGCGCCACTCGCGGTTCCACATCTGGCGCAGGTAAACCTCTCCTCCCTGCTCGCGCTCTCTCTCGTAGAGTACTTCCAGTGGCTGTTTGCCAGCCACGCTTTTGTACTTTTGCTCTGGGTTCATGGTGCTTGCCTTGCGCTTTCTCTTATTTTTCTGTATCGCATTCCGGGTAACCCGGCAGCGAAACCTAAGCTGATTCCGCCACAGGGTACTCTGTACTTCTCCGGCCAGACCAGATCAACTCGAAGTTTTGGCGAAGTTTTGGCGCAATATTCCCCCAATGAGTCCGAATCCCAGTGACCCAATACACCCATGGAGTCTTGGGCGACAACATCGCGGGGGTTTGCAGGCCCGCGCCCACAAAAAAGCCCGGCGCTGCCGGGCTCAAAATCATGGGGCGGATGCCGGATTTATTCCGGCAGGGAGTCGAAGCCCATGTTGTAGAGGGTAAAGCTGAAGATATCCGCGTACTGCTCGATGCTTTTGGAAACCGGCGTGCCGGCGCCGTGACCGGCTTTGGTTTCGATGCGGATCAGCGTCGGCGCAGGGCCCGCCTGCTTTTCCTGCAGCTGCGCGGCAAACTTGAACGAGTGTGCCGGCACCACGCGATCATCGTGATCGGCGGTGGTCACCAGGGTTGCCGGGTAGCGCACATCGGCTTTGACGTTGTGGACCGGGGAATATCCCATCAGGTACTGGAACATCTCCTCGCTGTCCTCGGCGGTACCGTAGTCATAGGCCCAGCCGGCCCCGGCGGTAAAGGTGTGGTAGCGCAGCATATCCATTACCCCCACGGCGGGGAGCGCCACCTTGAACAGGTCCGGCCGCTGTGTCATGACCGCGCCTACAAGCAGACCGCCATTGGAGCCACCGCGAATGGCCAGGTAATCGCTGGACGTATATTTGTTGTCGATCAGGTATTCGGCTGCGGCAATGAAGTCATCGAATACGTTCTGCTTTTGCAGTTTGGTGCCGGCCTTGTGCCACTCCTTGCCATACTCGCCACCGCCACGGAGGTTCGGCACCGCGTAGATACCGCCGAGCTCCAGCCAGGCGGCGTTGCCGATACTGAACGATGGCGTCAGGCTGATGTTAAAGCCGCCGTAGCCATACAGAATGGTTGGGTTTTTGCCATCCAGCTGCAGGCCTTTTTTGTAGGTGATCATCATCGGCACACGGGTGCCGTCGCGGGAGGTGTAGAACACCTGCTTTGACTCATAGAGATCCGCGTCGAAGTCCGCACCGGACTCGCGGTAGACGGAAGACTCTCCCGCTTTCACGTCGAAAGCGAAAATGGTGGAAGGTGTCTTGTAATTGGTAAAGGAGTAGTAAAGGGTTTCATCCGCTTTTTTGCCGCTGAGGGAGGTCGCGCTGCCCGGTCCCGGCAGGGCAATTTCCCGCACGCGCTTGCCGTCATAGTCGTACTGGTAGACTTTTGACAGCGCATCCACCATGTATTCGGCGAAGAAATAACCACCGCCGATGGAGGCGCTCAGGACGTTGTCCGTTTCCGGGATAAAATCCACCCAGTTTTCCGGCGCCGGGTCGGCTGCGTCAACGGTCACCACTTTCTTGTTGGGCGCCTCGCGGTTGGTGACCAGGTACAGCTTGCTGCCCACGTTGTCGATCACGTAGGTATCCGATTCAAAATCCGTAAGCACCGGAGTCAGCGGCGCGTCCTGCCGGCTGAGATCGCGGATAAACAGATCATTGCCGGAAGTGGAAGTCGCGCCGGAAATCACCAGATAGCGATCGTCCTCGGTCACGTAGCCCTGCACATAACGCCGCTTTTCTTCCGGTGTGCCGCCGAATACCAGCCGGTCTTCCGACTGCGGCTGGCCCAGTTCGTGGTAGTAGAGTTTATGCTGGTCGGTCTTTGCGGACAGCTCGCTGCCCTGGGGTTTGTCGTAACTGGAATAGTAAAAACCTTCGTTGCCTTTCCAGGAGATTCCGGAGAACTTCACATCGACCAGAGGCGCTTCCAGCTCCTTCTTGGTTTCCGCATCGATCACAATGATCTTGCGCCAGTCACTGCCGCCCTCGGAGATGGCGTAGGCGGCAATGGAGCCATCCTTGGAAAAACTCAGTGACGCCAGGGAGGTGGTGCCATCCTCACTGAATTGATTCGGGTCGAGGAAAACTTCCGGCTCGGCGTCGCCTTTCTTGCGCCACACCACCGACTGATCCTGCAGACCATCATTGCGGTAAAAGTAGGTGTACTCGCCCTCGGTGAACGGGCTGCTGACCTTTTCGTAGTTCCACAGGGATTCGAGCCGCTCTTTCAGGGTCTCCCGGTAAGGGATGCCCTCCAGGTAATCAAAAGTGACCTCGTTCTGGGCCTTGACCCAGGCTCCGGTCTCCTCGCTGCGATCATCTTCCAGCCAGCGGTAGGGGTCCGCCACTTCGGTTCCAAAGTAGGTATCCACAACGGCATCCTTGCGGGTTTGCGGGTAGGTAACGCCAGCGGCCGGTATTGCTGCCGCGCCCTGGGTGGCGGTGGGTGGGGTCTCACCCGAGCAGGCGGCCAACAGGCCCACTACAGCGAGGGAAGAAAGTTTTCTCATAAATCGATCCCGTAGGTTTCCTGATCATATCTGCAGGCTGCTGTTTGCGCGCTTCTTATGGCACTGCCTTTTTCGCGCAGCGAGTTCGGCGCAGCACAAATTCAGCGCCTGCCATACGCCTGCAGCAAACCCTGTCTGCGGTCAAAGTTCAAGTGTCGCGCAAACGCCCACAGACGACAGGATTTTCCGCGCCGAAAAAGCCACCCAGCAAAAAATCATCTGGAAAACCGGCCATTAACAGACAAAATACCTGCTCACTTCAGAGGCCAGAATTTAGAGCGGGAGAGAGAGCGGGAGAGAGAGCGGGTGTGAGAGCGGGTGTGAGAGTGAGAGTGAGAGTGAGAGTGAGAGTGAGAGTGAGAGTGAGAGTGAGAGTGAGAGTGAGAGGGACAGAGCGAGAAAGACAAAGGGGCAAAGACACAGAACAGGTGCGAGAAAGCGAATACCACTTTGCATGGCGCCGCATTCCATGCCGAAACCTATGCCGTAACCTAAGCCGCAACCTAAGCCGTAAACAATGCAGCGGGGGCAATGAAGCCCGACCAATAAGCCCCTGAGCAGGTCACAGGGGCTGCCTGTGAAAATGCGGGCAATAAAAACACGGCAAATAAAAAATGCCACCAGCGGTCAATGCCACTGTCTGCAGTGGCGCACTGGCGGCACGCACCCGCGGTGGCCGGATCATCAATCCATTCATGATCGACTCACAACCCGACTCACCGACCGATCCACAAGCCAACCCACAAGCCGAGCCACAAGCCGGCTCACAGGCCCAGTCGGCGGTCAGTTCGGCGGCTGCCTGCCCGGGTTGTGCACAGCAGCCTCGCCGAGGGTGGCACAGCCCCTGCCGGTAGCGGGATCGCGGGTGCACTGGTATACACGCACATAATCCACTTCCATTTGCTGGGGGAAGGCGCTCTCGTCGATACCGGTGGCGTTGACCTTGCCGGCCCAATTGCCGCCCACCGCCAGGTTCAGCAGCAGGTGGAAGCGGCGGTCGAAGGGGGCGTGGGGGCTGTCCGGCGCGGCTCTTGAGTACCAGCCATCGCTGGTCTGGGTGGCGTAATGAGTACCGTCCACATACCAGCGAATCTCGCCCTCTTCCCACTCCAGCGCGTACTCGTGGAAACCGTCGGCGGGGTTGGCAGCGCCCGGCAGGCGGTAGGCCTCGCCACTGTAGACATTCTCCGGCGCCGGGCCACCGTAGTGCAGGGTGCCGTGCACCCGGTCCTCGCCACCCACGTGCAGGTTCACCGCCTCCATGATGTCGATTTCGCCGGAGCTGGCCCACTGGCCGTATTCCCAGTCAGTGGGCAGCATCCACACTGCCGGCCAGGTGCCCTGGCCGCGCGGCAGCTTGGCGCGGATTTCGAAGCGGCCGTATTTCCAGTCGCCCTTGCCCCGGCTGCGCAGGCGCGCGGAGGTATAAGTCCCGCTGCCGCTGCGATCCTGCGCATCGTAGCCGGGGTGATCGTCCATCAGCGCCGGGCCTGTCGCGTCCTTGCGGATCGCCTTCAGGTGCAACCGCCCGTCGGCAACCCAGATATTTTCCCGGTCGTCCACGTAACACTGGGCTTCATCGTTACCGCCGCCCCAGCAATTGCGCTCATAACTCCACTTGCCGATATCCAATGCGGTGCCATTGAAGTCGTCCCGCCACACCAGACAGTAGCCGCTTGCGAGCGGCGCGCCGAGGCAGTTCAGGCCGCCCGCTGACGCCTGTGCCGCTCCGCTCAGGCCGCTAGCGTCACTTTCACCGCTAGCTTCACTTTCACCGCTATCGCGTTCGCCCGGTCCGCTCACCGCACTGCTGCCACTGCAGCCGGCGATGGCAGCCGCGGCCAGGATGACTGCGGTCAGGATCGCGGGTGTCATACGGCGATAAAATCGATTTGCCATTGCCATGGCCACTGCTGCCATTGCCGCCATCACGGTTGGTAGGTGAGGCCAAAGCCATAGGGAAACAGCGGGTCGTACTGGGCGTCACCCACATTGATGGGGATCTGCTGCAGGTTGCGGGGCCAGCTGACCGGCAGCTTGCCGCTCGGCGCGTAATCACCGAAGAGCACATCCGCCACACCATGGCCTTCGCTGCCCGGCAGCCATGCGGCAACGAATGCCTGCCACTGCGGCAGCTGTTCGCTGATCAGCAGCGGGCGCCCGGAAACCAGCACCACCGCAGTGGGCACACCGCTCGCCTGTACTTTCTTCAGCACCGCCAGCTGCTCGTCGCTCAGGGTCAGCGGCTTGCACAGTTCGCACGGCGCCTCGCGGTAGTCCCCCACGCCTTCGGCGTAGGGCTGCTCGCCCAGCACAACGATGGCCACATCGTGGCCTGCAGCGCCTTCGCCATCGGCGCTGTAGGTGACTTCGCCGCTGGCGGCGGCGCGGATGCCTTCGAGAATGGTGGTGCCTTCGGTGATGTCACCGGCCTTGCCCTGCCATTCGATGGTCCAGCCGCCGGACTGCAGGCCGATGTCATCGGCATGGGTGCCGGCAACGAAGACCTTGCTGTTCTTCGCCAGCGGCAGCAGGCCGCCTGTGTTTTTCAGCAGCACCAGAGATTCGCGCACCGCCTGGCGGGCCAGCTCACGGTGTTCCCTGTGGCCCAGCAGCTCGCCGGCTTGCGGGTCGCTGGCCAGTGGCGGCAGCGGGTGCTCGAACAGGCCCGCGGCAAGCTTGACCTTCAGAATGCGGCTTACCGCATCGTCAATGCGCGCCATGGAAACTTCGCCCGCCTCCACCGCGGCGGTGAGGTCGGTGATGAACTGCTGCCATTTTTCCGGCTCCATCACCATATCCACACCGGCGTTCACGGCGCGCACCACACGCTCGCGGTTGGTCTCTGCGGGAATCTCCTTCAGCGCCTCCCAGTCAGAAATGGTGAAGCCGGCAAAGCCCAGCTCGCCTTTCAATACGCCGTTGTTCAGCTCGGCATGCTCGTGCATCTTGGTGCCGTTGACGCTGCTGTAGGAGATCATCACGGTGCCCACGCCGCCATCCAGCGCCGGCTTGTAGGGGGCGATATGCAGCTTGCGCAGCTCCTCGTCAGAGACCTGGGTGTCGCCGCGATCGATGGCATAGTTTTCGTCACCAGTGCCGTAGCTGGTGCCGCCGTCGGCCACCCAGTGCTTGGCGGTGGCGACGATCTTGTCGTTTTTGAGGGTCGCGCCGTCGAGGGGGCCGCCCTGCAGGCCAGCCACCAGCGGCCCGGCAAACTCCGCCACCAGTTCCGGCGATTCGGAGAAGCACTCGTAGGAGCGCCCCCAGCGCTCATCCCGGGTCACACACAAGGTGGGCGCAAAGGTCCAGGACACGCCGGTGGCCGCCACTTCGCGGGCGGTGGCAGCGCCGATCTCCTGCGCCAGCTCGGGGTTACGGGTGGCGCCGAGGCCGATGTTGTGGGGGAAAATAGTGGCTCCCATCACGTTGCTGTGGCCGTGTACCGCGTCGGTGCCATAGATGATGGGAATGCCGAGGCGGGTTGCGCCGGCCGCATCCTGATAGGCGCCGATCATCTGCACCCAGTCCGCACGGGTATTCTTGCCGGGGAAGGAGCCACCGCCGTTCAGGATCGAACCGAGGTGATAGTTCTTCACATCTTCCGGGGTGGCGTGGCGGCGCTCGGCCTGGGTCATCTGGCCGACCTTTTCCGCCAGTGTCATCTGGCTCACCAGTGCCTGCACGCGGCGGTTCAGCTCCGCGCTCTGCGCCCAGTGGGCGTTTTCAGGCGCGGCGCTATCGATCAAGGTGGTGTCGGTCAGGGTGTTGTCGGCCGGCTCGCCGCCGGAGCAGCCCGCCAGGGCCAGCAGCAGCGCCAGGGCGCCGGTGCGCTTGGTGAATGTTGGGTGACTGTGCATATTCTCTCCTCGACGTGCGGGTCAGCGGCACGCGGCCCGCGTTGGTCTCCAGCTTGCAAAAGCACAATGCCCGGGTGGATTCCCGGGCATTGTGGCTGGTCGATACAGGGTTAGCGCGCGGGGCTCAGCCCCCGCAGCGGATCGCGGCCTCGGCGGCGGCGCTGGGCACGTACTTGATATTGGCGACCGCCAGTGACAGCGGCCCGGCGCTGGAAAGCGCCAGCGCGTTGGAAACCCGGCTGAAGTCGGCGCCCTTGTCGGCAAAGCACTGCAGGTCGATGGTCAGCGTCGACCACTGCCCCAGCGGCAGAGCCTGCAGGGCATCCTGCAGCGGCAGCTCCGCCTTGCAGTCGTCGCCACAGGCGATAGCGGCACTGACCGGCTGCCGGGGCTGGCTGTCCACGCGGACATCAAACGACAGCGCGGCGCCCTCTTTCAGGTAGCGGCTCAGGTCCTGGGGCTTCTCCGCCGCCAGCAGCACACTGCCCGCACGCAGGCCCTGCCACTGGATCTGGCGGGCATCCTCCTGGGACTCCATATCGATGGAGGCCACGGTGATATTGCCGTCTTCACCACTGGTGGCGCGGTTGCCGGTCACTGCCACCGGTGCCTGCCCGGCCTCGGCGATCTGCAGCTGCCAGGGCGCGCGCGGGCGCGATACCAGCAGCCAGGCGTCTTCCAGTGCGCCGTCGGTGTAGGTCTCGCCGTCTTCCGTCAGCTGGTTGCCGACCAGCGACTCCTGACCGGCTTTCAGGCCATAGCCGAGCGGGAACAGCGGCGCGTAGTTGTCGTGGTAGGGATTCAGCACCGTCTGGTGCACATATTCCGGCCAGCTGAATGGCAGGGTGCCGGTGAAGTCGTGGCGCACATTGCCGTCGGCATCGGTGAACAGCACATCGGCCACACCGGCACCCTCGGAGCCCGGCAGCCAGGCGGCGACGAAGGCGTCGGACGCATTCAGCTCCTTGTTGACCCACAGCGGGCGGCCGGAGAGGAATACGCTGACCACCGGCACACCCTCGGCGCGCAGCTTTTGCAGCAGCGCCAGATCCGCCTTGGTGCTCTGCTGGTATTCGAGACTGGAGAGGTCGCCGTGCCACTCCGCATAGGGCTCCTCGCCAAATACCACGATGGCGACATCGGGCTTGTTGCCGTTGCTGAAGCTGTCTTCGCTGAAGTCGCCCTGCTCGCTCAGCAGGGCTTCACCGCCGGCGGCATTCACCACCTCGGCGATGCCCTCATAGATAGAAGTCGCGCCGGGGAAGTCGGCGCGGGTGTTGCCGGTACCCTGCCAGGAAATGGTCCAGCCACCGGTCTGCTTCGACAGGTTGTCGGCGCCATCGCCGGCGACGAGGACATTCTGGGCGGGCTGCAGGGGCAGCAGGTTGCCGCTGTTTTTCAGCAGCACCAGCGACTTGCGCACCGCTTCGCGGGCCAGTGCGCGGTGTTCGTCATTGCCGAGAATGCCGTCCTTGCCCGCCAGCGGACGCTCGTGCTCGAACAGCCCCGCACGGATTTTTACCCGCAGAATGCGCCGCACCGCGTCGTCGACACGGGCCATGGGAATTTCACCGCTGCGCGCCTGGGCAAGGGTATTTTTATACAGTTCTTTCCAGTCCGACGGCACCATGAACATATCCAGACCGGCGTTGATCGCCGCGGCACAGCTGTTCACGGTGCAGCCGGGCACGAACTGGTGACCGTTCCAGTCGCCAACCACAAAGCCATCGAAGCCCAGGCGCTGTTTCAGCACATCGGTCAGCAGGTACTTGTGGCCGTGCAGGCGGTCGCCGTTCCAGCTGTTGAAGGAAGCCATCACCGTCTGCACACCGGCGGGCAGCGCGCCGAAATAACCGGCGGCGTGCACTTGCGCCAGTTCCGCCTCCGGCACCAGGTTGTCGCCGCGGTCGATGCCCCTTGTGGTGCCGCCATCGCCGACAAAATGCTTGGCGGTGGCGACGAGGTTTTCACCGCGCAGGAAGTCGTCGTCGGACTTCTCCCCCTGCAGGCCCTTCACCATGGCTTCGGCATAGGCCTGCACCACGGCGGGGTCTTCCGAGTAGCTCTCATAGGTGCGGCCCCAGCGGTCGTCGCGCACCACCGCCACGGTGGGCGCGAAAGTCCAGTCGACCCCGGTCACCGCCACTTCGCGGGCGGTGGCCTCGCCAATGCGGCGAATCAGATCCGCATCGCGCGCGGCGCCCAGGCCGATATTGTGCGGATAGAGGGTGGCCCCAACGATGTTGTTGTGGCCATGCACTGCATCGCTGCCCCAGATAATCGGAATCGCCACACCGCCATCGGAGGTGTCCATGGAGGCGGCGAAAAACGCTTCAGACAGCGCCAGCCAGTCCTGCGGGGTGGCCAGCTTGTTGTTGTCCGGGTAGCTGCCACCGCCGTTCAGTACCGAGCCGAGGTGATAGGTTTTGACATCTTCCGGGGTGACATACTTGATCTCGGCCTGAATCATCTGGCCGATCTTTTCCTCCAGCGACATCTCGGCCATCAGCGCACTGATGCGGGTCTCCAGCCCGGCGTCTGGCGCCAGTGCCGGCTTCAGCTGCGGCCATACGGAGAGATCCCCGCTGGCGGAAGTCACGCCGCTCCGCTCGCCAGCGCTTTGCTTCGACGCGCCCTCAGGCGCCTGCGGCTCACCCTCGCAGCCGGCGATCAATGCACCGCAGAGCAACGCCGCGATCGTGTATTTTTTGCTAAGTGGCATGGGGGTTCTCCTTATCGTTGTCCATCGAGGCGCAGAAACGCCGCGGCACCGCTCAGGGCGGGGAAGGGGTGGCTGACGAGAAATACCGGCAGGTCTGCCAGATAAGCGGACATGACGCCCTTTGAGCGCAAGCGCTGCTCAAAATCACTCTCGCGCAGCAGGGGTTCAATGCGGGGCAGAATACCGCCGCCGAGGTAGACGCCACCGCGGGCTCCGAGGGTTAGAACCACATCGCCGCAAAAGCCGCCGAGCAGGCTGCAGAACATCAACACTGCATCCCGCGCCAGCACGCACTCGCCGCTCAGCGCGGCGGCGCTGATGTCGGCCGGGTTCTGCGCCGTCGCGTCCACACCGCGAAGGCCGGCAAGCCCCTGGTAAATATTCTGCATCCCCCGGCCACTGAGCAGGTCCTCCGCCGACAGGTGCGTGCGGCTGCGCCGCAACCGCTGACACAGGGCGAACTCCTCATCGGTCACCGGCGCGATGGCCCCGTGGCCACCCTCGCCGGGCAGTGCGCGCCAGTTGTTGGCGGCGCGCAGCAGACCACAGACACCGAGGCCGGTACCGGGGCCGATCACGGCGCGCGGCGCGCTCTGGTCCCAGGCGTCCTCGGCGGCACCAAAGCTGTCTACACGGGTGAGATACTGCGGGGCCAGCTGGGCACAGCTGAGGGCGAGCGCGGCAAAATCGTTGATCACTTCAAAACGGCGATAACCGAGCTGCTCGCCGACTCCCGCCTTGGAGAAAGTCCAGGCCAGGTTGGTCACCGAGACCCGGTCACTTTCGGTGGGCCCGGCGATGGCCACACAGGCCTCGCGCACCGAGTTGCGGCGCTCCCCGGGCACCGTGTCCAGATAAGCGCTCAGGGCCGCTTCTATATTGGGGTAGCTGGCGCACTCCAGCGTGCGGATTTCTTCCACCTCGATACGCGCGCCCGCCCCTGCAGACGCCAGACCAAAGCGGGCATTGGTGCCTCCAATATCGGCCACCAGCTGCCACTCTCCCTTTTGCGGGCGCATCATTACCTGCTCCTGCATGCTTTACTCGATTTCACTGAAAAAGACGTTTTCCCGCAGCGCTCTGGCTGCCGGGCAACAGGGTGGGACGGCGCAGTGGCCGACGGGAGTGTATGGAGACACCATTATTCTTGTTGCACCTCACGCAAAACAGAGGGCCATATAAGGTGCACGGATTGACAGGGAGCGACAAGATGAAGTCGCCGGGATGGACTTTATTCTGGTTGAAGCGGCACCAATAGAGGGCGCCGACAGCTGGCCTCAGACTTTACTGCGCAGTAATGGTGAAAAAGCGCCGTAGTAGACGATATAGCAGTAGCACAGCAGCGGAATCAGGAAGGACAACTGGATGCCGGCATAGTCCGCCAGCAAGCCCTGCAGCAGCGGTACCACCGCCCCGCCCACAATCGCCATGCAGAGCACACCGGAGCCCTGGCTGGTATCGCGCCCCAGGCCGCCCAGCGCCAGACTGAAAATCGTCGGGAACATGATGGAATTGCACAGGCCCACGGCGAGAATCGCCCACACCGCCTGCATACCGGAACTGGCCATGGCCACCGCGATAAAAATCGTGGCAAAAAATCCGCACACGGCGAGCATCGCGCCCGCGCGCACATATCTCAGCAGCAGCGCCCCGGCGAAGCGCCCGACCATCGCGCCAGCCCAGTAGTAGGAAACATATCGAGCGGCAACCGCCGCCTCCATACCCGCCACCGATTCCTCGCCAAAAAAGTTCACCAGGAAACTGCCGATCGCCACCTCGGCGCCGACGTAGACGAAGATACCCACGGCACCGAGCGTCAGCCGCGGGTAACGCAGCAGCGAAAATGCGCCGCCGCTGTTATGCGCGCTCTCACCGGCAAGCGGCTGATCGTGAATGGCCGGCAGGCGAATCCAGGAAAAGAAAGCCACCATCAGCAACAGCACGACCGCCAGCCAGAAATACGGCGCCTCCACCAGGGCCGCCTCCTGTGCCCGGAAAGCCGCCAGGCCCGACTCGGTGGAAAGGTCCAGACCGGCAGTGGCGGCGGAAAAGATAATCAGCCCCCCAAAGGCCGGAGCCAGGGTCGTGCCCAGGGAGTTAAACGCCTGGGTCATATTCAAACGGCTGGGTCCGCTCTCACTGCCGCCAAGGGCGATGACGAAGGGGTTGGCGGACACCTGCAGAATCGTGATGCCGGCCGCGAGTACAAACAGGCCGAGCAGGAAAATCTCGTAGATCTGCATGCGGGCGGCGGGGATAAACACCAGACAGCCGGCGCAGGCGATCAACAGCCCCATCACCAGTCCCAGCTGATAGCCCACGCGCTTCAGCAGCGCACCGGCGGGCACCGAGACAATCAGGTAGGCGGCAAAGAAACTGAACTGGACCAGAATCGCCTTGGTATAACTCAGCTCAAAGACGTTCTTGAGGTGGGGAACCAGAATATCGTTGAGGCTGGTAATAAAGCCCCAGATAAAAAACAGGGAAGACAGCAGGATAAGACTGGTGCGCGGGCTGACGACGGGATTGACGGCCGAGGCTTTCGGCTCTCCCGGCTCTCCCGTCATTATGGCCGCATGCGCCGATTCACCAGTAAAGGGCCGGCCCGCCTCGGATACAAACTCTTTCATCAAATATCCGCTGATCCATCTGCGCGCTTCCCGCCCGCGGAGCCAGCCCCCACCCTTTATCAGACAGCGATCAGATATCTCTATCAGATACCTATCGGACATCAGGGCCAAACATTGGCCCTGAACGAAAAATTTTTATTAGTTGGAAGGGAAGCAGCCCGGGCCTAACCCGATCATCGGGTTAGGCCCGGGCCCTTAGAGACGCCCTGTGAGACGTTTTGTTTCACCCTGACCATACCGGAAAACTTTATTCCCGTGAAGCCAATCTATCATGCCGCACTGCGGTCCCGGGAAGCCCCCGATGCACACCGCCGCGACGACAGGGACTGGCGACAGGATGGAACGGATACCCCTATATTTTCAGACCAGTCAGTCACAAGCATTGCTTCAGGCCGCCACAGCAGGCGGCAGGTTAAGGCGGACTAAAACCGCGATAGAGCGGACGCCCGGTCGGCCCCCAAGCTGGAAGGCACTACCCCCAGCGGTTAGTATTTGCGCAGCGCCACGCGGTACAACCGGGGTGGTTGCAGCGATGATGCACCCCTACAAAAACGGCTCCCCATGGCACCCTTTCCCCAGCCACAAACAGGCCAGGTTGCGGCTCTGCATTCGCAGCGCTGGTTCTGGAAGTTACAGCTTGTCAGTTGGCTGGGCATCATCGTGACCACCTTCCTGTCCCTGACATTCTGGCATTCATCGGTTGAATGGCCGCACTTCGAACCCGGCAATACCCTCTTTCAGTGCGCGATCGGCTTTCTGCTCTCTTTACTGCTGAAGCCGATTTTCGATGTCGCCTGGGAAACGCCAATCGCCCTGCGCTCTTTTATCTACCTGCTGGCCATTGGCGTCATCTCCGGAATCTGGACCCTGGTGCGCATGGAAGCCTACATTTACCTGACCGGAGAGCACTCCCTGTGGGCGGAGTTCGGCGGCTGGTATTACGCCTCCCTTTTTGTATTTTTGTTCTGGAGTGCCCTGTACTGCGGCGTAAAATATTCTCTCTTGCTGCAAAAAGAACACGATAAAGTTCTGCAAGTTGCCGCCTTCCACGAGCGCGAACAGATCCGCCGGCTGCATGCGGAAGCCGTGGCCAAGGAGGCGCAGCTCAAGATGCTGCGCTACCAGCTCAACCCGCATTTCCTTTTTAATACCCTCAACTCCATCAACGCGCTTATCCGTTTCGAACAGGCTGCGGAAGCCCGGGATATGGTGGTGCGCCTCAGCCAGTTCCTGCGCCACTCACTCACCGAAGACCCGGTCAACAAAGTGAGCCTGGATCAGGAGATTGGCGCTGTGCTGCTGTATCTGGATATCGAGAAAACCCGCTTTGCCGACCGGCTGAAGGTAAAACTGGACGTCGAGGAGCAGACCCGCAGGGCGCTGGTGCCGAGCATGCTGCTGCAACCGCTGGCGGAAAACGCGGTGAAATACGCAATCGCCCTCAGCGAATCCGGCGGCACCATCAGAATTCGCACACGGCGCAGCGGTGAACAACTGCTGCTGCAGATCTGCGACTCCGGCAGCCCCGAGGACCGCGCCGAGCCGGAAGCCGAGGAGCCAGTGTCCACCGGCGTTGGCCTTTCCAATGTCCGCGACCGCCTCAGCACTTTATACGGCCAAGCGTACAGCATTACCCAGTCGCGCAAGCAGAGCGGCGGGATGCAGATACAAATCCGCCTGCCGTTCGAATCCCGCGAGAGCAATAAAGATAACAATACGATAGAGGTAACCGCATGAGCCATTTGAGAGCCGTTTTGGTGGATGATGAACCGCTGGCACTGCGACTGCTTCAGTCGCTGCTGGAAGAAGTCCCCGGCATCGAGGTCGTAGCGACCTGCCGCAACGGACGCGAGGCGCTCAGTGCGGTGGCCAGACACACGCCGGACATCCTGTTTCTGGACATACAAATGCCCGGGATGAACGGCTTCGAGGTCGTGCGCCGGCTGCAGGGGGACACCATCCCGCTGGTCATCTTCGCCACCGCCTATGACCACTACGCCATCGAAGCCTTTGAGGTCCATGCGGTGGACTATGTGCTCAAGCCGCTGGAAGCAGAGCGCCTGCAAGTGGCGATACAGCGCGCGCGTGAACGGCTGCACCAGCGCAGTGCCGCGAGTGGTACAAGCAGCGAAGAGCACAGCGCGGAAAAAGGCCGGCTGATGGCCTCGCTGGATTCACTGACCCGACCGGCGGAACGACCCAGCAACGAAGGTCCGGGCAAGCTGGCGATCAAGGATCGCGGCCGCATTATCATGCTGAACCAGGCCGATGTGGAATGGATCGACGCGGCGGGGGACTATATGTGCGTGCACGCCGGCGGCAACACCCACATCATGCGCAGCACTATGAAGGAGCTGCAACAACAGCTCTGCGCCACCACCTTCAAGCGGGTACACCGCTCCACCCTGGTCAATCTGGATTATATTGACCAGATCAAGGTACTGACCAAAGGCGAGTACCTGCTGACCCTGGCCAGTGGTGCCGAAGTCAAAGTCAGCCGCAACTACCGCCAACCCATCAAAGACTATCTGGATGCGAGCAAGGGGCCTTCTACACCTTAAAGGCCCCCGCCTTCTATCTCGGGGCAGCAGGCACTATTTCTCCTAGCCAGTTTGCCCGCTCGCCTCTTCTCTGTTCTCTCTGTTCCCCCACTTCCCTGTTCTCCCCCCCGCCCCTTTTTCATTTCGCGGACACAAAAAAACCCGGCAGTATCCTGCCGGGTCAAAACAAGGGAGAAAATCTGAGTCAGCGGCTATCCGCTCTGCATTAGCTCTCTTTTACCCGGTGACCTTTAACACCGTAAAAGAGGATGTAGAGGTAACACAGGATCGGCAGAGCAAACGCCAGCTGAATACCAATCTGGTCCGCCAGCACACCCTGCAGCACCGGTACCAGCGCACCGCCTACAATCGCCAGACACAGCACGCCTGAACCCTGGCTGGTCAAACCGCCCAGACGGGCCAGCGCCAGACTGAAAATAGTCGGGAACATCACCGAGTTGCACAGGCCCACAGACAGCACCGCCCACATGGCCACACTTCCGGAAGTCATCACCGTCACGCCCAGCAGCACACAGGCACCCAGTGAACAGGCCGCCAGCACCCTGCCGGCCGGCACATACTGCATCACCACCGCGCCGATAAAGCGCCCAACCATGGCTCCACCCCAGTAGAGCGACACATAGAAAGCCGCCTGCTTTTCGGTAATGCCGGCGATGCTGTCTTCAGAAAGGAAGTTCACCAGGAAACTGCCGATGGAAACCTCGGCACCCACATAGACGAAAATCGCAATCGCACCCAGCAGCAGATGGGAATGCTGCAGGGCATGACCCTTTGCGCCGCCCGCGGCATCAGCAGAAGCGTCGAGGTGGCTGTCGATGGTCGGCAGCTTCAGCTTGGCAAACACAACCGCCAGCACCGCCAGTGTCGCCGCCAGAATCAGGTAGGGCAGCTCAACCGCAGACGCGTGCTCCGCAGCACTCATCTGCTCACCGGCGACATTCGCCACCGACAGAATCAGGAAGGCACCGAAGAAAGGCGCGACCGTGGTACCCAGCGAGTTAAACGCCTGGGTCATGGTGAGGCGGCTAGCCGCAGTACTCTCGGAACCCAGCGCGGTCACGTAAGGGTTGGCCGATACCTGCAGCACGGTAATACCCGCGGCAAGCACGAACAGCGCGAACAGGAATACACCGTAGACCTGCATGCGGGCCGCCGGAATAAACAGCAGGCAGCCAACCACGGCCACCGACAAGCCAACCACGATGCCACGCTGGTAGCCAATCTTCCCCACCAGCTTGCCCGCCGGCAGAGACACCAGAAAGTAGGCGCCAAAAAAGCAGAACTGCACCAGCATGGCCTGGGCATAGTTCAGGTCAAAAACCCCTTTCAGGTGTGGAATAAGGATGTCATTCAGGCAGGTAATAAAACCCCACATGAAAAACAGAGAGGTCAATGCAACCAGAGCAAAGCGCTGGCCGGCCTCATTGCCGGGGGCGCCATTGGTCGCTGCCGCCCGGGTATTGGTTCCCATCGTCGCCATTTTTCCGTCCTAACACATCGTCTTTATTATCAGGGCCCCTGCCGGCTGAATTACTCACCGCAAACCATCAAAGCCGCAAGGTCTCAGCCTGCCTTTTTAACATAGACCAAGCACCACATCGGGGCATTTTCGATGAGGAGGATCAAAATGGGGGCGGCAGGGAAGTATGGCCAGCTAGATTTTAGGACTCTAATCTGAACGCTGCGGGGAGCACCTCTCCCCGCGATGAGCCATCTCCCACTCAGGCAGAAGGGGATTTACAGTAATGATCAATAAACTGGCGATGATCCGGCATATTCTCCACCTGATGCCGAACATTCCGGCGGATATTGCCCAGAAATTCAGCCAACTCCTTGCCACCCATCAGGTCCACAATCGGATGGTAACGTCGCGGCATCAATCCCTGCCCGAGCATCACCTGTATCCATGAGCTATCACCGAAAAGTTCCTGAGCCTGCTTGAAGATTAAACCACTCTCTTTAAACATTTCGATCCGATGAGCAAGAGAGTCTGGAATCTGCATTGATCGGCAATAGCGCCAAAACTTACTGTCCGCACGATCCGTAACGTGGTAATGCAGGATAATGAAGTCGCGGATATGTTCCATTTCCGCCATCGCCTGATTGTTGAATTCATCGATATTGGCCTGGACAATTCCACCAGAAGGGAACAGTTGCATTAGTCGCACGATATTGCGCTGAATAAGGTGGATACTGGTGGACTCCATCGGCTCAATAAAGCCACTGGACAAGCCCACGGCAATGCAATTCTTATTCCAGTGTTTACGGCGAGTGCCAGTCCGGAACGGAATAATCCTGGGCTCATTCAATAGGCGCCCTTCGATATTCGCCAACAAGAAGGCCTTCGCGCCCTCATCGTCCAGATAACGACTGCAGTACACAAGGCCATTACCGACACGGGTTTGCAGTGGAATTCGCCACTGCCAGCCCGATTCATGGGCGATAGCCCGGGTAAAAGGTATTGCCGGACCGGTGGACTCAGTCTGCACAGCCATCGCGCGATCACAGGGTAACCAGTGCGTCCAGTCATCGTAGCCTGTATGCAACGCCCCCTCGATCAGGAGACTGCTGAACCCGGTGCAATCAACAAACAGGTCACCTTCAATGGTCACGCCATCACTAAGCTTTAACGCTTCGATAAACCCATGCTCAGCGTTTAAGCGCACATCCTCGATTTTACCCTCAACACGCTTGACCCCATAAGATTCGGAAAATTTTCGGAGAAATTTAGCATACAGCGTGGCATCCAGATGGTAAGCATGATTGCGTTCCTGGTCCGGCAGAACCGCGAAACGCTGCTCTCTGGCAGCAAGGTGCTCTCGGCAATAATCGCCAATAGGGTGATCAATATTCTGCTTCAAACCTTTTAGCCAGAAGTGCTGAAAGCCACAGGCCCAGCAGTCTTTACCGAGAAAGCCAAAGGAGTGGAGATAGTCCTCACCTGGCACACGCCAGTTTTCAAAATTAATCCCCAATTTGAAAGTAGCGTTTGTAGCCGCCATCACCTCAGACTCTTTCAAGCCCAAAAGCTGATGAAAAACATGTAGTGTGGGGATAGTCGCCTCACCAACCCCCACCGTCCCGATCGCATCTGACTCAACGAGAGTGATGTCCAGATTTTTACCTATCAGCTTTCCCAATGCTGCGGCAGTCATCCAGCCCGCAGTGCCCCCTCCCGCAATTACCACTCGACGAATTTGTTCGCTCTTCACATAACACCTCTATTTTTCTTTTTGGCCAACCCACTCCTTCCAGAAAGAGATTGCGACCATCAGTTTTTCAAGCGTCGCAGAAGGTCCGCGCGCAACATTTGCGCCGCATCGGCGTCCAGAGGCTCCTGATACAAGCCGCGGGCACTGGCAGGGATATGTGTTGGCCGCCCCTCAACGGGATCAAACACATAGTGATTGAATACTGACTTCCAAGCGGCACGAAGTTCTGGTGACAGTCCACGCAGACTCAACATCGCATGTAAAAGAGCAGTATTCGGCGCACCTAAATAGTCCGGCGAATCATTCCACCAGTGGCTGTACAGTATATTGATAGCATCCAGCCCCTCTACGTGATGCCACCACATTCCAGGCAGAAACAGGGCATCACCAGGATTCAGTTCAGCGACCTGAGCGTTTTCCAAAGCCTGGCGGAAGTTGGGAAACTGCTCAAAGTCGGGCTGGCGGAAATCCACCATGCTTATTTCCTGCCCTCCAGGTGCGAAACCCAGCGGCCCGGGATAAAGGTTGGCAATTTGCTGTGGAGGAAACAACGTAAAGCGCCGTCTTCCTGCAATATTGCAAGCCAGGTTATGGGGGTAATCGTAGTGGGCTGCTACACGCGTTCGGTTGCCGACCCAGAGAAATCCAATCGGAGCGAGATTTTCAAGCCCTGCAGAGTTTTCCTTTGCAAACCCGGGAAACCAGCGAGTGACATCTGTCGAAGCCATATACAGTGTTGGCGGATCTTCAATATCTGAACAATCAAGCATCTGTTGCAATAGACAGCGGAGATCTATCCGCTCATTGCGGAAATTAAAACCGTTAACAGCCTCGTTATAAAAAACTCTGCCTTCAATCTCAGGGGGGCCATAGGAGGCATTTACCGGTAGACCACTATAAAACGCATTTAAGTATGCCGCGGCATCCCTCGAAGACGACGCACAAGCCTGAACAGCAGGAAAATCTCTACAAAAGCCTCGGAGAACAACCGGCTCGTTTGACTGAAGCAGATTCTCTGGGAATACCCCAGGTCGACAATCACTGCGCTCAGTCGCAGGCGGCAGGTCCCAGGTGGCCAAGCAGACTTCCCGTTCCACTACTGAGCCACTCGGCGATTCTTGGCTGTCAGCAGGTGACGCACATTTGACTGAGAAGCGATCGCCATGTAGATGTGTTCCAGGTAGCCGGCCCGGTGTAGTTTATCCAGCTTTACGGAATCCAGCGCCCGGAGTTTCTCCTCATTAATGGTGTAAAACCCGATCAACTGGTGCTTATCACCACTATCAAGCTGCACCTCAAGGGTAAACGCCTCAAGGAGATCACTTTCAACCACCGCGTCAATAAAGCCATCCGCAGCGGTCAAACCCTGATGAATTGCCTCCAGCATATCACCCGCTCTTTCAACGTAAGGGCTAGCGCCACCAAACTCCATAAACAACCGCTCGCCTCGCTCAGTATTGATGCGTGGGTTATCCATATCTATGTGTATAGTGCGCTGCTCCCTCTCAATACCATCTTCAACCACCACCTGCCTTCCAATCAGAAATGGCTGTCGACGAATCGATAGGGGAATGTATGGAGCCTGCCATTTCCCGTCTTCAAGAAATAAATTTTCCCCCTCGCGAAATCCCAGCAGGGCCAGAGCAAAAAAGCGGCCGGTCTCAGGATGTTTCTGGAAAAATACCGGGTAGCAGGACTGCAGTGAGCGAAACTCATTCGGAAAAGTCAGGGCATACCAGACATTATCGCCATATTCTTCAGACCGCTCAGTAATAATCCGCAGATCCTTATGGTCGACACTGTTTAGCGGTATCGCTCTTGTCATTATTCGACTCCTCGCATAAAGCATTTTTTACTATTCTTTATTTTCCGGCAGCGATATATATCTGCCGTAATAATTCTCGGTTACTCGGCAGCATCCTCTGTAGAGCTTCTCGGGCCTGAAAGGTGTCATTGAACTGCTTACGGGCAACCTGCTCCTTTTCAGGGCGCATATTCCACGGCAATGAATGGGTTACAAAGCCCATTCCATACAGAACGTATTGGTAACTTGCTGCAGGAAAAAACTCATCAGCTATTTCACCCTCCTCCAGCCACGGTGACCGAGAACGCCAGAGGAGAAGAGAGTCCAGAAGACGACCAGGAATTCCATCAGTTTCACGATGATCCTTCCAATAAGGACTGTCATTACGCTCTGATAGCACATAGTGAAGCTTGAGAAACTCAATAATTCGCTGCCAGTGATGGGAAAATTTACGATTAAATCTTGTCGAAACTGTCTGCATAATCTCGCGATCGGGCGGCAACTGCTCTGCCAACATTTTTGCTGACTGCTCCACAAGCACTAAGGCTGAAGCTTCCAGAGGCTCAATAAAGCCCGCCGCCATTCCTATTGCCACACAGTTCTTGTGCCAAAATTTCTCCCGATAGCCTGGCGTAAAACTGATCTTGCGGAACTCTGTAACTTCTCCGCCACTCGCCTCTCTATTTACTCCTTGATCAGCTCCGCCATAGCTCCTGTCGAGATATTTACGCAGCACATCTTCAGCCTCATCGTCGGTTGAGTGCGCACTCGAGTAGGTATAACCAACCCCTCTGCGAGTTGGCAGACCGATATCCCATATCCATCCGCTGTTGCGAGCAGATGAGAGTGTGCATGACTCAATCGGCGCATCCACCTCAGCATAAGGAACCTGTATCGCCAATGCCGAATCGTTAAACAACACATCGCGCTGATCAGAGAGACCAATGCCATAGTGTTCGCCAAGCAAAATACTGCGGGCACCACTACAATCTACAAACAGGTCACCTTCAACTACGCCAGCTTTCTCAAGGTGTAACTTCGTTATGTAACCATCGTTATCACTGTCGACCTCAGTCACCCTAGCAGAGAGGTGCTCAACAGAAAGTCGGGTCGTACAATGCTCGCGCAACAAGTCGGCGAATTTCCCGGCATCCAGGTGGTAGCCGTAATTGAGAATGAAGGCGTATTCAGGGGTCGCGAGTTGTTTCGGGGCCAGATGTTTACGACCGATGTAACTTTGAGGGCAGACGGCATCAGCAAACTGGATTTCTTCTCTTAGGCGCTGCCAATATGGTTCTGGATTCTGCTGATAAAATCCGACCGGAGCCGTGAAAGGGTGGCAATACTCGTCGCCGTCAGCGACGCCACCATCACGGCGCCACCCAATAAAACGGGTGCCCTGTTTAAAACTGGCATCGCAGCGAAGTAAAAACTCCTGCTCAGATATACCAATGCGCTTTAATGTTGCACGCATCGATGGCCACGTTCCCTCGCCAACACCGATGGTCGGTACATCTGGTGATTCCACCAAGGTAATCTGCAGCTGAGTGTCACTACCAACCGAATATTCAGCCGCAAGTACTCCAGCTGTCAGCCAACCTGCTGTTCCCCCTCCGACGATCACCACTTTCTTAACTAATGCGTCTGCCATAAGGAGCCCTGGGCGCTAAAAACACACAATAAAAACAAGATATCAGGAACAGAAAAGCCGCTGTCTCCAGCGGCTTCCCTGCTACTCAAACTAGCTAGACATTCGGTCTACGCAATTAGAAAGCGTAGCGCGCGCCCATCTGCCAGCGAGCCCCACCTTGGTACAGGCCCAGAGTTTGCAGCTTTGAGCGACCATATGTGCGGTTATACTCCTCAGTGATATTCAAACCCTCGAGGAAGACCTCTAGACCTTCGATCTGAGGAACTTCGTAACCGATATTCAGATCAATCTGCTCATAGGCCTCAGTGTAAACAGGGTTCGCACCGGTCTCATTGCCACGAGCGTTTAGGAAGTCATCCCGCCAATTGTAAGCAACACGCGCCTGAAAGCCGTTTTTCTCGTAGAAACCAACCAGGTTCGCAGAGTCACTCAGACCAATCATTGCTTCCTGGTCCTGTAGCAGGTAGGGGTCATACTCCACTCCGGCCTCCACGATGGTGTAGTTCGCGATCATACCGAAGCCGCTTTCACCAAACATGTGCTGTATTGAGAACTCCCAGCCATCGATGGTTTCCTTGCGATCTCCATTTTCTGGGATGCTCAGCAGGAAGGTCATTTCCGGATCGGTCTCAGGATTGCCGGTGATTATGATGTTGCCACCGGAGCCTATTTCCACAAACGGACTGTCGGAAAAGTTATCGGCAATATACTGACGAATCTCATTGATATCTGTCAGGCCTGTGTCGCGGGCCGCTTGCACTAACGCACCTTGAGCCGGGTTCGCGATTCCGAACATAGGGGTCTCAACGATTCCGTTAGAAATAAAGTTGGAGATCCTCTTTTTGAAATAGCCGGCCGAGGCATAACTCGATTCGCCGTAGTACCATTCAACGGAAAGATCGAAGTTAGTGGACTCAAGCGGTAACAGTGTCGGGTTACCCGTGGAACCACTACCACCTTCAACGCGTGCCAATGAACCTATTTGCGTTCCACCCTTGATCGCATCATAACTTGGGCGACCGATGGTCTCGCTGGCAGCAGCGCGAACGACGATATCTTCCGCCACGTCCATCTTAAAGTTAACGCTGGGCAGCCAGTACTCGTAGTCAGCTGTTTGGCTCAGGAAACTGGTACCGGAACTCACAAGAACCACTTCGTTAGCAGCAATCCACATGGCACCGTCATAAGTCGGGGATGCCGCCTCAGAATCTACTTCAGTAGTTTCATAGCGCAGCCCCAAGCTCAGATCATATGGCATATCAAGGCCAGCGGCCTGGATTGAAGACTGGAAATTGTACTGAGCAAATGCAGCTGTTGTGGTCTCTGTGGTTGTACGGTCTGTACCCTGATCATAGGCTGTAGACGGGCAGAACTGGGTGCCGCAATCGCCGATGAGACCCGGCCAGATAACATCACCATAAAGCGCTTCTGCAGCGGCACGGACCGCCTCGAAGTCCCAGTCGAAGTAGACGTCCAGCACATCGGAACCACCGATTTCTGAGAAGTCACCAGTAGCTACATCGAACTTGTCCTGGATAGAGTCAGACTCGAACAATGAATCATCCAGATCGCTGGCTGGACCAGCACCGCTCCAAGCATCACGCTGCACAACCGCCACCTGGGAGTGATTGCTCACCTCTTGCATGCTCAGTCCGAAATCGATACTGCTCGATTCATTCAACTCAAAATTACCGCTGAAGCGGAAAGCATCGACATCGGAACGGTCGCGGGAGTTCGTGAAAACGCTGCCGGTAATCAACATGTCAGATGGCTGTACGTCATTACCACCGCCAACTGATAAAGCCGGCAGGTCCTCGGTGAAGTCAGTGGTGGCACTGGTACGAACAAAAGCCGCGGTAGACAACAGGGCATTGGAGCCCCAAGGGCTGTCTGGACGGCGCTCCGCATCCGATGAATGGGCATCAAAAGTCAAGGACAGCTTATCACTTACAGTCCACTCGAGGTTCACACCCAGTGCCTGTCCACGGTAGGCTTCCGCACTAACGCCGGCTCCCATAGAAAGGTCGGCCGGCTCTCCATAGTTCTCTGAGTAGATAATCGGGGTAGCGATGGGCCCATCAGTCCAAATATTTTCAGAGGCACCGAAGTTATACCACGCAGAAATATCATTAAACTGCTTGGAGATATCGTTTGCGTAGTACATGTAGTCCATTGTCGCTGTGATATCGTCGGTAGGCGCCCACTGCAGAACCAATTGGCCATTGGTTCGCTTACGCTGCAGCTCCTCAAACTTATAGCCCGTCGTCTGCGGTACCGAATAAATATCACCTTCGCCCGGTCGGTTTACCTGGTTTTCCTGCGGCACGCCGCCCCATTCTGCCGTTCCGGCGCCCCAGTTCTGATCAACGGTGCCGGCGAAACTGCGCCAGCCGGTACTCACCAGTCCCTGCTGACTTCCACTCTCGCGCTCCTGCACACTGGCTGCGATTACCACGCCAAATTTCCCATCAGCGAAAGTATCGGAATAAAAACCAGAGTACTCGGGAGTAATGTTCGCCTCTTCAGAGGACTCATCCATTACAGCTTTACTGGAGAACTGTAACCGGCGTTCACCAATCTCAAGCGGGCGCGCAAAGAGCATATTGATGGTGGAACCGATGCCACCACTTGGCACCAGAGCATTACTACTCTTGGCAACCTGAACACCCTGAACCATCTCGGATGCGATATTCGCGAAATCGAAAGAGCGACCACCGGTAGTACGAGCAATCTGACGACCGTTTAAGGTCACCAGGTTATAGTCTGGGTTGATACCTCGTACGGTTACACGGCTGCCCTCGCCGTTCTGGCGATCGATAGACACACCGGAAATGCGCTGCATTGACTCGGCAAGGTTGGTATCGGGAAACTTACCGATATCTTCAGCGGAAATGGCATCAACAATACCATCGGCATCGCGTTTGACGTCCATGGATCTGTTTAAACTGGCTCGAATACCAGTAACCTGAACTTCTTCCATGGCCGCGCTGCTTTCCTGCGCCTGCAGAGCAGCTGTGGGCAGCAAGGCAGAACTCATCGCCAGCGAAATCGTCAGCGCCAGCCGATCCTTACGGAATGTTTTCATCTTCATCAACACTTCCCCGAGTCTTTAAGATTATTGTGTCGTCTCTATAGTTCTCTCTTAGCTGCGAAGCTCGGTTGCTGGATCAGGGAAAAACCTCTCCGCCCGCTCACACCCCGGCGTGCTTACCCCTGCCGGGCCAACCATTTCTGCACCATTGCGGTGCAATACGAATACCTTCGCACTGTTATGGCATATTGCCGGCTTGGTGGGTGACTGCAATTGGGCCCCGGGGCAAACAGGATATGGCGGATTAAAAGTGCGGTGACATGGATTCCGTGCGCGCGCACTAACACAGGGCGCGGGGATTGAGTGTGTTAAGGGAAAGCGCAGATAAGAGAGGCCGTGATGGAAACCCGCCGGCAGGAGCCACAAAACGATCTCCATGGCCCATTGTCAATATTGAGCGCACCTCACACACCGCCACAACGAGTGCTCCCTAAAACCAAAAAGGCCTGCATCAATGCAGGCCTTTGCGGGGAAGCTCATTAAGCTTCTGACTTCCTAAATTTCTGACTCTCAGGTTTTCACTGAACTGAGAAACCGCCTCTATCAATAACGCTAACCGACCTTTTCCCCATGCGCTTGCTTGTCGGCGTGGTAGGAGGAGCGCACCAGCGGGCCACAGGCGGCATGCTTGAAGCCGATCTGTTCGGCGTAGCGGCGATACTCCTCGAACTCGTCCGGGTGCACATAACGCTGCACCGGCAGGTGCTCTTTGCTGGGCTGCAGGTACTGGCCGATGGTCAGCATGTCGATATCGTGCGCGCGCATGTCATCCATTACGGCAAAGATCTCTTCTTTTTCTTCGCCGAGCCCCACCATCAGGCCGGACTTGGTCAGCACATCCGGGCGGCGCTTCTTATATTCCTGCAGCAGCTTCAGGGACCACTTGTAGTTGGCGCCGGGGCGGGACTCGCGGTAGAGACGCGGCACCGTTTCCAGGTTGTGGTTGAATACATCCGGGGCCTCGGCCTCGAGGATATCCAGCGCCACTTCCATACGGCCGCGGAAGTCCGGGGTAAGGATTTCCACCTGCAGGTTGGGCGAGTGCTGGCGGGACATGCGGATACAGTCGGCGAAGTGCTGGGCACCGCCGTCGCGCAGGTCATCCCGGTCCACGGAGGTGATCACCACATAGCGCAGCCCCATGGCCGCGATCGCTTCGGCGAGGTGTTGCGGCTCCTGCGGGTCCAGCGGGTTCGGCTTGCCGTGGCCCACATCGCAGAAGGGGCAGCGGCGGGTGCAGATTTCCCCCATGATCATAAAGGTGGCGGTGCCGCCACTGAAGCATTCACCCAGATTGGGGCAACTGGCCTCTTCACAGACGGTGGCAAGTTTCTGCGAGCGCAGAATGCTCTTGATGCGATCGACTTCCTTGGAGGCCGGCACCTTGACGCGGATCCAGTCCGGTTTGCGCAGCACCTGATCGCTGGCGATCACCTTGACCGGGATGCGCTCCACCTTGTCACCATCGCGGAGCTTTTCCCCCTGCTTGAGGCGGCGGGTGCGTTTTACCGGGACGAGGTCGGGCTGGTCCGGCGTGGAATTTTCAGCCATTGCTTGCTTCCTGTTGCTGCTCGGCGCGCGCACGCGCAAAAATTGATTCATCGACGGGGTGCCACTCGGCGCTGTCCAGTGGCAGGGCCTTTAACAGTTCGCCGATATAGACCTCGGCGACCTCGCTCCAGGACGGCACCGGCGCGACCAGCTCCGCCATCTGCACCATCTGCATCCCGGCGTAACCACAGGGGTTGATACGCAGGAATGGCGCCAGGTCCATGTCGATATTGATGGCGATGCCGTGAAAACTGCAGCCGCGGCGCACCCGCAGGCCGATGGAGGCGATCTTGCTGCCGGCGCGGGCCCCATCGGTCAGGTAGACCCCGGGCGCGTCGGCGCGGGGCGCGGCGGCAATGTCGTAACCGGCCAGCATGGCGACAGTGGCCCGCTCCAGGGCGGTCACCAGATCGCGCACCCCCACCTTGGCGCGCTTCAGGTCGAGCAGCGGATAAACCACCAGCTGCCCCGGCCCGTGATAAGTCACCTGACCACCGCGATCCACCTGCACCACCGGGATATCGCCGGTGTCCAGCAGGTGCTCGGCCTTGCCCGCCTGACCCTGGGTAAACACCGGGGCGTGCTCGACGCACCAGATTTCATCGGCGCTGTCGTGGTCGCGACTGTCGGTGTAGTGGGACATGGCCTGCCACACGGTCTGGTAATCGCGCCGGCCGAGATCGCGGATGATGGCCACTCAAAGCACCATATGAATGGATGGATGGGCCTTCAGCTCCTCGAACAGGGCTTTCAGCTGCTCCTCGCCGGTGGCGACAATAAAGAAGGTCACCGAGGTGAAATTGCCGTTGCGGCTGTCCCGCACGGTGATGCGCTCTTCGTCCAGGTCGGGGGCGTGGCGCCGCATCACTTCCAGCACGAACTCATGGGTGGCGTCATCGGCATCGCGAACCACCTTGACCATGTAGTCTTCACAGGGAAATTCGATCTTTGGGGGTTCTTGCTTGGGATCTTGGCTCATACCGCTCTCCAGGACCGCGCAGGTGAGAGTGAACCGGAAACAGTAGACCGGAGGAGAAGGCGCGGCCGCCAGGAATTATACAGTGGTGAGCGAATAGTGGACAGTGACCGCCGGGGGCAATCATTGGCAAATTCGCGCGGGCGGGTGAGCTGGCCCGCCCGGCAGGCCAAGCCTTAGCGGGCGGGCGCTTCCCGAGAGCGGTGGGGGGGTTAGCTGAAGAAGCCCATCACGAAACGCTTGATGCTGTCCCAGAGGCGCTTGAAGAAGCCGGCTTCCTCGACCGCTTCGGTGGTCACCGCGTTCACTTCGGCGACCGTCTCGCCATCGAGGGTGACGACCACTTTGCCCACCGGCTGGCCTTTCTGCAACGGTGCTTCCAGCTCGCCATCGATGATCAGGTCCGCCTTGATATTGTCCTCGCCGCCGCGGGGGATGGTGACGAAGACGTCCTGCTGCACGGCGATCCCCACATCAGGTTCCTTGCCGCCCCAGACACGCTCGGTCTGCAGTACATCGCCGGGGCCGTAGACCTTGTGGGTCTGGAAATAGCGGAAACCATAAGCCAGCAGTTTCTGGCTTTCGGCAGCGCGCTTTTCATCGCTGCCGGTGCCGAGCACCACGGCGATCAGGCGCATACCGCGTTTCTGCGCGGAAGACACCAGGCAGTAACCCGCCTCTTCCGTGTGGCCGGTCTTGATGCCGTCCACTGCCGGGTCCCGCCACAGCAGGCGGTTGCGGTTGGGCTGGTTAATACCGGAGAAGCTGAAGTATTTCTCGGAATAGAGGTCGTAATGCTCCGGGTGATCCATGATCACCGCGCGCGCCAGAGTGCCCAGGTCCCGAGCTGTGGTCAGGTGGCCCTCGGCGGGCCAGCCGGTGGCGTTCTTGAAGGTGGTGTCGTGCATGCCGAGCAGCTCGGCCTGCTGGTTCATCACCTCGGCGAATACCTCTTCGCTGCCGGAGACATATTCCGCCAGCGCAATGCTGGCGTCGTTGCCGGACTGAATGATGACCCCGCGCAGCAGGTCAATCACCGGCACTTTATCGCCCACTTTGACAAACATCTTCGAGCCGTCTTTGCGCCAGGCCTTCTCGGAGATCAGAACTTCGTCGTCCTCCTTAATGGTGCCCTTGCCGATCTCCTCGGAGACGATGTAGGCGGTCATCATTTTGGTGAGGCTCGCGGGCGGAACCTGCTTGTCCGCATCTTCCTCCACCAGAATCTGGCCGGTATGGGCGTCCATCAACAGATAGGCGGTGGCCGCCAGTTGCGGCGGCGCCGGGATCAGGGGTTGCTCGGCTTGGGCGGTGACGGCGCTGGACAGCAGTAGCAGGCTGGCAAGAAAGCGTTTGATCATGGGTTGTTGTCTCTTATTCCTCGTGTTCGTCGATTCCTGAGCGCAAATTTTCACAAACCGGCTTTGCCGACCGGCGGGCCGCCCCTCAGTCGTAAACCACCAGCGGCGTGCCGTGACGGCTCCGCTCCACCGACTCCCGCGCTGCCACCAGGGCCCGCTGCTGGGCCAGTGGCCCTATCCTCACACGGTACAGGGTGCGGGCACCATTGAACACCGGACTGACGGATACAGGATAGTCGACGATTGCGGCAACCTCGCCGCGCACGCGATTGGCCAGGCCCGGGTCGCTGAAGGCCCCCACCTGCAGGAAGGTGTTGGCAGGCAGCTTGAAGCTGGCATCCTGCGCCAGTGTCTGCCGCGCGGCATTGCCTTTACCCGCCGCCAGTAACGTGTCCGTCGCCGGTGGCAGAGTATCCGGGTCGAGGGCGACCACTTCCACCCGGGCGATGCCTTTATCGATATAGCCCAGCTTCTGCGCCGCGGTGTAACTCAGGTCGATGATCCGCCCCTGCACGAAGGGGCCGCGGTCATTGACCCGCACAATGATGCTGCGGCCATTGTCCAGATTGGTGACTTTGGCATAGCTGGGCAGCGGCAGGGTTTTGTGGGCGGCGGACATGGCGTACATGTTGTACACCTCGCCATTGGCGGTGCGCCGTCCGTGGAATTTGGTGCCGTACCAGGATGCGTAGCCGGTATCTTTGTAGCCCTTCACTTGGTCCATGACGCGGTACTTCACGCCATTGACGACATAGGGGGAAGTGTTACCGGCCTTGCCAATGGGTTCGCGCACAGGGGTGGGGTCAGGGGTTGCCTGCATGTCCACCGGTGCCGCCGGCCCGCTGTCTTGCACCGCATCCCAGGCGGGCTTGTCTGGCTGGCTGCCACAGGCGGCCAGCAACAGGCCGGCCGTGACGGCGGCCAGCCGCTTGCAATTTTTCAACATGAAATCCCCCCGCGGGTGGCGTCAACAGGTCGCACACCCAAAGCGTTTTTATCTGGCTTTTTCCGTTAAATTCGGATTTTTGATGGAAGGCGCGCCGGTTGGTTCCCGGGAGCGCGAAATCTACATCTTGTTTTTACCCCGGGCGAATCCATCAGGAGCGGCCGCCGCGGGCTTTGACGATTTCCTGAGCCAGGTCATACACCGCCATCGCATAAAGCCGGCTGCGATTGTAACTGGTAATCACGGAAAAATTCTTGAGGCCGATCCAGTACTCCTTGCCCTGCGCTGTCTGCAGGGAAAACACATTGGCCGGCATATCCGCACTCACCTGAGCGGTGGTTTCGAAACCCTTTTCTTTCAACTGGCCCACCGTCCACTGGGGCTTGAGACTGTCGTTGACGATGGTCATATCCGCATTGGGCCGGGGGGAGGCCAGTACAACCACGGGCTCGCCGCGCTGCCAGCCGTGCTCGGCCAGATAATTGGCCACACTGCCGATGGCGTCCTCGGTGTCCTGCCAGATATCCACCTTGCCGTCATTATTGAAGTCCACCGCGTAGGCGCGGTAACTGGAGGGCATAAACTGGCCGAAGCCCATGGCGCCGGCATAGGAACCTTTGAGCTCGGTAGGCGCAAGCCCCTGGTCCCGGGTCAGCAGCAGGAAGTTTTCCAGCTCTTTGGTAAAGAACTCTGAGCGGCGGGGATAATTGAAAGCCAGGGTGGCGAGGGCATCCAGCACCCGATAGCCACCCATATTGCCGCCGTAGCGGGTTTCAACCCCGATAATGGCGACGATCAATTCCGCCGGTACGCCGTACTTGTTCTCGGCATCTTCCAGGGCTTTGCGATTCTTGTCCCAGAAGTCGACACCGCCGGCGATACTCTGCGGGGTGATAAACAGGGTGCGGTATTCATACCAGGGCTTGGCTTTCTCTGCGGGGCGCTGGATGGCCTTGAGAATGGCGTCTTTGCGCTTGGCCTCGCGCATCAGGTCCAGCATCTGCTGGCGGTTGAAGGCGTGCTTCTCGACCATATGGTTGACGAATGCCTGGGCATCCGGGTTGTCAGCGTGGCCGCTTTCCTGTGCGCAGGCGGATAAAACCATCCCCAAGCCCGCCAGAAGTCCCATGGTCCATTGCAAAACTGCCACTCCTGTTCTCATAGTGCTTCTCTACACCCAAACTCACACCAACATCACATCCAGGGTCCAGCCAGATCACCGGGGCCATTACTGCCAGGCGAAGGCCCGCGGCGCGCTGTATGACACCCGGGCAGCGGCGCTAGAAACTGACCCGGCGCGGCCCTAGAAACTGACCCGGCGCGGCTCTGTGCCAATGGCCATGAGGATACCGAATCCGGCCATCAGGGTCATGGCGGAAGTCCCACCGTGACTGACAAGCGGCAGGGGCACCCCCACCACCGGCAATAACCCGGTAACCATGCCGATATTCACAAACACATAGACAAAGAATGTCAGCGTAATGCTGCCAGCCAGCAGCCGCCCGAACACGTGCTGGGCCATGAAACTAATATAGATGCCCCGGGCGATGATCAGCACATAGAGCAATAGCAGCAATAGCGCGCCGCGCATGCCCCACTCCTCGGAGAGCACGGCGATAATAAAGTCAGTGTGACTCTCGGGCAGAAAGTCCAGTTGCGACTGGGTGCCCTGCATATAGCCCTTGCCGTAAATTCCCCCGGAACCGATGGCCGCCTTGGACTGAAAAATATTCCAACCGGCGCCGAGGCGGTCGGCATCGGGATTGAACAGGGTCATGATGCGCTGCTTCTGGTATTCCCGCAGCCCCCACTCCCAGATAGGCCAGGCGGCGGCCACAAGCGCCACCGCCGCGCCGCCGATCAACTTCCAGCTGAGCCCGGCCAGATAGAGGGCGAAAAGCCCGGAGGCGGCAATCAGAATCGAGGTGCCGAGATCCGGCTGGCGCACAATCAGTGCGGCGGGCACAACAACGATCGCCAGCGCGCCAATGACGGTGGTGAACGACGGCGGCAGCGGGCGCCAGTGCAGGAAGGCGGCCACTGACATGGGCACAGCCAGTTTCAGCGCCTCGGAAGGCTGGAAGCGAAAGCCACCGATTTCCAGCCAGCGCTGGGCACCCTTGGCGCCAACGCCGACAAACAGCACCGCCACCAGCAGTCCGCAGCCACCCACATACAGCCAGGGCGACCAGCGCCGGTACATATCCACGGGCACATTGGCGGCGACGAGCATGCCGACAAAGGCCATACCGAGGAAAACTGCCTGGCGGCGCACATAATGGGTCTCGCTGCCAGCGGCGCTGTAGAGAACGGTCAACCCCACCGAGCAGAGCAGGATCAACAGCACCAGAAGCGGCACGTCGATATGCCAGCGGCGGGAAAAGCTCAGGGGTCGACTGAGGCTGCGATGGGAGTCCGGCAGCCTGTGCATGTAATCCCGACTAGCCACGGGCACCTCCCTTTTCTAGCCGAACCGGCCCCGGCAGGATAGCCGCGGTTTCCTCAAGCGGACGCGACAGCCATTCATGGAACACCTCGCGGGCCACCGGCGCGGCCATGGCGCCGCCACTCTCGCCATTTTCCACCAACACCGCCACGGCGATCTGCGGGTCTTCCAGCGGGGCGAAGGCAACGAACAGGGCGTGGTCGCGATGGCGCTCCTTGAGGGCCTCGGAGTCGTACTCCTCGCCCTGGGCGATGCCCACCACCTGGGCGGTGCCGGTCTTGCCGGCGACGCGGAAGCCCAGCTCTGCGCCGGCCTTCTTGCCGGTGCCGCGCACGCCGTAAACCACAGCCTCCATGCCCTCGAAAATCAGCTCCCAGTGTTCCGGCTTGGCTTCGATGTGATGCAGAACTTCCGGCGGCTGCTCCACTCCGTCGACGGCCATCACCACCTGCGGGCGATAATGGGTGCCGCGATTGGCGATGGTGGCGGTCATCACCGCCAGCTGCAGCGGAGTCGCCAACACGAAGCCCTGACCGAGCACCGCATTGAGGTTGTCACCGGGGAACCAGGGCATGCCGCGGGCGCCGCGCTTCCAGTCACGGGAGGGAAACAGGCCCGGCCGCTCTACCGGCAGGTCGATGCCGGTCTTGGCGCCAAGGCCAAAACGGGTGGCGACTTCATGCATGCCGTCAATGCTCCAGCGGTGCGCCAGGTCGTAGAAGTAGACATCGCAGCTCTCCGCCAGCGCCTGGGTCAGGTCCACCCTAGTGCCATGCCCCCAGCGCTTCCAGTCCCGGTACAGGCGTGTGTCGTTGGGCAACCGGTACCAGCCCGGGTCCTTGACCTTGGTCTGCCGATCAATCAGCCCCGCGGCGAGGCCACCGAGGCCCATCAGCGGTTTCAGGGTCGACCCCGGCGGGTACTGCCCCTGCACGGAGCGGTTGAACAGGGGCACGTCGATGGAATCGCGCAGCGCGCTGTAATCCTTGTAGCTGATGCCGGTCACAAACAGGTTGGGGTCGAACGAGGGCTTGCTGACAAAGGCCAGCACGCCGCCGGTCTTCACATCGATCGCCACCACGGAGCCGCGGTGCGCGCCCAGCGCCTCGGTCGCCACCTGCTGCAGGCGGGCGTCCATATGCAGGGTCAGCTCCGAGCCCGGCTGCGGGTCGTGCCGCTCCAGCACCCGCAAAACCCGCCCGCGGGCGTTGGTCTCCACATTCTCGTAGCCCACCTCACCCAGCAGCAGATCCTCGTAGGACTTCTCCAGCCCCACCTTGCCGATGCTCTGGGTGCCGCGGTAACGCCGCACATCCTCCTCGGTGAAGGCGGTCAGTTCGCGCTCACTGATGCGGCCCACATAGCCGACGCTGTGGGCAAACAGTTGGGTCAGCGGGTAATAGCGCACCAGCTCTGCCTCTACCGAGACGCCGGGCAGGCGGAACTCGTTGACACTGACGCGGGCGATTTCCTCTTCGCTGAGGCGGTAGCGCAGGGGCACCGGCTCAAACGGGCGGCGGCGCTGCAGGCGCTGGTGGAACTTATCCACATCGGCGTCATCGAGCTGCACCAGATCGCCGATCAGCTCGAGGGTGCCATCCATATCGCGCACCCGTTCGCGCACGATGGCGAGGGTATAGCTGGGGCGGTTGTCGGCGAGCAGGGTGCCGTTGCGGTCGTAGATCAGACCACGGGTGGCGGGCACCGGGCGCACCTGAATGCGGTTCTTATCAGACTGGGTGCGGTAGTCGTCGTAATTGACCACCTGCAGGTTGTAGAAACGCGCCACCAGCACACCGAGCAGCACCACCACGAATACGATCGCGACCAGCATGCGGTTGCGAAACAGCCGCTGTTCGAGGTGGGGGTCTTTCAGGTGCAGGTCGAGGGCCATTGATCACTTGGCTCTGGCGCGTAAATTGACCAGGAATTGTACACTTCGGCGGCCGTTTGATGAATGCAAACCGCACAATTTAATGGATATTGCCGAAATACCGCGCTTTCGCGCAGTACCTGGGGGATTCTCCACATGGGCCGGGACCGGCCCGTCAGCAGGGTATTCCAAGCACCGGAGCTTCAGCCGTGGCCACCTACGGCTGGTATTGGCCGGTGTTTGGCAGTCAACAGAAGCGGGGGTCACTTGTGGTAGGGATGCCCCGCCAGCAGCGTCCAGGCGCGGTACAGCTGTTCCGCCAGCACCACCCGCACCAGCGGGTGCGGCAGGGTCAGTGGCGACAGGGACCAGCGCTGGCGGGCGCGGGCCAGGCAGTCCGGCGCCAGCCCGTCCGGCCCGCCGATCAGCAGGACCACATTGTCGCCCTGCATCTGCCAGCCCTCCAATTGCTGTGACAGCTGGTGGGTGCTCCACGGCTTGCCCTGCACATCCAGCGCGACCACATGGTCTCGCGGATGCAGCGCCGCCAGCATTGCCTCGCCCTCTTTCTGGCGCGCTTTTTCCACCAGCGCGGCAGCGTTCTTCTGGCCCCGCTGGCCGAGGGGAATCTCCACCATTTCCAGGCTGATCTCCCGCGGCAGGCGCTTGGCATACTCGCTGTAGCCCTCCTGAACCCAGGCGGGCATGCGCCCACCGGCGGCAAGGATACGAATCTTCATCGGCTGTGACGCTTTGCCGGGGCTCACTCTTGCCCCGGCAAAGGGCGCTACTCCTCCCGCCCCTCGCGACTGGCCGGGCTCATCGACCAGAGCTTTTCCAGGTCGTAGAAGCTGCGCACGTCCGCGAGCATGACGTGCACGACAACGTCGCCGTAGTCCACCAGCACCCACTCGCCCTGCTCCAGCCCCTCGACGCCGATCGGGCGCACGCCGGCCTTCTTGCCATCCTCGACCACGTTGTTGGCCAGGGACTTCACCTGCCGGCTGGAAGTACCGGTACAGATAATGAGCGTATCCATCACATCACTGAGTTCCGACACGTCCATCGAGACGATGTCCTTGCCTTTAAGATCTTCCAGCGCCTCAATGGCAATTTTCTTGATATCAGTCATAACACCTTGCTTTAGCGGTCGCTTGCGGCGGCCGTCCGATAGAGTCCGTTGTCTTCAATATATTCCAATACCGCGTCCGGCAGCAGGAAGCGGGGGGACTGCCCCCGCGCAATCAGCTGGCGGACAGCCGTTGCCGAGATGGGCAGCGGCGTCTGCTCCCGCAGTAGGATCCGCCCCGCCGGCAGGCGTCGCAGGTCACTCGGCGGAGCGCTCCGGGAGCTGATTAGCTCCGCCACTTCACCCTGTGAGGGCAATTGCCAGCCCGGACGGGCCACCACCACCAGATGGGCGAGGTCGAGGAGCCGCTGCCAGCGGTGCCACCGGGGCAGCGTCAGCAGGGAATCGAGCCCCATACAGAAACTGATGGATAGCGACTCTCCCAGCTCGGCGCGCAGTTCCTCCAGCGTGTCCACCGTATAGGTATCGCCACCGCGCCGCAGCTCGCGGTCGTCCAGCGTCAGCTCGGCACAGTCACCAATCGCCAGCGCCAGCATCTGCCGGCGGTGCGCGGAAGAAACGCCGGGGGACTGCCGATGGCGGGGCTGGTGGCTCGGCAGCAGCCGCATCTCGTCAAAGTGCAGCGCCTCGCGCAGCTCCAGGGCCATGCGCAGGTGGCCGAAATGCACCGGATCGAAAGTGCCGCCAAACAGGGCGATGGCTCTTAGCGGTTCAGTCATTCAGCACCGGTTTCGTCTCATTCACGGCGGCCTGCGGCTGCAAATTACTGCCGGATATGCCCATCCCCCAGCACAATCCACTTCTGCGAGGTCAGCCCTTCCAGGCCCACCGGCCCGCGGGCGTGGATCTTGTCGGTGCTGATGCCGATTTCCGCACCGAGGCCGTACTCAAAGCCATCGGCGAAGCGGGTCGATGCGTTCACCATCACGGAGCTGGAGTCCACTTCGGCGAGAAAGCGCCGCGCGCGGGTGTAATCCTCGGTCACGATCGCCTCCGTATGGCCGGAGCTGTAGCGGGCGATGTGGTCCATGGCGGCGTCCATATTCGCCACCACCCGGATCGCCAGTATCGGCGCCAGGTATTCTTCGCTCCAGTCCGCCTCTGTGGCCGCTTCGCAGTTAGAGAGGATGCGCAGTGTACGCTCACAGCCGCGAAGCTCAACCTCTCTTTCACGGTAAGCCGCCGCCAGCCGCGGCAGAATCTCATCGGCGATCTGTTCCGCCACCAGCAGAGTCTCCATGGCGTTACAGACACCGTAGCGGTGGGTCTTGGCGTTCAGGGCGATATTGAAGGCCTTTTCCCGGTCGGCGCGGTCGTCGAGGTAAACGTGACAGACCCCATTCAAGTGCTTGATCACCGGCACCCGCGCATCGCGGCTGATGCGCTCAATCAGGCCGGTGCCACCCCGCGGCACAATCACGTCCACATAGTCCGGCATGGCGATCAGCGCGCCCACTGCCGCGCGGTCGGTGGTATCGACAACCTGCACCGCGGATTGCGGCAAGCCAGCCTCTTCAAGCCCGGCGGCGATACAGGCGGCGATGGCGCCATTGGAGTGCAGGGCCTCACTGCCACCGCGCAGAATGGTGGCGTTGCCGGATTTCAGACACAGGCTGGCGGCATCGATGGTGACATTGGGGCGCGACTCGTAAATGATCCCCACCACCCCCAGGGGCACACGCATTTTGCCCACCTGGATGCCACTGGGGCGAAACTTGAGGTCGTCGATCTCACCCACCGGGTCCGGCAGCTCCGCCACCTGATTAAGCCCGCTGATCATGGCGTCGATACGCTCGTCATTCAGCTCCAGCCGATCCAACAGCGCGGCGTCCAGACCGCTCTCCCGGCCTGCGGCCATATCGCGAGCATTCGCCGCCAGCACCTCGGCGCGGCGACGGTCCAGCTCCAGGCCGATTGCCCGCAGGGCGCGATTCTTGGTGCCCGTATCCGCACGGGCGATTATCCGCGCCGCCTCGCGGGCGCGGCGACCCATGGCTTCAATTTTCTGCTGGGTGGACTGCGGAGAAGTGGTGTCCGCGGTGCTGCTGATGGTCACTGATGCACTCCGTGCTGGGCAAATGGCTGCGCAGTATAACGCAGAGCCCCGGCGCGGTTGGAAGACGCGGGATAATCCGACAAGTTATTGGTCAATGGCCAATACCTGGGCATTGCCTGAACATTACCCAAACCGTGCCCAAGGCGATCCAACTGCTGCCGGGCACGCCCCAAAAGCCGTTTATTCTCCAGAACCGCGAACCATGAAGAGACCGAGACTAGAGACTCGCCGCCTCCCCAAAGTCCACGCCGCGCTTCCGCTCACAGCCCAGCCAGGGCTCGGCCTGGACTGGTTAAGGGCGGAGTGACGCAGAAGGTAAGCAGTTACTCCCTCGCCCACTGGTCGAGACTGGCGGCGATGGTCGCCAGACGCTGCAACGGGTCCTCGGTTGCCAGAAGGTCAATGCGCACCTTGTCGTCCAGCGGCAACAGTTGCGCCAACTGCCACGAGAGCGCATCGGCGGTTTCCACCGGCTCAAAGCGCAGCGACAGCATGGCCGCATGCTCCTTGAGTTCGTCCAGCACCGCGAGTAACCCGTCGCATTCCGCCGGCACCGGCGCTTGAGACGGCTCCGGCAACCATTCGACCTCCGCCATCATTAGACCACCTGCACTGCGGCTGGTGCCCGCAATACGAAAGCGACGCTGCCCCTGCACCATCACATGCAAAAGCCCCTCTTCGCCCTGGCTCCAGTCAACCACTTCGACAAAAACCCCCACAGGCCAGACATCCGAATGCCCGACTTCACCGCCGGCGCGGATCAGCACCACGCCAAAACCGTCATCGGCCCTGAGACTGTCAGAGATCAGGCGCAGATAGCGCTGCTCAAAGATCCGCAGCGGCAAAGCCACGCCGGGAAACAAGGCAACTCGCAGGGGGAATAGAGGAATCTGGGGCACGGGGTTTCTCGAATTCTGGCAATACTGCAACGATAACACCGATGGGCGCAGCACCACCGCAGAAACCGCTGCACAGTTTTTATGCCGACCGGGCCATGCCCGGTGAAAAGGGTTTTAGCAATGAGCGGCGGGGCGACTCTTCGGCTCCATACAAGCCAGTACAAACCAGTACAAACCAGTACAAGCCTTAAACGGGAGAATCAGCCGTTGATCATTGCGAGCCCCGACTGCGGGCCTCTCTCAGCGTCACAACCTCGCAAATGCCCCGCGCACAGCTCGCGAGCAACACCTCAGAGCGCAGCTCGCCCTGCACCTCGCCCTGCACCTCTCCTCGCACCTCTCCTCGCACCTCAACCCCACACTCGATCCCGCACTCGGCCCCGCGCTTCTGCCGGCGCGGCGGCGCCACAAAGATGGCGCGCAGCCGTAAATGGCAACCGTTAAAGCCCGGCCGTCAAAGTCAGGGGTTAAAGCCCTGTCATTAAAGCCCCCCTCTTTTTCTTTGTGCGCTCACCCTGCGCAGCCTGTCTTTACCACCCTCGCTTTTACGCCTTGCCCCGCTACTGAACCAGCTCGTAGCAAGACCCGCACAAAACCTCTAAGCTGAAGCGGAAACTTTAAAACACACCCATATCATTGAGAGAGAGCCTTATGCCAAAAGCGAGCGCACGCCACATCCTGGTTGAAAGCGAAGAAAAGAGTCAGGAGCTGAAGAAGAAAATCGAGGAAGGCGCAGATTTTGGCGCCGTCGCTCAGGAGCATTCCCAGTGCCCCTCTGGACGCAATGGTGGCGATCTGGGCGAGTTCAGCCAGGGCCAGATGGTGCCGGAGTTCGATAAAGTGGTATTTTCCGGCGAGCTCAACAAGGTTCACGGCCCCATCAAAACCCAGTTCGGCTACCACCTGCTGGAGATCACCAGCCGCAGCGACTGAGTTCCCCCTGAGTCCTCCCCCGGTTGCGATCGCCCAGACGGAACCGGGGTAATTTCCCCTGCAAATACCCCCTGAGCACTGCGAACAGTGTCGCGTCATTGGCATTCGCCGCAATACGAGAAAAAAGCAAGACACTCGACCGAATTCAGGCCGCCAGGGCGCAATTGTAAAAAACCAAGAGAGGGTGATCGAGGCTAAGTATTGCAGCGCGCTGGCGAGGAACTGCTGCACCTCGCTACCTGAGAGAACTTGTTTAATGTCCCTTCAGCAGGCAAAGCGTCTCTTGATCCACCCACCAGCCTGCCACTGTTACGGCAGGGACACTCCTTCTGTTTCGACTGCCCCCTGTTCACGACAAAGAATCGCACACAGCAGAATCAGGCCCCGGCGAGACCCTCTCCGGCCACTTCAGGCTTTCCCGGCGCCTCCCGGGACTCGAGCGGACCCTTGAGAGGCTTGAAGATCAGCAGCAGCAGCGGCAGCAAGGTCAGCGAGCCCAACAGGGCGGCGGACATGGCCAAGGCCGTGAGCAGGCCGAAATAGATCGACGGCACGAACTTGGACAGGGCCAGGATCGAGAAGCCGGCAATAATCGTAATGGCGGTATAGAACATGGCGCGGCCGATGGTGGCGTGACTGCGGTGCATGGTGGCCAGGTAATCGCCATCTTTGGCAAATTCGCTGCGGAAGCGGTAGAGGTAGTGGATCGCATGATCCACACCAATGCCGACGGTGATGGCGGCGATGGTGATGGTCATCATATCCAGGGGAATACCGGCCAGCCCCATTCCGCCCAGCACCACCGCGGCTGCCAGCATGTTTGGTATCAGGGCGATGATGGCGATCGACAGCGAGCGGAACAGCACCAGGAACATCAGCAGGATACCGATAAACACCGCTCCCAAGGTCAGGATCTGCGATTTGAACAGGCTCTGCAGCATATTGTTGTAAAGCACCAGCAGGCCGGTCTGGCGAATATTTTCCGGGGCCAGAGCCATCTCGTCGTGGGCGTACTCGTAGATGCGCTGGATCAGCTCATCACGGCGCAGGTTGGGATCCGTTTCCATGACGCGCAGGGTGATGCGAGCCTGATTGTTGGGAATCGAGAGGTAGGGGTCCACCAGCACATCGCTGATTTCCGCCGGCAGGCCGCTGCGGGCCACGGCCAGTTCGAAGTCGTTCAGCGGCCCGCCGTTTAAGTCCCGCGCCACCTTGTACAGGGTCGCGAGTGACTGCACCTTGCCGATTTCCGGCTGACGCTCGAGGTAGTCGTGCAGCTGCTCAATGGTGGACAGACCGGCCACGGTGAACCAGTAACTGGGCTCGACGGTTTCAGACTCAGCGGCGAAGGGGTCATCGGAGGCGAAAGGATCTTCCGCGGCGAAGGCATCTGCCGAGGTGAAGGCATAGTCACCCGCGCCATCGCTATCGGCACCGCTGTCGCCGACGCCCAGCGCAAACGGGTCTTCCTCCCCATCAAAGGCGGGCTCTTCGATCTGCGGCTTGTCGAGAATAATATCCAGCGTCACCGTGCCGCCAAGGCGGCGGTCGATCACCAGCATTCCCCGGTAGATCTCGGTGGAGCTGTCGAAGTAATCGATGAAACGGTTTTCCACTCTCAGCTGGGTCGCCCCCACCGCGCCAATCACAGCGGCGGCGACGGCGACAGTCAGCACCAGCCTGCGGCGGTTTTCGGCAAAACGGGAGAACAGCAGAGTAAACGCGTGGGAATTGTCTTCACCGATACCGTCTGCGCGCTTGGGTAACAGCATCAGCACCGCCGGAATGATCAGGAAAGACAGCACCAGCGCCAGCGCCACGCCCATGGTCATCATCCAGCCGAAGTCGATCACCGGCCGGATACCACTCACCACCAGCGAGGCGAAGGCGACAATGGTGGTAAGCGCCGTGTACAGGCACGGCTTGGCCATAAAGCGCACTGACTCAAGGGCCAGCTGGCGGCGATCCCACTGGGGGTTCTGGGCGGCGAATTCGCGATAGCGCACCGAGAGGTGAATAGTGATCGCCAGCGTAATGATCAGCAGCAGCGCGACAAAGTTGGCGGAGATGACCGTCAGGCGCCAGTCCATCCAGCTCAGCAGCCCCAGCATAATCACCGCGGTCAGAATACAGGTGCTGAGAGGCAACAGAACCCAGCGCACCTGGCGGAAGATGATCAGCAGGGTCACGATGATAAACAGCAGAATGCCGGCGCCGAACACCACCAGATCACTCTTGATGAAAGCGATCATGTCGGCGGTGATCATGGAGACACCGCCGAGGAACAGCTCCGCTTCGCTCTTATAGCCCTCGAGAATGCCGCGCACCACGTCCACCCGCTGCCGCGACACCAGGTCCTGCTCGGTGCGGTGCTGCAGGTAGATGGCGCTGACCTCTTCGAGGCGCGCGGACTCGGCTTCCGTCAGCCCCTCGCTGTCCCGCTTGCGGCGCAGGGCATCGCGCTCCCGCACCAGCTCCAGGCCGCGGCGGTCCAGCTCCAGGTTCACCAGCAGCGCGGTGGTCTGGCCGTCCGGGCTCAGAATCAGTTCGCGGTAAATGGGGCTGGAGAGGAACTCCTGTCGGGCCAGATCCCGGTCCGTGTCCGGGTCCGATAAGGTGCGGATACCATCCGCCAGCTCGGAAATCTCCGGCTTGGGGCTGTAAAGCAGCGGCACGTCGAGAATCGTCTGCACGCTCTCGACACCGGGCACCTGCGCCAGCTCACCGCTCAGCTGGCGCAGGGTATCGAGGGCGGGATCAGTGAAAAGGTCGCCCTGGCGATAGCGATAGGTCACCACCAGAAAGTCGCCACTGGCGTAGCGCTCGGAAATCTCGCGGTAGTAGTCCAGCGCCTCGTCGGCCTCCAGGGTCAGGGAGTCGGCGGAGGCATCAATTTTGAACCGCGGCAACCCCAGCGCGGCGACGACGGTCAGCAGCGCAACAAACACCAGCACGCCCCCCGGGTGCCGGGTTATCAGGTTCTCATAGGCGGTCTTGAAGACAGAAAGCATAGAGGTTCGCTTAGGTATAGATATAGGTAGAGTGCGTAGTGCCGCCCCATGCGGCATGCCAGTCGGTTCAAATGCGGCGACGATGCCGCCGCTATCGAGTCAATTGAGGATCAGGGCCTGTCCAGGTGGCCCAGTTCCCGCTCCGGGAAGGCCAGGTCCCGCAGGCGGCTTTTTAATACCTTTGCGGATGGAAATCCACCATCCTTTTTGCGCTCCCACAGCACCTTGTCCGCGACCAGAATTTCAAAGATGCCGCCACTCGTCGGCTCCAGGGTCACCCCCTGCAGGTCCTCGGCAAAAGTGTGCAGCAGCTCCTGCGCCATCCAGGTGGCGCGCAGCATCCAGTTGCACTGGGTGCAGTAGCGAATGGTGATATGCGGCTTCACTGCGGCTCCCCCCAGCGGGGCAGAAGGCCCTGCTCAACCCCCAGCTGGTCGAGCAGCCGCGCCACCACGAAATCCACCAGGTCCTCCAGCGTCCTCGGCTGCTGGTAAAACCCCGGGCTCGCCGGCAGGATCACGGCGCCCATGCGCGTCAGCTTGAGCATATTCTCCAGGTGAATCTCGGAGTACGGCGCCTCGCGGGGCACCAGAATCAGTTGGCGGCGCTCCTTCAGCGCCACATCCGCGGCCCGCTCGATCAGATTATTCGAGGCCCCGCAGGCAATAGCGGACAGAGTGCCGCCGCTGGCCGGGCACACCACCATGCTGGCGGGGCTGCCGGTGCCAGACGCCACGGGCGAGAACCAGTCGCGCTTGCCGAACAGTTTTAACTGCCCCTCTCTGGCGCCAAAGCGCCGGGCCAGAAAGGTCTCCACCGCCGTGTCGTCCTCGTGGCGGGGCAGCTGAACATCGGTTTCCGTATCGATCACCACCCGCGCCGCGTCGGACAGCAGCAGCCATACCCGCACATCCGCCGCCAGCAGGCACTGCAGCAGGCGCAGGCCATACTGGGCCCCGGAGGCACCGGTCATGGCGAGGGTGACGGTTTTGCTAAACACGGCTTGTTTGGGAAAAGCAGCTTCGGCCAATTCAGTCTCTACCCGGGGCATAAGCGCGCCCCTTTCATTGTTTACCGGCAATGCAGGGCCCGGCATCGTGCTCCACGGACGAACAAGAGGCGCAACCTCAGCCCCCGGGCTGGCTCTGTTTGCGCTCCAGCGCCGCCAGCAGCTGCTGGTGGATACCGCCAAAGCCGCCATTGCTCATAACGACGATATGGGTACCGGGCTCGGCCAGATTGACCGCGGATTCTACCCCAGCGTCGATGGTGTCGAAAATCTTTGCCGGCACACTGGAGTGGTGAACCACATCACCCAGGGACCAGTTCATCCCCTGCGGCTGATACCAAAGCACCAGGTCTGCGCCGGAACAGACCCGGGACAGCTGGCTCTGGTGAATACCCATACGCATGGTGTTGGAGCGCGGTTCAATGAGGGCAATAATCCTGTCGCGGCCCACTTTGGCCCGCAGACCGCTGAGGGTGGTTTCGATGGCGGTGGGATGGTGGGCAAAGTCGTCATAGACACAGACGCCGCCAACCTCGCCGAGGCACTCCATGCGCCGCTTCACCCCTTCGAAGCTGGCCAGAGCCTCCGCCGCCGTGGCCGGGTCTACCCCCACGTGCCGCGCCGCGGCCATGGCGGCCAGTCCATTGCGCACATTGTGCAGCCCGGTGTGCTGCCACCGCACCCGCGCCATCTCCTTGCCGCGGAACTGCACCGCGAAAGCGCCGCCATCCGCCGCCACATCCACCGCACACCAGTCGCCGAGGCGCACGTCGTCCTCGGTCTCGCAGGAGAAACGCTGCACTTCGCTCCAGCAGCCCTGCGCCAGCACCTGCTCGACATTGTCCTCGGCCGCGGCAACGATCAGTCCGTTGCCCGGTACGGTGCGCACCAGGTGGTGGAACTGCCGCTGGATAGCCGCCAGGTCGGGGAAGATATCCGCGTGATCAAACTCCAGATTGTTGATGATCAGGGTGCGCGGGCGGTAGTGAACGAACTTGGAGCGCTTGTCGAAGAAGGCGGTATCGTACTCATCCGCCTCGACCACGAAGAAAGGGGTCTCCCCCAGGCGCGCGGAAACATCGAAATTGCGCGGCACACCGCCGATCAGGAATCCGGGCTTCATGCCGGCGTACTCGAGAATCCATGCCAGCATGCTGGCGGTGGTGGTCTTGCCGTGGGTGCCGGAAACCGCCAGCACCCAGCGCTCTCCCAGGAAGTGGTCGCACAGCCACTGGGCTCCGGATGTGTAGGGCAGCCCGCGTTCCAGCACCGCCTCCACCGCCGGATTACCCCGGGACAGGGCGTTGCCGATGATCACCAGGTCCGGGGCCGGTTCCAGCTGGGCCGGGTCATAGCCCTCGGTCAGGGCAATCCCCGCCTGCTGCAGCTGGGTGCTCATGGGCGGGTAGACGTTGGCATCGCTGCCGGTGACCCTGTGCCCCTCGGCAACCGCCAGTTGCGCGAGACTGCCCATAAAGGTGCCGCAGATGCCTAAGATATGAATATGCATAAAGGGGTCGAACGCTCCTGCAACGCTGCGATCAAAGGGCGCAAGCTTACCATGGGCCAGTGGACCTTAGCCCGGCTCTTAACCCGGAGTAGCCCGGTTCATAGCCCGACGCCAAACCCCGGTTGATACCCCGGCTCAAGCCCCGCCCACAGCCCGGGGGGCGCGCAAAGGCCGGGAGCCAAGCCGCACCAAACTTGCGCGACCGGTGCATTTGCGCCCCGATTCCATTAGACTTCGCCCCCGAATTCGCCGCCTTTACCCTCCTGCAGGATGCTCATGTCGAAGAAAAATGCCTTTTACGCCCAATCCGGTGGCGTTACCGCCGTTATCAACGCCTCCGCCTGTGGCGTGATCGAAGCCGCTCGCGAGCACAGCGACAAGATCGGCCACGTCTACGCCGGGCAGAACGGCATTCTCGGCGCCCTGCGCGAGGAGCTGATCGACGTAAACCAGGAAGACGCCGACACCATCGCCGCCCTGCGCCACACCCCCTCCGGCGCTTTCGGCTCCTGTCGCTACAAGCTGAAGAGCCTGGAAGAGAACCGGGCGGAATATGAACGCCTGATCGAGGTGTTCAAGGCCCACGACATCGGTTACTTCTTTTATAACGGCGGCGGCGATTCCGCCGACACCTGCCTGAAGGTCTCGCAACTTTCCGAGACCATGGGCTACCCGATTCAGGCCATCCACGTGCCCAAGACCGTGGACAACGACCTGCCCTTCACCGATAACTGCCCGGGCTTTGGCTCGGTGGCCAAGTATGTGGCCGTGTCCACCATGGAGGCGGCTCTCGATGTGGCCTCCATGTGCGCCACCTCCACCAAGGTGTTTATTCTCGAAGTGATGGGTCGCCACGCCGGCTGGATCGCCGCCGCCGGCGCCCTGGCCCAGCAGCAGGAGGGCGACGCGCCGCATATCATCCTGTTCCCGGAAGTGGCCTTCGACAAAGAGCAATTCCTGAAGAAGGTGCAGGACACCGTGGACCAGAAAGGCTACTGCGTGATCGTGGCCTCCGAGGGTGCCCAGTACGCCGACGGCACCTTCCTCGCCGACGCCGGCACCACCGATGCCTTCGGCCACAAACAGCTGGGCGGTGTGGCACCGACGCTGGCCAACATGATCAAGAGCGAGCTGGGGCTCAAATACCACTGGGCGCTGGCGGACTACCTGCAGCGCGCCGCGCGCCATATCGCCTCCGCCACCGACGTGGCCCAGGCCTATGCCGTAGGCCGCGCCGCGGTGGAAATGGCCCTGGAAGGCAAAAACGCCATCATGCCCTGCATCGTTCGCGATCAAGGGCCGCAATACGGCTGGTCCGTGGGCGAAGCGCCGCTGTCTGAAGTGGCCAACGTGGAAAAGATGATGCCGAAGGAATACATCAGCGAGGATGGCTTTGGCATCACCCAGGCGGGCCGCGATTACCTGCTGCCGCTGATCCAGGGCGAAGACTACCCGCCGTTCAAAAACGGTGTCCCCCAGTATGCGAAATTGAAGAAAGTGCTGGTGGCAAAGAAGTTGAAGGGCGAATTCAAGCCTTAAACGCCCAGCTCTCCTGCATAAAAGCGGCGTAGGCATAGCCCCCATACATTGCGCGCCTGACACACATTGCGCGCCAGTTAGACGGCGCCGCTACCGGGTGCCGCTTTGGAGGCACGCCGTACCCCCTTCCTGGGTATCCTGCACCGCCATCCATGGCGGTACAGGTCCATAAAGCGGTAGCCGGCCTGCCCCCGGCGTCTAACGCCTTAGTGAAAACGCTAGCGAAAAACCCTAAAAAAATCCTTAGTGAAAAAACCTAGCGAAAAACCCTGGCGAAAAGCTTGGCTTTGGCTAACCGCGTCTGCCTCTCACACGGTTCTGTTTTCAGCTCCCGCGCTTCTCGCTCACACGTTCCGCCAGAATCTCGCCTGCGATTGCAAACGACTTTAACCGTGCCGCGTGATCGTACATGGCCCCGGTCACAATCAGTTCGTCGACCTGAGTGCGCGCCAGAAAGCGATCAATCCAGGCCGCCACCTCATCACGGCCTCCCACCGCAGTCTCCGCCAGGGCCTGGGCTATCTGCATGCGTTCCGCTGGCGGCGCGATAACAGCCGGATCATCTACGGGTGGCTTGAGCGGCCCGGGAGTGCCGCGGCGCAGGGCGGCAAACTGCTGCTCGATGGAGGTCATCAACCTGCGCGCTTCGCCGCTGGTATCGGCGGCAAACACATTGATCGCCGCCGCCGCGTAGGGCTTCTGCAGGTATTGCGACGGCTCGAAACGCTGGCGGTAGAAATGCAGGGCCCGGTCCAGCATCGCCGGCGCAAAATGTGAGGCAAAAGCGAATGGCAAGCCCAGGGCCGCCGCCAGCTGCGCGCTGTAAAGGCTGGACCCCAGCAGCCATACCGGCACATCCAGACCGGCACCGGGCACCGCCCGCAGCGTCTGCCCCGGCTGCTCCGGCGCAAAAAGCTGCAGCAACTCCTGTACATCCTCGGGGAAGTGATCCGCAGCGGTGGTGGGGTCGCGCCGCAGCGCCATCATGGTGGCGCCATCGGTCCCGGGCGCCCGCCCGAGCCCCAGATCAATGCGACCGGGATAGACCGCCGCCAGGGTGCCGAACTGCTCCGCAATGACCAGCGGGGAATGATTGGGCAGCATCACACCGCCAGCCGCCACGCGAATCTTTCTGGTGCCGGCGGCGATATACCCCAACGCCACCGCCGTAGCCGCGCTGGCGACACCGGGCATATTGTGGTGCTCCGCCATCCAGAATCGCCGGTAGCCCAGTTCCTCGGCGTGCCGCGCCAGATCGAGCGAATTGCCGAGGGCACTGCCGGCATCTCCGCCTTCGATAATTGGGGACAGATCGAGAAGGGAATAGGTTTGCACAGATACTCCGGGACTTTGGATACGACTTAAAGCGGGTTGAATATAAAGCCGGCAGAACAAGCTGCAAGGTCGGAAGACAGCATTGCAAAACAGCCGCCACATTCTACAGCGGCATTAGATGGCGGGCATAAGCCTCATTGGTAAAGGAGCCACACAAACACAGATTCTCACTAACGCCTACCCCCGATAGCTGGCGATGCATGATCAATTACGGCCGCTACTGGGATGCCCTATGTTCTATCGCCCATGCCCTACTTCCTGTGCCCCGTGCCCCATGCCCCGTGTCCTCCGGTCTAGGCCCTGGACGCACGATACCAATACAAGAAAAGGGTAACCGCCAGAATCAAACCCGTTGCCGACAAGCAAAAAAACACATTGTCAGACTTAAATGCCAGCAGTCCTACCGCAGGAGAGGAAAACCAGGCAAAAGCGGCAAAAAAGATACTCAGGATACCCAAGCGGAGGCTTTTCAGCAGCACAGCCAACATTGCCGAGGGAACGGCCATAAAAACCAGAAATACCGCGGGTATAAATAGTTTCACCCCAACAGAAAACGCCAACAGTGAGGTGACTAATGCAAGTAGTCCCGGGATAAAGCCCAAACTTCTTTTACGCCGACTCATTGAGGTTTTCATGGACCTGATTGCACTTTCTGCCTGGAACTCGAAGCGCTATATCCCCCAGAGTTCATCCAAGCGCTGATCCCGCCCACAGCGATAGCGGTAATAGTTGTAGCGCAGCGGATTGCGCTGGTAGTAATCCTGGTGATAGTTCTCGGCTGGATAGAACGCGGCTTCGGCTACCACTTCGGTGGCGACGGGTTTACCCAGCTGTTGGGCGATCCGCTGCTTTGCCGCCTCTGCCAGCCGCTTCTCCTCGGCACTGCCGTAGAAGATCGCGCTGCGATACTGGTCGCCCCGGTCACAGAACTGTCCACCGCCATCTAGCGGGTCCACATTCCTCCAGAACACATCCAGCAGCTCCTGATAGCTGATTTTGTCGGCGTCATAGGTCACCTGCACCACTTCCGTATGGCCGGTGCCGCCGCCGGAGACCTGTTCATAGGTGGGATTGGGAACTTTGCCGCCGCTGTAGCCGGAGGTGGTTTTGAGTACGCCATCGAGTTTGTCGTAAGGCGGCTCCATGCACCAGAAACAGCCGCCGGCGAAAATCGCGGTGTGAATATTTTCCCCGGCCTTCGCTTCGGCTTCTGCGGCTTGCTGCGCGGTGGTTTCTACCCTTTCCGCGTTTTCCACGCGCTCCAGGTTTTCCACGCTTTCCCGGGCGTCAGGCCCGGTCTCACCGGCCCATGCGCTATTGGCGAGCGCGGCCGCGGCAATCAGCCATGCGGCGATCAAACTGCGCATGCTCGACTCCTGTTCGGTTTTTCCTCTCGTGAGTTATACGCAGGAAAACCTTACAGGTTCAATGCTCCGCTGAACGCACGGCAGAATATCTCCCGGTAGGCCGCCGCATTCAGGGCTATGGGGTTGCTGCCGGCGGAGGGATCGGCAGCGGCCAACTCCCCCAACAGGTCGGCGCGGGCGCTGTCGATGCCGATTTCCTCCAGGGTGTTGGGAATGCCGATCATCTCCCGCAGCTCCAGCACCCACTGCATAACCGCCGCAAAACCTTCGCCGGGCAGATCCAGATAGCGGGCCAGACGCGCCATGGGTTCGCCAATCGCTGCGCGGTTGGCCTGCAACACATAGGGCATCAGCACCGCGTTGATGGTGCCGTGGTGCTTGTCGTAAAGGGCACCGATGGGGTGCGCCAGCGCATGCATGGCGCCCAGACCGCGCTGGAAGGCGGTGGCCCCCATGCTCGAGGCCACCAGCATCTGCTGCCGCGCCTCCAGGTCGCGGCCATCGGCCACTGCCCTCGGCAGGTATTCTTTCACCAGCCGAATGCCCTCCAGCGCAATGCCCTCCGCCATTGGATGAAACGCCGGTGCGCAGAAGGCCTCGAGATTGTGTGACAGCGCGTCCATGCCGGTGGCCGCGGTGATGCCGGCGGGTAAATCCAGGGTCAGTTGCGGGTCCAGGATCACCGCCGCCGGCAGCATCCTGGGGTGAAAGATGATGCGCTTCAGCTGGGCCGCCTCATCGGTAATCACGGCGGAGCGCCCCACTTCCGAGCCGGTGCCCGCGGTGGTGGGCAGCGCGACCACCGGCACCATGGCGGATGCATTGACGCGCTTGAAGTTGTCGGCCACGTCTTCGAAGTCCCAGATTGGGCGGCTCTGGCCCGCCATCAAGGCGATGGCCTTGCCCGCGTCCAGCGCCGAGCCGCCCCCCATGGCAATCACGCCATCGTGCCCGCCCGCCCGCAGCGCCGCCACACCATCGGCAACATTTTTGCCATTGGGGTTGCCCTTGATACTGCTGAACAGCCCGGCCTGCAAGCCCCCTTGCGCGCACAGCGCAAGGGCCCGCGCGACCATTGGCAAATCTGCCAGACCCGGGTCTGTCACCAGCAGTGGGGCGCGCATGCCAAGCGCCGCACAGGTCTCGGCCAGCTCGCCGATCCTGCCCGGCCCGACGCGGATCGCCGTCGGGTAGTTCCAGTTGTTGTGAAAGCGCTGCGTGTCCATGGTCTGCCGTGGCTCAGGGCTTTTTCTTCAGGTGGAAGGATTTGGGCCGGGTCAGGTGTTCGTAGCCCACCGACGACAGCGTGCAGCCGCGGCCGGAATTCTTGACACCGGTCCAGGCCAGCGCCGGGTCCAGGTAATCGCAGCGGTTCAGGAACACGGTGCCGGTCTGCAGGCGGTCGCCAATGGTGCTGGCGGCCTCGATATCGTCGCTGTATATGGCTGCGGTGAGGCCGAAGGCACTGTCGTTCATGAGGGCAATCGCCTCCTCATCATCGCGCACCGGCTGCACCCCCAGCACCGGGCCGAAGGATTCCTCCCGCATGACCCGCATCTCATGGTTGACCTCGGTCAGCAGTTGCGGCGCCAGGTAAGGGGTGCCGGGTCGGTCTGCGGGAAAGGCGAGCGGGTCGATATGGGCGCGGGCGCCGGCGGAGAGCGCCTCGTCCACCTGACCGCGCACAAAGTCCGCTGCGGCCGTGCGCACCAGTGGGCCCAGTGTGGTCTCCGGGTCGTCGGGGCGACCGAGACGGTATTCATTGATCAGGGGCACCGCCAGGCGCAGAAAATCATCGAAGCGGCTCTCATGCACATACAGCCGCTCGATCGCACAACAGGACTGCCCGGAATTAAAAAAGGCCCCATCGATCACGCTGGCCACGGAAGCCTCAAGGTCCGCATCTTCGCGAATATAGGCCGGGTCCTTGCCGCCCAGTTCGAGGCCGATATGTTTAAACTGCCCCACGGCCGCCCGCTCCACCATGGCGCCGCCGGGCACAGAGCCGGTAAAGGCAACATGGTCGACTTCCGGGGCGCTGATCAGCCGCTCGGTATTGCCGTGACTCAAATGCAGATACTGGAGTACCCCTCTGGGCAGTCCCGCCTCGGTAAACGCCTCTGCGATGCGTTCGGCACACAGCGGGGTCTGGGCCGAGGGCTTGAGCAGCACCGCGTTGCCGGCCAGCAATGCGGGCACCACCGCATTCACTGCGGTGAGGTAGGGGTAATTCCACGGCGCGATCACCAGAGAAATACCCAGCGGTTCACGGCGAATAAAACGCTCGAAGCCTTCCTTCTCTGCCACGTGGATATCCGCCAATGCCGCTTCGGCGATCTCCGCCATAAAATGAGCGCGCTCGGCAAAGCCTTGGATCTCGCCACCGACGAAGCGCACCGGCCGCCCCATCATCCAGGTGAGTTCGGGTCCGAGCTCATCCCGGTGACTGGTAAAGATTGCCACGGCCTTGCGCACCAGCGACACCCGCTCGTCCAGCGGCGTATTTTTCCACAACGACTGGGCGCGCAGGGCGCTATCCAGCGCCTTGCGGATTTCCGTCTGCGAGGCCAGGGGCCGCTCCACATACAGTGAACCGTCCACCGGCGACAGGCATTGCAATGTGCTCATACAAGAAGTCCCGAAGTTGATCAGATAATCTCGAAATAGCGATCCAGTTCCCAGTCGCTTACATGGCGGCGGTACTCCCGCTCCTCCCATTCGCGGCTGGCGGCGAAGTGATCGACAAAGGCGCCCCCGAACAGCTCCCGCGCCGCATCGGACCCGCGCAGCCGCTGGGCGGAATCCCACAGGGTGCGAGGCAGCGCGGCCTCCCCGGGCTGTTCCAGCGCGTAGGCGTTGCCGGCAACCGGCTCCGAAGGTTCCCACTGCTGCAACACGCCGTAGAGTCCGGAACCGAGTGCCGCCGCCAGGGCCAGATACGGGTTGGCATCCGCCGCACCGAGGCGATACTCCACGCGCTGGGACTTGTCGCTGCCGGGAATCACCCGCAGCGCCGCGGTGCGGTTTTCAATGCCCCAGGTGGCGTCCGTGGGCGCCCAGAATCCGGGCACCAGGCGGCGATAGCTGTTGACCGTGGGCGCCATCATGGCGAGAAATTCCGGCATCAGGCGCTGCTGCCCGGCGACAAAGTTGCGCTGTACCGGGCTCATATTCTGCGGATGCCGGCGGTCGAAAAAGGCGGAATGACCGCTATCCCGCTCGCGCAATGACAGGTGGATATGCCCGCTCTGGCCGGGGTAATCCCCGCACCACTTGGCCATAAATGTCGCCATCAGGTCGTTGCGCTGCGCCAGTACCTTGATAAAGGTTTTAAACAGCGCCGCCTTATCGGCGGCGGCCGCCGCGCCATCCACCGCAATCGCCGCCTCCAGCACTCCCGGGCCGGTTTCGGTATGCAGTCCCTCGATGGGGAAATCCATGCGCTCGCCCAGATCGAGGATCTGCCGGTAAAGTTCGGCGTGGACGGAGTTGCGGATCATCGAGTAGCCGAACCAGTCCGGCGTGAAGGGCTTGAGGTTGCGAAAACATTTTTCCCGCGCGCTCTCGGGGGTCTCGTCGAACAGGAAGAATTCATATTCCAGCGCGCCGAAGGGTTCATAACCGGCGCTCTGGCAGCGCTCTATCACCCGGCGCAGGGTCGCCCGCGGGCAGACCGACTCTGTCTGCAGGTCAAACTCCGCCAGAAACAGCAGCATATTCCCTTCAAAAGGAATCTCGCGGCAGGTCTCCGGCAAAATGCGCACCGGCGCATCGGGATAACCGGTGTGCCAGCCGGTGTACTGGGCATTGTCGTAGAGCTGGTCTTTCACATCCCAGCCCAGCACCACATCGCAGAAGGAGAAACCGGGCTCCAGGGAGGAGAAAAACTTCTCGCGGCTCATGTACTTGCCGCGCATGACCCCGTCGTTGTCAAACAGACCCACCTTGACGTGGGTCAGATTGCGCTCATCGACAATGGCGCGGGCCTCACTGGCGGTGCGAATGGTTCGCGGGTCGAGCATGACCGTCGCAGCCTCTTGTGTTGTTATCGACCCGTTACAGCATAGACGCGACTCCCCGCTGCCATGAGCGCAGAGGCATCCCAAACCGGCAAAAGGCGACAAAAGACAACAAATGGCAACAAAGCCCCGCCAAAACTGCGCTTTGAGGGAGGGAACCACTGCAGTGGCGTGACTTTGCGCGGGGCTGCGCAGGGTTTATAATCCGCGCTCCAAAATTTCGACCACCCTTCATTCCAGGACCAGCCATGAGCTTCGACAAGATCCCTGCAGGAAAGGACCTGCCCAACGACATCAACGTGATTATCGAAATCCCGGCCAACCACGACCCGATCAAGTACGAAGTGGACAAGGATTCCGACGCGGTATTCGTGGACCGTTTCGTCGCCACCCCCATGTTCTATCCGGCCAACTACGGTTACGTGCCGCAGACCCTGTCTGAAGACGGTGACCCCCTGGACGTGCTGGTAGTGGCGCCCTACCCGGTCATGGTTGGTTCCGTGATCCGCTCCCGCGTTGTCGGCGTGCTGAACATGACCGACGAATCCGGCGTGGATGCCAAGCTGCTGGCGGTACCGCACACCAAGCTGACCAAGCTGTACGACCACGTGCAGGAAATCAGCGACCTGCCGGAGCTGCTGATCAAGCAGATCGAGCATTACTTCGAGAACTACAAAGCCCTGGAAGCGGGCAAGTGGGTCAAGGTAGATGGCTGGGCCGACGCCGAAGCCGCGCGCAAGGAAGTCATGGCTTCCCGCGAGCGCTACCTGAAGGAAGAAGGCTGATCGAGCACATCAGCCGAGCATAAAAAAACCGGCCAGTGGCCGGTTTTTTTATGGGTCGCATGGCTTGCCGTCTCGGCATTCAATCAAACTGCCAGTCCGGCACTTTCACCTGGGCGACCGGTTCACGCTGCCGCTCGGAGTCATCCAGAAGGTTACCCTGCTGGGGCTTCACACTCAGGTGATCCACCGCCACCTGCACCGCCTCTTTGTGCTCCCGTTCATGCTCCTTGATCAGATTGCCCTCCATCGGCGCGATAGACCAGTGCGGGCCACCCGCTTCGGCCACACCTTGCGCCGGCTGTATCGGCTGGGACTGGGCCGGTGCGGGTGGTGCGGGTGGCGCGGGTGGCGCGGGACGGGGTTCTGGCTGCGACACGGACTCCGGCTCAGACCGCGGCGCGGGTGCCGCCGGTTTCGGCGCCGCCGGGGGCTGCTCGCCCTCGGCTTTCAGGGAAGACTGGGCGCCCAGCTTGGCCAGTGTCGCCTGCAGCTGGCGGGCCTGCGCTTCCGGCAGGTTTTTCTTGATCGCCAGCGGGCGGCCACTGAACAGCTTGTCGATCGTCTCCGGCCCCGCCTTGAACAGGCGGCCCAGGTTGGCCCGCACATCGTCAGCGGCATAACCGGGTTCCAGATCACCGCGAAAAATCACACTGTAGCGAAGCTCCGACATGGTGTTTCTCTCCTCTGCCTCCACTGGGCATCTTATTGTTTTCGCGCTTATCGCTCCTTTATTGCGGAGCGCGCGTATCTTGTTTTGTCCCGCCTGACGCGGTTTATCAGAAGGCTTACCCCAAAGCCTCATCAAAAAGGCCTACCCCAAAGGCTGGCCTGTTTTCCCGCAGAGCCTGCCCCGGGAGTCAAGGGTTGCGATCGCTGCCCCCGTCCGCCTCGGATGCATCCAGAGTCTGGTCCATGGTGTAGGCGGGCGCGGCGGCGGTAAGCCCCCCCACCTGGCGGGCCGGCACCCCGGCCACGGTAGTGTGCTCCGGGACATCCGACAGCACCAGACTGCCCGCGGCCACTTTGACTCCCTCACCGACACGCACCGGCCCCAGAATTTTGGCGCCGGCACCAATCATGACGCCGCGGCCAATTTTCGGATGGCGATCACCTCCGCCACTGCCACTGCCGCCCAACGTCACCGAGTGCAGGATGGAGACATCGTCTTCCACCACACAGGTTTCGCCCACCACCAGGCCGGTGGCGTGGTCGATCATGATACCGCAGCCGAAACGGGACGCCGGATGAATGTCCACGGCGAACTGCTCCGACACCCGGCTCTGGAAGTACAGCGCCAGGGTGCGCCGGCCCTGCCGCCAGAGCCAGTGGGCGATACGGTGCGACTGCAGCGCATGGAACCCCTTGAAGTAGAGAAACGGCGTAATGTACTGGTCGCAGGCCGGGTCGCGGTCGAACCAGGCACAGATATCCGCCTGCATGCAGCGCCCGATTGCGCCGTCTTCTGACAGCCCTTCCGCAATCACCTCCTGCAAAGACGTCGCCGTCAGGGCGTTGTGTTCGAGCACCGAGGCCAGGTGATAGGCGAGCGCATCGTTCAAGGTCTTGTGACGCAGGATGGTGTTGTGGAAATAGCTGGCCAGCACCGGCTCACCGGCGGCCGCGGCACTGGCCTCGGCGCGCATGGCATTCCAGATATCCCGCCGTTCAATCTCGCTGTTGATAAGCGATCCTCGCTTTATGCTTTCTGTGGTGGACTAAGACTGTGGCGGATAAAACGCTTCCGGCACCTCGACAAAGCGCTCGAAGACCGCCCCCATATGCTCGATGACCGTCTCCCCCAGCGCCAGCTCGCTGCAGCGGACCCGCTCCGCCAGCCGATCCGCACTGAGCAGCCCCTGCAGTTCGCGCGCGGCCGGCGCATAGCTCAGGTGCCAGCGTTCCGGCGCGATGCCGCCGCGATCCTCGGCATAGGGGCGAAACAGCCCGTAGCTTTCTGCGGCGGCGATGCGCTGATCCAGCCACTCGTGGAAGGCCGAGAAGATACCGCCCTGGCACACCTCCTGCGGCGTCAGCTGCACCTGGTAATTATCCGGCATGGCGGCGGCATCCACCACATCGAAATCCGTGCCCCAGTGGTGCCGGGAAGCGCCCGGCAGCGCCGACCAGCGCAGGATGGCAAAAACCAGCTGCGGCGGTGTGAGCCGGGCAATATCCAAAGGCGCGCCGGCGCTGTCGAGCACAGGGCGTTCACCGCGCGCCTTGCGATTCCAGATAACCCGCTGGCGATCGAAACCGCGAAACCCCGACACCACCAGCGGATCGAAACCGGCATCGCGCGCATCGGCGCAGAGCTGCTGAAAAGCCACCAGCGCCTCCGGGTGCAGCAGCTGACCTGAACGCGGCTCCAGAATCACGTGGTCATCGCCGAGTCCGAACAGCATGCGCTCGATGGGTGCGGTCAACATCAGCGGTCTCCGGGCTTGCCAGCACTGCGGCAGAATCTATTCTCAAAATACACAGACTTAACACGGCCTACTGTAACAAATCACCTGCCGTGGCGCCCCGGAAGCGGACCGCAAGCAAACCCACACTGTCAGCAGGGTTATACATTACTTGCGAAAACGGCCAAGTTTTAGCCCCGCTATCATGTATGCTATGTTGAGTTCCCGCGCGCAGGATGTGGCCGGGAAACCGTGTAACCGGTTGCCAGTGGAATCAGGATAGGGATATCACGTATGCACCCGAGTCAGTCAGAGCTGCTGCAACTCAAGAACCTTGGTCTCGCCTCCGTCAATATTCTCCACTCGGTAGGCATCCGCTCCCGCGATGACCTGTACCGGGTTGGCCCTGTCGACGCCTTCATCAGTATCCGCAGCCGCGGTATCAATGCCTCCCGTGTCCTTCTGTACGCCCTCCAGGGCGCCCTGCTGGATGTGCACTGGAACGATCTGGACCCGGACCTCAAGGCGCGCCTGGTCGACGAGGCCGATCGCCACCTGTCCGCCATGGAAAAGCCCAGCATGGAACGCCCGGCCATGGAGCGGCGCTAGCCGGAAAACCCCTCCAGCCTTTCGCGCAGACTTGCCCTGGGGACTTGAAACCTGTCCCGGCGGACCTATCTACACTGTCTGATAAGACACCTAACGGAGAGTGCAGATGCTGCGCATTGGCCTGTTTCTATTAACCAACCTGGCGGTCTTGGTCCTGGTTGGTATTGTGTTCAACCTGCTGGGGATTCCCGGCATCCTTGCGGAAAACGGCGTCGACCTGAACCTGCCCGCGCTGCTGCTGATGTGCGCCATCTTTGGCTTCGGCGGCTCGCTGATTTCCCTGCTGATGTCCAAGACCATCGCCCGCATGAGCACCCGCACGCAGGTGATTACCCAGCCCCAGAACGCGGACGAAAAGTGGCTGGTGGACACCGTGCGCGAGCTGTCGGAAAAAGCCGGCATCGGCATGCCCGATGTGGGTATTTTCCCCATGCCGCAGGCCAACGCCTTCGCCACCGGCTGGAACCGCAACAGCGCCCTGGTTTCCGTCAGTGCCGGCCTGCTGCAACGCTTCCCCCGGGAAGAGGCGCGGGCGGTGATCGGCCACGAGATCGGCCACGTGGCCAACGGTGACATGGTCACTCTGGCGCTGATTCAGGGCGTGCTCAACACCTTCGTCATGTTCTTTGCGCGCCTGGTGGGCTTCTTCGTCGACCGGGTGCTGCTGAAAAACGAGCAGGGGCTCGGCATTGGCTACTTCATTACTTCCATCGTCATGGACATGATCTTTGGCGTGCTGGCGATGATGGTGGTGGCCTGGTTCAGCCGCCGGCGGGAGTTCCGCGCCGACGCCGCTGGCGCGCATCTCGCCAGCCGTGAAGGCATGGCCGCAGCGCTGGCGCGGATCAAAGCGGAATCCGAGGTGGGTCGCGAAGAGCCGCTGCCCAGCAACATGAAGGCCTTTGGCATCTATGGCAACATGGGCGCACTGCTGGCCAGCCATCCGCCGCTGGAAGACCGCATCCTCGCGCTGCAGAATCTTCGCGGCTGACCTTCGCGGCTTATCCCCGCGGCTACCCCAGTCGCAGCCCACCGGCTGCGACCCGGACACCGGTGCGGGCCCCGCCCGCCCGGGCGTCACAGGCCGGCAGCGGGCGCCTGCGCCCGCGCAATCAGTCCCGCAAGCTGACCGGTTCCATGATGAATCAATACAAGATCCCGCTACCCCATTACCCCGCCGCCATCCTGATACTGCTGCTGGCGCTTGCGGCCAGAGCTCACGCCACCGCATTGCCGGACTTCTCCACCGACGATGAGCGCAACACCATTCAGGTATTCAACTTCGCCAGCCCCTCGGTGGTGTATGTCACCAATGAAACCCTGGTGCGCGATCGCTGGAGCCTGCGGGTGCAAAGTGTGCCTCGCGGCGCCGGCAGCGGCTTCATCTGGGACGACAAGGGGCATGTGGTCACAAACTTTCATGTGATCGAAGGGGCGCGCAAGGTCACGATCACCCTGCAGGATCGCAGCGAGTGGCCGGCTCTGCTGGTGGGTACCGCGCCGGAAAAGGACCTCGCGGTTCTGCGTATCGACGCGCCGCGGGAACTGCTCAAGCCACTGGTCACAGGCTCTTCCCGCAATCTGGCGGTGGGGCGCAAGGTACTCGCCATTGGCAACCCCTTTGGCCTCGACACCACCCTCACCACCGGAGTGGTCAGCGCGCTGGGGCGCGAGATCGAGGCCGCCAATAACCGCACCATCCGCAACGTCATCCAGACCGACGCCGCCATCAATCCGGGCAACTCCGGCGGCCCACTGCTGGACAGCCGCGGGCGGCTGATCGGCGTCAACACCGCCATCTACAGCCCCAGTGGCGCCAGTGTCGGTATCGGCTTCGCCATTCCGGTGGATACGGTGAAGAAGATCGTGCCGGAACTGATCGCCCATGGCCGCCTGGTGCGGCCGGTGCTCGGCATCGAGTCGGCGCCGGATCAGTGGGCCAGCCATTACGGCTTCGAGGGTGTCGCGGTGCTGCGCACCGCGCCGGGCATGCCGGCGGAACAGGCCGGGCTGCGGGGCATTCACCGCGCGCCCAATGGCGGCTGGCAGCTGGGGGATGTGATTGTCGGCATCGACCGCCAGGCCGTGCGCAACCATGACGACCTGCTCAACGCGCTGGAAAACCATCGCGCGGGGGACGAGGTCAGCCTCAGCTTTGTGCGCGACGGGCAAACCCGGGAGACTTCCATTACACTCGCCGCCCCAAAATAAAAGCGCGCCGCGAATAGGCAAATGCGGCGCCCCGTGACAACGATTGCCGAGCAAATACCGCCATGCAAAAGTATTTTCTTTGCCGATATGACGAACTGGCCGAGGGGCAGTCCAGGGGCTTCTGCCTCGGCGACACCGCGGCGGGCAGCGACAATGTATTCGCGGTGATGAAAGACGGCGAGGTCTACGCCTACAAGAACTCCTGCCCGCACCGCGGGATCAACCTGGACTGGCAGGAGAATCAATTCCTCGACCCGGATGGCGCCCTGATCCAGTGCGCCTCCCACGGCGCGCTGTTCCTGATCGAATCCGGTGAGTGCATTGCCGGACCCTGCGCCGGCGATGCACTGACTCCGGTGCCCATCGAACACAGCCCTGAGGGCCTGTACGTGCTGCTGGCCGAATAACGACCGCAGCGGCGGATTCAGGAACCGCTGCGAAACGGCAGCGCCCGCTGCAGACGGATTTCGCCCGCGCTGATGGCGGCACGGTACGCCAGCACCTCAACCCCCGCCGCCAGCGCGCTGTCCAGCGCCATGGCATAGGCCGGATCGATTTCGCGGGCCGCCTCCACGGTCTCGATTGCCGAGTGCTGCACGCAATAAAACAGCACGGCGCGCACGCCGCTCTCGGCCAGCTTCTGCAGCTCCCGCAAGTGCTTGGCGCCCCGGGTGCTGACTGCATCCGGGAACAGTCCCCGCCCGCCCTCTGCAAGCGTGACGTTTTTGACTTCCACGTAGCAGTCGCCGGGCGCGCCACTTAACAGCAGGTCGATACGGCTGTTCTCCTCGCCATAGCGCACTTCCCGCCGCACGGTTTCATAGCCCTGCAGCTCGGTAACGATGCCGCCGGCGATGGCCTCCTCTACCAGGGCATTGGCGCGGCCGGTATTCACGCCGGCCAGGGCAGATTCAGGGGTGGTGGTCACCTCCAGGGTATGGCGGTATTTTCTTTTCGGGTTCCCCGAGTCCGAGTACCAGCAGGGTGTGGATTCCGCCCAGCAATTCTTCATGGAACCGGTATTGGGGCAGTGAATGGTGATTAACTGGCCGTCCGCAGTTTCAATATCGGCAAGAAACCTTTTGTACCGGCGCAGCAGGATGCCCTGCTGCAGTGGAGGATTAAACTTCACGGAGCCACCTTTGCGGATAATTGGAGCGCCAGAACATACCAGACAACATTTTGTGGCGCGAACTGCAGAGATTTGGTAGGTTCCTTGCTCCCGACTGCCAGGGGGTTTTGCGTCGGGAAAGGAATTGCCTGCCGCGCCGACCGGGCCAGCGCCGGTCATAAAGTGCGTCGCACCGGAGAAATCCGGTCTAGGCTAGTGTGCTGAACAACATGGTTTGCACGGCACACGTTGATTTTGGTGGTAGCGGCCCCATATTGCGGGGCCCAATAAGTAAAGAGAGGCAACGACTATGCCGAAAACTGCTGCGAGCACCGAATCTCTGCACGGCTTGGAGCCCTACAAGGAGACGAAGGGCGAAGAGTACATGAATGAGAAGCAGCAGGAGCACTTCCGCAAGCTGCTGCTGGCCTGGAAAGGCGAGCTGATGGCGGAAGTGGACCGCACCGTTTCCCATATGAAGGACGAGGCAGCCAACTTCCCCGATCCGGCGGACCGCGCCAGCCAGGAAGAGGAGTTCAGCCTGGAACTGCGTACCCGCGACCGCGAGCGCAAGCTGATCAAGAAGATCGACGCCACTCTCGAACTGATCGACCAAGACGATTACGGCTACTGCGAAGCTTGTGGTGTCGAAATCGGTATTCGCCGCCTGGAAGCGCGCCCCACCGCCACTTTGTGCGTGGACTGCAAGACCCTGGCGGAAATCAAGGAAAAGCAGATCTCCGGCTAATCCCGCAGGGAGTCGAAGGCAGCGGGCGATGGTAATGAGAAAGTCGCCCGCTGCGACTCCCCGGTGCGATCCCCCGTATCGCCCATGACCCCGCACAACCCCACTACCTACATCGGCAGATTCGCCCCCTCCCCAACCGGACCACTGCACTTCGGCTCACTCGTGTGCGCGCTCGGCAGCTATCTCGATGCCGTCGCCCATGGCGGACACTGGCTGGTGCGCATGGAAGACCTGGACCCGCCGCGAGAAGAGCCCGGCGCGGCCGCTCGCATTGTCAAAACCCTCGAACTGCACGGCCTGCACCCCCACAGCCCGGTGGTCTGGCAAAGCCGCCGACACGACCTGTATGAAAAGACCCTGAGCGCACTCGCGGCACGGGAGCTGCTGTTCCCCTGCCAGTGCTCGCGGGCGCAGATTCGCCAGCAGGGTGGCCACGACAGCGCCACCTGTGCCGGCGCCACAGGGAAAAAACTCGATAGGCACAAAGCCAGCGCACTGCGCCTGCGCTGTGCCGGCGGGGAAGAGACCTTCGACGATATCTGGCAGGGCAGGCAGCGACAACAGATCCGCGAAGACACCATCCTCAAGCGCCGCGACGGCCTCTACGCTTACCAGCTGGCGGTGGTGGTGGACGATATCGACCAGGGTATCACCCATGTGGTTCGCGGTGCCGACCTGCTCTCGACCACCGGCGCCCAGCAGCGCCTGTTCCGCCTGCTCGGCGCAGAGCCACCGATCTTCGGGCACCTGCCGCTGGTGATGGGCCCCGCCGGGCAGAAACTCAGCAAGCAGAACCACGCTCCGGCCATCGACGACCGGCGGCCGGCGGAGAACCTGTGCCGCGCGCTGGGTTTTCTCGGCTACCACCCGCCAGCGGCGCTTGCCGGCGAGTCCCCCGCCGCCATCCTGCACTGGGCCGTCGCCCGCTGGCAGCGCCGGCAGGTGGATCGGCGTGACCGGCAATTGCAGTGATCCGGCCCGGCCGTTAACATCTCGGCGCCGGAGACCACCGTCGACTGGCGCGACCTTCACCTCGATCTGTTTCGCCAGCGCCCTTCTGCGCGGCGCATTCCGACCGGGCCGCGAGTGACCCTATGAGCAACCGCACCCTTCTGATTCTGCTGGTACTGGTGGGCTATGTGTTCTCCCCCACGGTTTTCACCTGGATGATCAATCCGGCCGGGGCCTGGTATCGGCCTTTTATCCTCTGGCTGGTGCTGATCCTGTTGGCGGTCGTTGTGCAGATGCGGCGGAAGAACGATGAGCTTTGAGATCGCCCATATCGCCCTGATCGGCGTCGCCTATATCGCCGCCCTGTTCTTCGTCGCCTTTGCCACTTCCAAGGGCTGGCTGCCGTCCCGCTGGGTGCGACACCCGCTGGTGTTCGTGCTGTCGCTGGGGGTTTCCCTGTCCGCCTGGACTTTTTACGGCATCGTCGACCTGGCCTGGCAGTATGGTTATGGCGTACTGGCCTATTACCTGGGCACCGGGGCCATGTTCCTGTTCGCCCCGGTGGCACTGGAGCCGCTGGCGCGACTGGCGCAGCGCTACCAGCTGAAATCACCCGCGGACCTGCTGGTGTTCCGCTATCACAGCCGTCAGGCCGGCGCCCTCGCCACCCTGTTTATGCTGCTCGGCTTGCTGCCGCTGATCGCCCTGCAGATACAGGCCGTAGCGGAAACCCTGGCGCTGCTGTCCCGCGACAGCGTCGCCGCGCTCGGCCTGCCCGAGGCCGGCATCAACAGCAAAAACCTGATCGCCTTCTTTTACTGCGTGCTGCTGGCGGTATTCACCAGCATGTACGGCGCGACCCGCAAGCGCCAGGCGGGACTGGCCAGCGCCATGGCCCTGGAATCGGTGGTTAAGCTGGTGGCTCTGCTGGCGGTGGGCGGCTATGCGATTTACGGGGTGTTTGGCGGCTTCGACGGTCTCGACCAGTGGCTGGGCGAAAACCCCGAGATGCAGCAGCTGCTGTACGCTCCGATCCAGCAGGGCTCTTCACACACGCTGCTGCTGGTATTTATCGCCACCGCGGTGGCGATGCCGCATATTTTCTACCTGAGCATCGCCGACCAGCCCGCGTCCAGCAATCTGCGGGTCGCCAGCTGGGGGTTTCCCCTGTTCCTGCTGCTGATGGCGCTACCCATCTTCCCGATCATGTGGGCCGGCTTTGCGCTGGATGTGGCCGAGCCGGTGCAGTATTTTGCCCTGGCCGTGCCCCGCGCCAGCGGTTCCGCGCTGCTCACCACCATCGCCTTTGTCGGCGGCCTGTCCGCCGCTACCGGCGCACTGGTGATGATCACCCTGGCGCTGTCCACCATGGTGATGAACCACTGGCTGCTGCCCGGCACCCGCTTTCACTCGGAAGACAATATGTACCGGCAGCTGGTGTGGCTGCGCCGCGCATTGGTTGCGGCCCTGTTTATTGCCGGCTTCGCTTTTTACCTGCTGCTCAACAACCGTCTTTCCCTGTCCGACCTGGCGCTGCTGACGTTTATCGCCTCCCTGCAGTTCCTGCCCGGCATCTTCGCCGTTATCCACTGGCCGCAGGGCAACCAGCGCGGATTTATTGCCGGGCTGGTGGCCGGCATGCTGGTCTGGGCGGCCGGCCTGCTGCTGCCATCCATTTTTGGCTGGAGCGGAGTCAGCCTGCCCGGTACCAGCCTGCAGATACCGCTGGGAATGACCATCTGGACCCAGGTCACCACCCTGTCGCTCGCGGTCAATATCCTGCTATTCGTCGCCATATCCCTCTCCAGCAAGGCCAGCAGTCTCGAACAGTACGCGGCCGACCTCTGCAGCGACGACAGCCTCAGCCAGGCTTTGCGCCTGCAACTGGATGTCACCTCGGCGGCGGACTTCCGCCTGCGCCTGGCGGAAAGCCTCGGTGCGACCACCGCCAATCAGGAAGTGAGCCGGGCTCTGCGCCAGCTGAATCTGCCCGCGGACGAGCGGCGCCCGCTGGCCCTGCGGCGGCTGCGGGACAAGCTGGAGGCCAACCTGTCGGGGCTGCTCGGGCGCGTGCTGGCAGGCCAGATCATCGACCGCCACTTCCCCTTCAAGGACAGCGGCCAGCCGGCGCACAAGGATATCCACCTGATCGAGTCGCGCCTCAGCCGCTATAAGAACCAGCTCACCGGTCTGGCGGCGGAACTGAACAACCTGCGCCTCTACCACCGGCAGATGCTCGAAGAGCTGCCGATGGCCGCCTGCTCCCTCGGCCGCGACGGGGAAATCCTGCTGTGGAACTACGCCATGCAGGACCTCACCGACATCGCCGCCAGCGAGGTGATCGGCTCCAAGCTCGACTACCTGTCGGAACCCTGGCGCGGACTGCTGACGGAATTTGCCAACACCGAGGAAGACAGCCTGTTCAAACGTCAGGTGAACCTGGAAGGCGACAGCCACTGGCTGAACCTGCACAAGACGCGCATGAAGAGCACCCGCAGCGGTCTTGACCGGGGGCAGCGCGGCGATGGGCAGATGCTGCTGATCGAGGACATCACCGAGACCCAGATTCTCGAACAGGAGCTGATTCACAGCGAGCGCCTCGCTTCCGTCGGGCGGCTGGCAGCGGGGGTCGCACACGAGGTGGGCAACCCGGTCACCGGCATCGCCTGCCTGGCGCAGAACCTGCATTTTGAGTCCGACTCCGCCGAGGTGCATGAAACCGCAGACCAGATACTCAGCCAGACCCAGCGCATCAGTCGCATCGTGCACTCGCTGGTGAACTTCTCCCACAGCGGCAGCCAGGACAGCGAAAAAGCCCCGGTGGACCTGCACTCCTGTGTCGAGGAGGCGGTACAGCTGCTGTCCCTGCAGCGGGACAAGACCCAGGTCACCTTCACCAACGCCGTCCCGGCAGAGCTGATCGCCCCGGGAGACAGCCAGCGCCTGATCCAGGTGTTCATCAATCTGCTCAGCAACGCCCGCGATGCCAGCCCCGACGGCGGCGACATCCGCATCGAAGGCTACCGGCACGCCGGCTGTGCCTGTGTCGCGGTGACCGACGACGGCCCGGGCATACCGCCTAAAGACCGCGAGCGCATCCTCGAACCCTTTTTCACCACCAAGGAGCCCGGCGAGGGCACCGGCCTGGGTCTCGCCATGGTGTACAGCATTGTGGAAGAGCATGACGGCCAGTTGGAGCTGGTGAGCCCGGCCAACCCCGCGACCGGCCGCGGTGCCAGGTTCGTGGTGCAACTGCCACTGGGATTGGATTAGACAGCCGCCAAATGCGGACTTGCGAGAGTTTCGGTGACACTGGGCAGGCTTTGCCGCCAGCCTGACGGGTTGCATCGAAACGCCCAGCAGGTAAAACTAGGCGCTCGTTGAGCGTTTTGTAACCAGGCGTAACACATGAGCCACATCCTGATCGTCGAAGATGAAGCCATTATCCGCACAGCGCTGCGCAAGCTGCTCGAGCGGCACCGCTACCGGGTCAGCGAGGCTGGCTCTGTGCGCGAGGCGACCAGTAAATATCGCCTCAGCGAAGTCGACCTGATCATCTCCGACCTGCGCCTCCCCGGCGCGCCGGGCACCGACCTGCTGAAGCTGGCGGGAGACGTACCGGTATTGATCATGACCAGTTATGCCAGTCTGCGCTCGGCGGTGGACTCCATGCGCATGGGCGCCGCCGACTATATCGCCAAGCCGTTCGATCACGACGAGATGATCGCCACGGTGCGCCGTGTGATCGGCAAAGCCGAACAGAGCCGCGCGCAGGCACCCAGCCCGCGCAACCGCGGCAAGGCCATTACCGGCATGATAGGCAACAGCCCGGTCATGCAGGACCTGTTCGCCCGTATCAACAAAGTCGCCCCCACCGATGCCACAGTGCTGGTCCATGGCGAGACCGGCACCGGGAAAGAGCTGGTGGCCCGCGCCATACACGAGCAGAGCCGCCGCAACGGCAAACCGCTGATCTCGGTCAACTGCGCCGCCATTCCCGAAACCCTGATTGAAGCCGAACTGTTCGGACACGAAAAAGGCGCCTTCACCGGCGCCCAGACCGCCCGCGAAGGACTGGTCGCCGCCGCCGATGGCGGCACCTTGTTTCTCGATGAAATCGGCGAGCTGCCACTGGAAGCGCAGGCGCGCCTTCTCCGGGTACTGCAGGAAGGCGAAGTGCGCCCTATTGGGGCGGTGGAATCACGCAAGGTGGATGTGCGCCTGGTGGCGGCGACCCACCGCAACCTGCGCCAACTGGCCAGCGAGCACAAGTTTCGCGAGGACCTCTACTACCGCATCAATGTGGTGCAGATGACGCTGCCACCGCTGCGCGAACGCGGCAAGGACGTGCTGTCCATCGCCGAAAACCTGCTGGAAAAATTCTGTGCCCGCGTGGAGCGCCCGACCCTGAAGCTGTCGCCGGAAGCCATCCAGGCGGTGACCACCTATACCTGGCCCGGCAACGTGCGCGAACTGGAAAATGCCATCCAACGGGCGGTCATTCTCACCGAAGATGACTGCACCGAGATCGACCACGACACCCTGGATATCGATCTGGACCTGGTACCCATAGACGACAGCGAACCCCAGCGGCGCCCGCGCAGCCTGCACACCGACCCCGGTGAAGACCTCTCGCTGGAAGACTATTTCGCCCGCTTCGTGCTGGAGCACCAGGAAACCATGAGCGAGACCGAGCTGGCCAAGAAACTCGGTGTCAGCCGCAAATGCCTGTGGGAGCGCCGGCAGAAACTGGGCATTCCACGCAAGAAGAAGGGCCGCTCCGCAGCCGAGGCCTGACCTTGCGGCCATCAGCAATCACTGCTGGCGGCCGCCTCTCCTGGCAACACTCTTATTTTTCCCTGCCCACCTTGCTGCCGGCTGCCAGCAGCTGCCTCTTGCCCCCGAAAAGGGGTCCGCTCCAAGGCAGGGGCCTACTTAAGCAGAACAAGAACTTATAGAGAGTGAGCGCCCATAGCAGATGGCAAAAGAGAGCCTCGTTCAGCGAAAGCACGCCAACTTGCCCACATTGCCCGCCTTAACTGCCTTAACTGCCCAGACCTATCCACCCCTATGCACTCTCTGTTTGCGCCTGTTACCGCTTGTTACCTCCTGTCACCTGCCGAAGAGCAGCCAAAGTGTTACCCGAGGCTCTCCGCGAGTAACAACTAGCGCGCTATCCGTAACGCACAGGCCCCGCCGTTTGACGCCTTACAATTCTTGACTTTTATAACCGCTTGTTTTTAAAGGATTTTTAAAAGTTGGCACGCTAAGTGCTTTATCTCTAGTGCAAACAAGAAGAACAGCCAAGAATAAAAATAAATGGCAACCTAAGCCCTAATAACATTTAACAATAAGCGGGCGAATCACAATAAAAATAAAAATGACGGCGTGATCGAGAATAAAAGCAAACAGGGATCACGCCGAGAAAACCAATAACAATAAAAAATAACAATAAGAGCAAGAAGACAACAAGAACAACAAGCGCGTTACAAACTGACTGTTTTATACCTGGGAGAGGGTGTTTGCTCGAAGCAAATTGAGAGCGCAAGGAAGCCGCTGACTTCGTACAAATAACAATAATTCCCTCCCTTTCCTCTTTCTTTTCCTCTCGCCCCCCCTGATCGCTGTCTAAATCTGACTCCTTTCACAGCTGTGGTAGAATCCGCCCCTTACTGGGAACTCTACAATACCTCCCGCTGGCAGCAGCCAACACAGACAGCCGTATGCTTAACTCCCTGATCAGTACCATCAAACGCTGGCGCAAGCCGGCAGAAACCAACGGCCCAACCATTGTGCCGCGCGGTGACCACAACATATCCCGCAAGGAAATCAGCCGCGCCGCCCTCACGGTGATGAAGCGGCTGCAGGATGCGGGCTTCCAGGCCTATATCGTCGGCGGCGGTGTCCGCGACCTGATGCTCGGTGGGCACCCGAAAGACTTCGATGTCGCCACGGATGCCACCCCAGAAGAGGCCAAACAGCTCTTCCGCGGCGCCCGCATCGTCGGCCGCCGCTTCCGCATCCTCCACGCCCGCATCGGCCGGGAGATCATCGAAGTCACCACTTTTCGCGGACACCACAGTGATGGCGAAGAGCACGAGGCGCAGCAGTCCGAGCATGGCATGCTGCTGCGGGACAACGTCTATGGCGACCTGGCCAGTGACGCCGCCAGACGCGACTTCACTGTCAATGCCCTCTACTACACCACCAAAGGCTTCGAGGTTCACGACTACACCGGCGGGGTGCGGGATATCCGCGAGCGCCTGATCCGCATGATCGGCGACCCGGCCACCCGCTACAAAGAAGACCCGGTGCGCATGCTCAGGGCCGTGCGGTTTGCCGCCAAACTGGACTTCCAGATTGAAAAGAACACCGCCCAGCCGCTGCGGGAACTGGCCCCGCTGCTTCGCAACATCGCCCCGGCGCGGCTGTTCGACGAGATACTCAAACTGCTGATGTCCGGGTATGGCGAGCGCACCTTCGAGCTGCTCCGCCAGTACCACCTGTGGGAGCACCTGTTTCCAGACAATGCCGCAACCCTTGAGGCCCCGGCATCTGTTGAACTGACGCGGCTCGCCTTGCGTAATACCGATCTGCGTATCCGCGAAGACAAGCGCGTCACCCCCGCCTTCCTGTACGGAGCACTGCTGTGGCCCGCAGTGCGCGCAGAGCAGCAGGCACTGCAGGACAAGGGCATGCCGCCGGTACCCGCGCTGGCCCAGGCCGCCCAGAAGGTGGTGGGCGCGCAGCTTGCGCATACGGCCATTCCCAAGCGCTTCTCCATCCCCATGAGAGAAATCTGGGATCTGCAACTGCGGCTCCCGCAGCGCAGCGGCAACCGCGCGCAGCGCCTGAGCGAGCACCCCCGCTTCCGGGCCGCCTACGACTTCCTGCTGCTGCGCGAAGCCAGCGGTGAAGTGGAGCCGGGCCTGGGGCAGTGGTGGACCGATTTCCAGGAGGCCGACGAAGATGGCCGCGCGGAAATGGCGCGCAAGGTGCAGCGCAGTGGCGGCGGAAGACGCGGTCGCAGCTCGCGCGGGCGCCGGCGCCGTGGCCCCAAGCCGGAGTAACACGCTTGACCGGGGGAGTCTTTATCGGCCTGGGCAGCAATCTGCAACAACCGGAGCAGCAACTCCGCAGTGCCCTTGCCGAGATGGCAGCAATTCCGCAGACCCAACTGTTGCGATGCTCCGGTTTCTACCGCAGCGCACCGGTCGGCCCCGGCGAGCAGCCGGATTACATCAACGCAGTGGCCGAACTTGAGTCCGCACTGTCGGCAACGGCCCTGCTGGAAGCCCTGCAGGGGATTGAAGACCGGCACGGCAGGAAGCGCCTGATGCGCTGGGGGGCCCGTACTCTGGATCTGGACATTCTGCTGTTCGGCCGCGAAACCGTCGACTCTGACAGCTTACAGATCCCACACCCGCGTATCGGCGAGCGCAATTTTGTGCTGGTACCACTGGCCGAGCTGGCGCCGGATCTCAAGCTGCCCGGTGGCGAGCCGATCCGGGAACTGTTGCGGCGCTGTCCGCAAAGCCGCCTCGAGCGACTGAACTAAACCACGCGCATCGCCCGCGGGTATCATCAGTAATAAATACATATCTAGGCCCCAGCCATCTCAAACCGCCGGGGTCCACAGGGGTCACGATTACATCAAGGAGTAGTTGCCAGTGTCATCGGAACACCACGAAACACTGCTACAGGAACTGAATCTCAACGGCCGGGAACTGCCGCGTTTTATTGCCGTTGAAGGCAATATCGGCGTCGGCAAAACCACCCTGGCGAAAAAGCTTGCGGCCACGTTCAACTACGACACCCTACTGGAATTGCCGGAAGACAACCCTTTCCTGGAGCGGTTCTACCGCGACCCCAGAAGCGCCGCGCTGCCGACGCAGCTGCACTTTCTTCTGCAACGCTCCCAGCAGATCCAGGCATTGCGCCAGGATGACCTATTCAAACCGGTTCGGGTCTCAGACTTCCTGATCGAAAAAGATCAGCTGTTTGCCCAGGTCACACTGGATGCCGATGAACTGGCCCTCTACAAGCAGGTTTATCATCACCTGACCCTGCAGGCTCCCAAACCGGACCTGGTTATCTACCTGCAGGCACCGCTCAATGTCCTGCAGGAACGCATCCGCAACCGCGGCATTGCCGCCGAAAAAACCATCAGCAGCGAATACCTGGCATTGCTGAACGAAGCCTATACCAACTTCTTTCACTACTACGATCAGGCGCCCTTGCTGATCGTTAATAGCGAGGACATCGATATAGTCGAGCGTCCCGAGGATTACCGGCAGCTGGTGGAGTATATGCTCACCATCAACAGCGGCCGCCACTATTACAACCCCGGAAACTGATCGCCATGCCGTACACCCCAAGCGCACTCAGCAAGCCCATCACCGTGCAGACACTGCGCAAAATGAAAACCGATGGTGAGAAGTTCATTACCGTCGCACTCTATGACGCACCCATGGCCGCCATGGCGCAGCGCACCGGTGTAGAAGTGGTACTGGTGGGCGACTCCCTCGGCATGACCGTACTCGGCTACGACAGCACCATCCCGGTCACCATGGAGCAGATGATTTATCACGTGGAAGCGGTGGCCCGCGGTAACAAAAAGTCGCTGATTATGGGTGACATGCCGTTCATGACCTACGCCACGCCGGAGCAGGCGCTCACCAACGCCACTCGCATCATGCAGGCGGGCGCGCATATGGTGAAAATCGAGGGCGGCGCCTGGCTGGCGGAAACCGTCAAGATCCTCACCGACCGCGGCATCCCCGTCTGTGCCCACCTGGGCCTGACACCGCAGTCCGTGCACAAGCTGGGCGGCTTCCGTGTACAGGGGCGCGATGAGGACAGCGCAGGTCAGATCCTGAATGACGCAGCGGAACTGGACGAGGCCGGTGCCGATCTGCTGGTGCTGGAGTGTGTGCCGGCGGCGCTGGCCAAACGCATCACCGATACCGTCTCCATGCCCACCATCGGCATCGGCGCCGGGCGCGACACCGATGCCCAGGTGCTGGTAATCAACGACATTCTCGGCCTGACCGAAAAGCCGCCGAAGTTTTCCAAGAACTTCCTCGTGGAAGCGGGTGATATACCCGGCGCGCTGCACAAATACGCCGCCGATGTGAAAAACGGTGTGTTTCCGGAAGACAGCCACACTTTTTCCTGAGCCAGCGCTGCCGCATCCAAGCCTGATAGCAGAGCAGAAAGCGTGGCGGATAACGAGACCGAGACCGAGATAGCCCATGGAATTCGATCGACTCATAGCGGACTGGCGCACCGATGGCGTCCGCCATATCCCGCAAGGCTGGGCCCAGGGCCGCGCCACCTTCGGTGGACTGGTGGCGGCAATGCTGCACGAACCCATGGCTGGCCGTGTCGACAGTGAAGCGAGCCTGCGCTCCATCACCTTTTCGTTTATCGCCCCGGCGGAACCCGGCGACCTGGAAGCCCAAACCGCAGTGTTGCGCGCGGGGCGCTCGGTCACCCAGGTCGAGGGTCGCGCGCTGCAAAACGGCCAGCCCGTCCTCGCGGCCCTGGCCAGCTTTGGCAGAAGTCGTGAATCCTCCCTTCACCTGAGCACGGCAAAGGCCCCCACCTTTCCAGCGCCGAACCAGTGCGGCTGCATGCCGGAGGTTCCGGGGCTTGCTCCTGAATTTACCAGCCACTTTGACTATCGGATCGCCCGCGGCGCCATGCTGTTTAGCGGCAGCCAAAAGCGCGAGCTGGGCGGCTGGGTACGCTTCCGGCATCAAGAGGCCAGTCAAGCACCCGCGTGCGTGGGACACCTGCTGGCCCTCATCGATGCCTGGCCGCCGGCGCTGCTGCCCATGCTGACAAAGCCGGCACCGGCCAGCTCACTCACCTGGACTGTGGAATTGATCGAACCCCTGCCGGCAAAACCGGCCACCGACTGGTGGCAGTATCTGGCAGAGGTGGAGCAGACCGCAGACGGTTACGGCGTGATCGCCGCCAGACTGTGGGACAGTGACGGGCGCCTGTGCGCCTTTACCCGGCAGACGGTGACCGTATTCGGCTAATTGGCCTCTTCCAGCCACCACTGCGCAGACCCGCTTTTTTGCCTCCCGGCTGGTGCGATAAGCCATTTACGCCACCGCAACCACCCACCCGCAAGGTAAGCGCCTGTCAAGCCCACATCCCAGTCCCACATCCCAGTCCCACATCCCAGTCCCACATCCCAGTCCCACATCCCAGTCCCACATCCCTGGCCATCATTCGCCGGCGTCACAGCACCCACCATCCTGTAGGGTGCATTGCTCTTGAATGCTTTGCCGACGTGGTGGTGTGGGGCTAAGTGGCTATAGATGCGGATGTGGATGAGGATGAGGATGAGGATGTGGTGACGGATTTGGATGTGAGCTCAGCAGAGATCAACCCAGTCATTACCCACTCTTATCATTCGCGGCGCAATGTCAGGGTCGCCGAGCGAACCTCACCGGGAGCGAGCTGCCAGCGGTTGGCGAATGCCGCACCATGCTCGACACAGACAAACTCGCGATAGTGGGGGCCGATATCCGCTATGGTCGCAGCCAGTTCCGCCCCCGGGTTCCAGGTAATCACCGTGTCGCAACCTGCACTGCTGGCGCTGGTAATCAGACCCGGCACTTGGATTGACTGCCGGCTGGGCGCGCATTCAAAGGCGCGATCCACTTCACCCGCAAAGGTCAGGGTGCCCTCCTGGCTTGCCCGAGCCAGACTGCGGGTATTATCCAGATATTCGACCTGTTCCAGGCCACGCACCGCGACCGATGCCACGTCTTCGACGGCAAAATAGCTATGCCAGGCCCAACTGAAAGCCGTGGCAGAGGCGTCGAGATTCTCCAGCTCCAGCGCCAGCTTCAGCTCGCGGCCAAGGGTGATCTTGTAGCGGCAGGAAAAGTCCGCTCCGAAAAGGTTGTCCGCCTGGTGGCGGTAAACAAAGACCAGCTGCACCTGCCCCTGTGAAGACACCTGCGTGCCGGCAAGCTGCCAGGGCCTGTTGCGCACAAACCCATGCTTGGGCTTGCTCGCGTCGGGAGGAATACCGAACCACGGCAGGCACAGAGGAATACCGCCGCGAATGGCCTTGCCAGCGGTAAATTCGGCAAGGGGGCTGAGCCAGAGCAACGGGGCATCGCCACGGGCCTGAAACTCCAGCAACTGCGCGCCCTGCACCGCGATGACCGCGCGGCACAGTGGTGTTTCCACCAGATACAGCGGCAACCCGGGCTTGCCATAGAGTGCGCCACTGTCGAGGCGACGAATCGTATCTGCACTCACCGTTTCAGTCATCGCCATTCCCCACCTGGCTCAAGTGCGTCAAGCCACTCGCATGGGCCTCCCAGTGCTGGCCATCAAACGGCTCGATACGCGTGCCTTCAGGCACCTCGTCCAGACAGCGCAGATTGAGACTGTAACCATCGGGGTTGGAGCGGGGCACATAAAAGGACTTCACCCCGCAGTGGCGACAAAAAAGGTGCTTCGCCACACCGGTGTTAAAGGCATAGCGGCTCAAAGCATCGGCGCCTTTAACCAGCTCAAAATTTTGCGCCGCCACAATCAAATGCTGGAACCCCAGCATCCGGCAGATGGAGCAATTACATTCGTGAGCCACCGGCCCGTCGCCGGCACCGGTCACTATGCTGGCCTGAAAGCGCACTGCGCCGCAGTGGCACCCACCACTAACCGCCCACTTAGTCTGCCCCATGCTGCCGCTCCTGTGTTCCCGAACCGTCGTTTCCGGTACTGGGCTTTGCTTTGCTGGGCTTTCTTTTACTGGGTTTCCCTTTACAGGGCTTTGCTGTACTGAACAGAGGCCGCCCCCAGAGCAATGTCAACGCGCCCAGCGCCAGCAGCAGGTGAAACCAGTTCATGCGCGCAAGCCCGAGCAGCTTTGCCGGGCCGGTGCCAATCACCATGGAAGCGTTCACTATCAGTAGCGGCCCAAGCGCCAGCACCAAGGCTTCTGAGCGGCTGAGCCGGTGCCGGCGCACAAGCTCCACCAACGCCACCAACAGCCAGGCGGCAAGCCCGACACTGGACCATATCGTCCTCACCGCAGCCGCCGGCAATAACCCCGATGCCAATGCCGCCAGCGCGGAGCCTGTCAGCAGCACCAGTGCCACATAGGCCGGAGCACGACTCCCACCGCTGATACCGGGGAAAAAATACGACCACAACAGCGCCAGTCCGAAACACGCAAAAGTGAGGAAACCGGAAAGCTGCGATAGCGCCCGGTGCAAAACGGTGATGTGCGGATCAATCCCGTAGCGGTAAGCACCCACCAAAGCCGCCAGCGCCAGGCACAGGCAACCGGCCACGATCAACAGAGCCTGTGATTGAAAGCGCTCACGAGACACTCGCCAGTATTGATTGGCAACCAGCAGCGCCGCCAGTGCCAGCAACACCTCTGCCAGCCAGTAACTGCTGCCCAAACCAACCTCCCAGCGGCACTAATGATTATTTGAAGGGAGTTGATAATAACTGAAGTGGTGGTTAGGTCACAGCTGCGGGTTAGTGCTGAAAAGACTAAAGCGCACATAGCTAAACAGAGGAAAAAGAAATGCCCCGGGTGTGCCGGGGCATTTTTGTTGAAAGACAGATTCAACATCTGCCAGTCAAGAGGTGCCCCCCGGGTCGGGGGGCGCAGGACATCAGAAGTCCATACCAACAGACAACTGGATACGGCGCGGCTCGTAGTAGCTGCGCGGCTCACCGTATTCAGCATCGTCCTTGTACGGATTGATGTTATAGCCTGTCTGGTTGTCAAACAGGTTGAACAGGTCCGCACGGAACTTCAGATTGTAGTCCTGGTGTACGTTCCAGTTCTGAGAGTAGCTCAGGTCCAGCTGCCAGTGGGCATCGGAGCGACGGCTGCCCGCTTTCTCAGCATAACGGTTAGTAGAGGAAGAGTAACCGTAGATGGAACCATCCCAGGTTTCCCAAGGCTGACCAGACTGGTAAACCAGATAAGCACCTACGTTGGCGTTCCAGTCAAGGGTGTACTGGCCGAACACCTTGAGCAGATGCGGCTTATCACCGGCGAGGGTACCTTCCTTCATATCCCAGATCTGGCGCCCCTTACCATCGGCGATCAAAGAGGAGCCAATGAAGCTGTTGGCGTCGTTAGTGTAAGTAGTGTTGTCCTGGTCGAAGTTGCCGGTGTAACGGCTGCGGGTGTAGGACGCGTTCAGGTAGGTGCGCTCACCAGTCCAGGAGGCCTCCAGGCTGAACTCTAGATACTTGGTGTAGGCATCATCCAACTCAGCGATTACGTAGCTTGAGCCACTGCCAATCTGGTCGAGCTTCTCATCCAGATCTGGGATATAAAGCCCTTTTTCCGCGATGTCGCCGGGTACACAGTAATCACCTTCCCCATCTTCATTTGCGTCGATCCCGTAACAGCCATAAGTCCGGGAACCATTCCAGGTATCCTCCCAGAAGTGGGAGCCCTCACGGTAACGAATATGCGAGCGCAGGCTGATGCCATTGTCGAAGTCTTTTGTGGTGCCCACGGTCAGCTCATCGACACGACGCGGGTCCAGGTCATCCGCAAACAGCTTACCGGATGAGCCTTCCTTAGGGGAGGAACTGATAAAGTTACCGTTCTCATCCCAGAAAACTTCCAAAGTCGCCTGAGTATTCCGGTCCCAAGATGCGGCACGGGCCAAAGAGCTTGCTGCCGGATTGTACTGGGCAAAGTTGACGAAGACCGTATCCTGCCCGTTGTAAGCCCAAGAAACACCAAGGCGTGGCTGGATCATATCTTTCCAGTCCACCTTGTACATCTCGTACTTATTACCCGGTGCTTCTACATAGCCTGAGAGGGTATCGGCTTCGCGCAGGCCCTGACCGTATAACGTGTCCTGACTGATCAGGAAACCGACGTCAAAAATGAAGTCGCCCCAACTGATAGAGTCGTTGAACTCAAAGTTCTGCGTCTCAGTGTACGAGTTGATCGGCGGAACCTTAGTACCATCTGCCTGTAACAAGCTCATCTGCTCTGTGAAAGCAACAAAGTGGGCATTGTCTGGCGCATCTTCATCGGCTGCACCATCAATGGCGCTGATAGAGCCCCATCCATTAGAGAGGCGAGCCAACTCCTCCCTACCTTCAGACCACTGGTAGCCAATATGCAACTCATGAGTAGTTGAGCCCCACTCCAGCGTGTGGTCCAGCGCCATCTCTAAGCTTTTGCGATAGAAGTTCTGCAGGTTGGTCTGGAAGTATCCACCCACCGCGCCACTACCTACGCGCTCACCGGAGTCATTCACATAACCATACTTATCAATGTATGGCTGCACGAACCCATTCCAAGCTGCGTCACCGTCTTTCAGGTCCGGAACCTGGAAGTAACCCATCTGATCCAGGTTATCCAGATCCAGAGACTGGCCGTAGGCTGGTTGCACACCCAATTGGTTATCGGGGGTGCCCGCCGTCTCCAGTGCGTAATCGCTGTACTGGAAGGTGAAGGTGGTGTCATCGTTGATCAGCCAGGAACCGTCGATAGTCAGTATGTCCTGACCGGATTCTTCACCTACGGAAACAGAGTCCGCTTCAGTAAATGCGACTGACGCGCCCTCAGCAACGCGTTCAGAGGTACGGTAACCGAGATTCAACAGCACCTCATCGATGGGCGCCCAAGTCAGCTTGCCATAATATTCGTCGCGCTCACTCAGATAGTCCTTGGTAGCGCCATAAGCGGTTTCTTTGCTCTCCTGCTCTGCTCTTGGGCCATAATAGGAGCCATAGAAGAACAACTGATCTTCGATGATAGGGCCACCCACGTTGGCAGTCATCCAGCTCCGGTCCAGTTCGGAACGAACTCCCTCATCGGTTTCAGCACGCATCCCTTTATTCTGGAACTTGTACTCGACACTTCCGGTATATTCGTTGGTGCCAGATTTACTCTTGGAGTTAACCGTAATACCACCAGAGCGATTAAAACCAACCGCGCGGGAACCGCCACGCTCTACAGAAAACTGCTCAACATCCTGGCTGGAGGGTTCCGCAGACAGAGTACCGAACATCGGCAGGGTGACGTTTACCCCATCAAACTTATAAACATTATCCTGACCACTACCACCGGCACTGGGGCCACGCACGGAGTTCTGACTGTACTGAACACCGGGGGCCAGCTTGATCAAATCACGATAGTCTTGACCAATCGGCAAAGCTTTTATGATATCTGCACCAATGGCATCGGAGAGCGAGGAGTTACCGCCTACGGTGACCATTTGGCCGGTGACCACCACCTGCTCAAGCTCACCCTGAACCGCTGGAGACAGGTTGACGTCGACCATCGTCATCTGGTCTAGCAGCACTTCAGCTTTAACAGTGCGAGTAGTGCCATCTTCTGCGGTAAAGGTCAGCTCGTAGACACCGGGAATCAGTGCCGGAAGCTTAAACTCACCGTCTTCATCGGTAGTGGCAGTACGGGACCGCGGCATCACCTTACTGGTGGCCTTTACGGTAACGCCTGTTGCTTCAACACCTTCAGCCAGATATACCTGACCCTCAATGGTGCCGACCTGCTGTGCCATCACAGTGGCGGAGAAAAGTGTACCTGCGGCAACAACGGCAGCGCGGGTGAGTGAGCCCACTCCGGCAACCGATTTGCTCAGTTTCTTTTGTTGGAACATGAGAAAGTCTCCCAGACAGTTCTTGTATTTATGCTGCTGGAGCGAATACCTCTCGCTCCTTACCCTCGGTCCAGCTATGGTCTATGACTGTAGTCACCCGCACTGCCCTGAGCCCCTGAGGCTCCATTGCCAAAACCGGCCCCCTGTGCCAGTTTGTGGCAGCGCAAGCGAAATACTTTATCCGCTGGTTTATTTTGCCAAGGAATATCTTATTCCTCCCGTGCATTTTGCGAAAAAAATTCGCGCTCGACGAGGGGGAAATCATAAAAAATTGAATATAAATATCCCTCAATGTCACGATAGACATTTAAGACTGCGCGCAAATCAACCGAAAGGTTAATTTCGGACACTTTGAATGGCAGTTTATTGCTTCTTCCCTACAGAATTTTGCAGAAAATTTCCTATTACGGATAAGAGTAAGAATAATTTTCAGTATGAAACACGCCCATACAGGCTATTATTTAGCCCATCCGCACAGAGATTGACCGCCCCACTGCGAAACACTGCACTTTTCATGACGGTGCAAGCGCACCAGAGCGGTGCAACCCAGGATTGACCCCGTCTCCCCGCAGGCCAAGCTGCCCGAGCGCCAAATACACTTAAGACACCAGCGGCATCAAAACCTCCAATGGAGCTAAAAGCACCAAAGGCACTAAGCGCACCAAGCGCACTAAGCGCACTAAAGAGTGAAAAGGCATTTCGGTCGGCAACAAGACCAGGCCTGAGGGCTGGATGACAAAAAGCCAATCATGATGGTGTGATATTCGATGTGGCGCAGGCACCCAGTAAGGTGTGAAGGCTGCGAGAAAGATCCAACGGCAGCGAGGAAAAAAGGAAGGTAGGAAAAAAGAAAGGAAAGAAGGAATAGTGCACGGCTGAAAGGTAGCAAGGCAGGCAGGGACAGGCAGGAAGAAAACTATCCTCAAGGGAGGTACGGCTTCCCACGACCCGCAGGACACAGCAGCCAGCCACAAAAAAACCCGGCAATTGCCGGGTTTTTTATCGCGCGGCCAGGGCCGCGCATCAGGGCTTACAGGCGCCGATCACTCCTCGCCGGAGGACTGCTCTTCTGCCTGCTCGGCCTGATCCGCCTTGGCTTCCTTGATGGAGAGCTTGATGCGGCCGCGCTGGTCTACGTCCAGCACCTTGACGAACACCTTCTGGCCTTCGCTCAGGTAGTCGGTCACCGCGTTCACACGCTCTTCGGCGATCTGGGAGATATGCACCAGACCGTCCTTGCCCGGCAGGAAGTTCACAAAGGCGCCGAAGTCGACGATGCGCACCACGGTACCTTCGTAGATAGCACCGATCTCGGCTTCCGCGGTGATTTCCTCGATGCGGGTAACCGCCGCTTCCAGGCTCTCGCCGTCTTCACCGAAGACTTTGACGGTACCGTCGTCCTCGATATCGATAGAGGCACCAGTTTCTTCGGTGATGGAACGGATGGTCGCACCGCCCTTGCCGATCACGTCGCGGATCTTGTCCGGGTGGATCTTGAGGGTCGCGTAGCGCGGGGCATTCTCGTTCACTGTGGAACGGGATACGCCAATCACCTTGTTCATCTCCGCCAGGATGTGCAGACGCGCATGCAGCGCCTGCTCCAGGGCGGTTTCCATGATCTCTTCGGTGATACCTTCGATCTTGATATCCATCTGCAGCGCGGTGACACCGGAAGCGGTACCGGCCACTTTGAAGTCCATATCGCCGAGGTGGTCCTCGTCACCGAGGATATCGGTCAGGACTGCATAGCCTTCGTCTTCCTTCACCAGGCCCATGGCGATACCGGCCACCGGCGCCTTCAGGGGCACACCGGCATCCATCAGTGCCAGGCTGGAACCACATACGGAAGCCATGGAGCTGGAACCGTTGGACTCGGTAATTTCAGATACCACACGCAGGGTGTACGGGAAGCTCTCGGGGTCCGGCAGCACGGCGGCGATACCGCGACGCGCCAGGCGGCCATGGCCGATTTCGCGGCGACCAGTTGCGCCTACACGACCGGCCTCACCTACGGAGTAGGGGGGGAAGTTGTAGTGCAGCATAAAGTAGTCTTTACGCTCGCCTTCCAGGGCGTCAATGATCTGCGCATCGCGGGTCGCGCCGAGTGTGGCAACAACCAGCGCCTGAGTTTCACCGCGGGTGAACAGCGCGGAACCATGGCCTTTCGGCAGCACGCCGACTTCCACGCTGATGGGGCGCACGGTCTTGTTGTCGCGACCGTCGATACGCGGCTCGCCACGCACCACGGCGCCGCGCACGATTTTCTTCTCCAGTTTGCCGAAGTAGCTCTTAACGGTGCTATCGTCGACTTCCTCGGAGGCCAGGGCTGCCGCGGCTTCGCTGCGCAGCTCCGCCAGGCGGGTGGTACGGGCCTGCTTGTCGGTGATCTTGTAGGCCTCGGCCACTTTGTCACCAAACTGGCTTTCCAGCGCGCCTTTGAGAGCCTCGTTGACCGCTTCAGGCTGCCAGTCCCAGGTGGGCTTGCCCGCTTCGGCTTTCAGCTCTTCGCAGACTTTAACCACGGCCTGCATTTCCTGGTGGGCGAAGAGTACCGCACCCAGCATGATGTCTTCCGGCAGTTCTTTCGCCTCGGACTCCACCATCAGCACGGCGTCTTTGGTGCCGGCTACAACCATGTCCAGCTCGGAGCTTTTCAGCGCGCTGTAAGTCGGGTTCAGCAGGTAGCCGTCCTGTTCGGTGTAGCCAACGCGCGCGGCGCCGATCGGGCCACCGAAGGGGATACCGGAGACGGACAGGGCCGCGGAGGTGCCGATCATGCCGGCGATATCCGGATCGACATCCTTCTCAGCGGACAGAACGGTGATCATCACCTGCACTTCGTTCATAAAGCCCTTGGGGAACAGCGGGCGGATCGGGCGATCGATCAGACGGGAAGTCAGGGTTTCTTTTTCAGAAGGGCGGCCTTCACGCTTGAAGAAGCCACCGGGAATTTTGCCGGCCGCGTAGGCCTTTTCCTGATAGTGCACGGATAGCGGGAAGAAGCCCTGATCTGGCTTGGCTTCCTTGGCGCCGACAACGGTACACAGCACCACGGTTTCGCCCATGGTTACCAGCGCCGCACCGGTGGCCTGGCGCGCGATACGGCCAGTCTCGATGGTGACCTGCTGATTTCCGTACTGGAAAGTTTTGCTTACTGGATTCACTAGTATTTTCCTATTTCCTCACGGTTACTGGCCCATTCCAGTAACCCCTACAGTATTCCCCCGGGCGTGCAGGTACATCTTTGGATCACTGACCGGAGGGCGGCGCCGAAACGCCTTTACCGGCCGAAGCCGGTGATGCGGTTGGAAAGGTTCGATGACTGCGGCTGCCTGCCGGCTCTGTTGCCAGAGTCCTTGGCAGCGGACCCATCACTTTCCACACTGCAATTAGAAGAATGCCCGCCAGAGGCGGGCATTCAGGGGTCTTAGCGACGCAGGCCGAGCTTGGCGATCAGCTGTGCGTAACGGTTCAGATCCTTTTTCTTCAGGTAGTCCAGCAGCTTGCGGCGCTGGTTTACCATGCGGATCAGGCCACGACGGGAGTGGTGATCCTGTTTGTGCGCAGAGAAGTGACCCTGCAGCTTGTTGATGTTGGCAGTCAGCAGGGCTACCTGGACTTCCGGAGAACCGGTATCGCCTTCAGACTGGCCGTGCTCTTTCAGGATGGCTGCTTTTTCAGTTGCAGTCAGTGCCATAACGAATTACCTCGTCGTAATATGCTTTGAAGATTCGGCTGGCCCGTGCATATTTACAGACCAGCTAGTCGTTGTGCGGGAAGCCCGCTTGCGGCAACCGATAAGTTAAAGCCATCTCCATGTATTTCTGGCCCAAACCAGCATGCAGAGGCGCTATCAGCCGCCGCTTACCAGACGCCGGGGGGCAACCCGCCCGTCGTCAGTAATCTCTCCTACGCCCAGAAATTCACCGCTGTCCAGGAAGAGGCGCACCATATCACCTTCTTCGCCGATACGGTAGACCTGCAGGTCCATCACCGGCTGGCCCTGGCGCACATAGTAGCCGGAGTCGTCCGGCAGGATCAGTTTCGGCAGCGCGGACGCGGGCGCATCCGCCGGCAGCAGGTAATGATCGAGCAGTTCCGCCCTGCCCTCACCGCGCTCTTCGGCAAGCTGATCCAGGGTCACGGCATCCTCTTCCACAAACGGGCCCGCGGCGCTGCGATGCAGTTTCTCCACATAGGCTCCCACGCCAAGAGCGGCGCCGAGATCCTCGGCCAGGCTGCGCACATAGGTTCCCTTGCTGCAGTGGATCTCCACTTCGGCCCGCGGCTGGCGACCGGGGGTGAAGCTCAGCAACTCGTACTCGAAGATTTCCACCTCGCGTGCTTCGCGCTCCACCTCAAGACCCTGGCGCGCCAGCTTATACAGCGGCTGCCCCTTGTGCTTGAGCGCGGAGTACATCGACGGCACCTGACGGATTTTGCCGCGGAACTGCGCCATGGCCTCCAGCACCGCCTGCTCGGTCAGCAGCGAGGCATCGCTGGTGGCGATCACGTTGCCGTCGGCATCGCCACTGTCTGTGGCCATGCCGAAACAGAACGTGCTGCGGTAACGCTTGTCCGCATCCAGCAGGTACTGGGAAAACTTGGTCGCCTCACCAAAACAGATTGGCAGCACCCCGGTGGCCAGGGGGTCCAGCGCTCCGGTATGCCCGGCGCGATTGGCAAAGAACAGTCGCTTGGCTTTCTGCAGGGCGTCATTGGCGGTGATCCCGGTGGGTTTGTTCAACAACAGCACCCCGTTCACCGGCCGACCCCATTTTGGTCTGCGGCCCATGGTTACTCTTTGTCTTCGCGGTCGTCTTGGCTGGCGTCTTGGCTATCGACATCGCTGCCGTGGTGGGAACGGTCGGACTCCACCGCCTTGTCGATCAGCGCGGAAAGCTGCTGGCCGCGCACGGAAGTCTCGTCGTAGCGGAACTGCAGGCGGGGGATGCTGCGCATCTGGATTGCCTTGGCCATGTGGCTGCGCAGGAAACCGGCGGCGCGGCTGAGCACATCCATCGAGGCCTTGATCTTGGCCGGGTCATCTTCGCCGACAAAAGTCACAAACACCTTGGCGGAAGTGAGATCGCGGCTGACTTCCACGTCGTTGACATTGACCATGCAGAGACGCGGGTCGCGGATTTCTTTCTGGATTACCTGTGCCAGTTCCCGGCGCAGGGCATCTGCCACACGGTCGGCACGGTAGAATTCTCTTGCCATTTCTTACCTATTTCCAATGGCGATGGGCTGTCGCACAGCGGCCTTGGCCACTGTGCGACGCTTGCGGTATCGCGCTTAGAGCTCGCGGGCAACCTTGACGATATCGTAGACCTCGATCTGGTCGCCCGGCTTGACGTCGTTGTAGTCCTTAACGCCAATACCACACTCCATACCGTTGCGGACTTCCTGTACGTCATCTTTGAAGCGACGCAGGGACTCCAGCTCACCCTGATAAATCACCACGTTGTCACGCAGCACGCGGATCGGCTTGTTGCGGTAGACGGTACCCTCGATCACCATACAGCCGGCGATGGCGCCGAACTTGGGCGAGCGGAATACGTCGCGCACCTGAGCGATACCGACGATATCTTCGCGCACTTCCGGCTCCAGCATGCCCGACAGGGCCTGCTTCACTTCGTCGAGCAGGTTGTAGATCACGCTGTAGTAGCGGATTTCCACACTTTCGGTTTCCGCCAGCTTGCGCGCCGCCACATCGGCACGGGTGTTAAATCCGATAACGATCGCGCCGGAGGTCAGCGCCAGGTTGATGTCGTTTTCGGCAATACCACCGACACCACTGGACACCACGTTAACAGACACTTCCTCGTTACCGATTTCCGCCAGCGCGGACAGGATCGCCTCGAGGGAACCGCGCACGTCGGCCTTGATGACAACCGGCAGCACCTTGCGCTCGCCCGCTTCCATATCGGCAAACATGTTCTCCAGCTTGGCGGCCTGCTGGCGCTGCATACGCTCACGGCGCTCTTTGTCGGCGCGCTGCTCGGCCACTTCACGGGCCTTGCGTTCGTCGGCGACCACCATGAAGTCGTCACCGGCATCGGGGGTGGCATCCAGACCCAGCAATTCGACCGGGGTGGATGGACCGGCTTCCTTGACGCTCTGGCCAAGCTCGTTGGTCATGGCGCGCACGCGGCCATAGCTCTGACCCGCCAGCACGATATCGCCGCGCTTCAGTTCGCCGCTCTGCACCAGCAGGGTGGCAACCACACCGCGGCCCTTTTCCAGGCGGGATTCGATCACCACGCCCCGCGCAGGCACGCCCACTTCTGCATTCAGCTCGAGCATTTCGGCCTGCAGGGAGATCCCCTCCAGCAGTTCATCGATGCCCTGGCCGGTATGCGCAGACACTTCGATAAACTGGGTATCGCCGCCCCACGCTTCCGGGATCACGTCCTTCGCCGCCAGCTCGTTTTTCACCCGCTCCGGGTCGGCGCCTTCTTTGTCGCACTTGTTGATGGCGACAACCAGCGGCACTCCGGCCGCCTTGGCGTGCTGGATCGCCTCTTCAGTCTGCGGCATCACGCCATCGTCGGCCGCCACCACCAGGATTACCACGTCGGTGGCCTGGGCGCCGCGGGCGCGCATGGCGGTAAAGGCCGCGTGTCCGGGAGTGTCGAGGAAGGCGATTTCGCCCTGGCTGGTTTTCACCCGGTAGGCACCGATGTGCTGGGTGATACCGCCGGCCTCTCCCGAAGCCACTTTGGTCTTGCGGATGTAATCGAGCAGGGAGGTCTTACCGTGGTCAACATGACCCATCACAGTGACCACCGGCGCGCGCGGAACCTGCGTGCCTTCGACTTTGGACGCCTCGGCGACCAGCTCGTCTTCCAGCGCGGTTTCAGAACGCATGACCACTTTGTGGCCCAGTTCCTCAACGATCAGGGTGGCGGTATCACGATCCAGACTCTGATTGATGGTGACCATTTCACCCATCTTCATCAGGCGCTTGATCAGCTCACCAGCTTTGATATTCAGCTGCTTGGCCAGATCGCCAACGGTGATGGTTTCGCCAATCTGTACTTCGTACACCTGCTTTCCTGTCGGCTTCTTGAAACCGTGTGTGTTCTTGATTTTGAGCGTAGGACGAGACAGCGAACGAGTGCTGCGCTTTTCTGCCTCATCGCTCTCGAAGACCTCCAGGGCCTGCTCGTAGAGCGCGGTCTTGCTGGACTTCTTCGGGCCGCCCTTGGGACCGCGACGGCCGCGACGCTTGCGGGGCTCGTCGTCATCATCCTTGGGCGCCACCTCGGTGACGGACTCCATCTTGCGACGCAGGGACGGCTTCTCGGCAGCGGCTTTCTTGGCCTTGGCTTCACGCTCCTCTTCGACGCGCTTGCGCTCCTCCTCCACACGCGCCTTTTTCTCTTCCAGCTCCTTGGCTTCGACTTCGGCCTCCTTCTTGCGACGCTCCATGGCGGCGATGCGCATTGCCTCGATATCGTCGACGTAAGTGGAACGCACCGGAGCGGCAGGTTCCGCCGCCACCGCAGGCTCTGCCGGCTTCTCCTCGGCGGGAGCTGTCTGGGCTTCTGCAACAGTTGCCTCGGCGGCCTGCCTGGCGGCCTCGGCAGCGGCGGCTTCCGCCTCCTGCTGGGCCTTGGCTTCCGCTTCGGCGCGGGCACGCTCTGCCTCGGCCTGCTCGGCGCGGGCTTTTTCCAGCTCGGCCTGCTCGGCAAGGGCGCGATCCAGCTCGGCCTGAGTCGCCTGCGGCGCTTCAGCCTCCGCCTCGGAGTCCGGACGCTTCACGTAAGTACGCTTCTTGCGCACCTCCACGTTCACTGTCTTGCGACCGGTGCCAGAGCCGGTTTTCAGTGTGGTGGTGGTCTTGCGCTTCAGGGTGATCTTACGCGGCGCGGCGCTCTGCTCCCCGTGACTGCTTTTCAGGAAGTTGAGCAGGACCTGTTTCTCTTCATCCGACACCACCGCATCTGCGGAGGTATGAGGTAAACCCGCTTCTTTCATCTGCTTGAGCAGACGGTCTTCGGTGGCACCAACCGATTTGGCGAGTTCACTTACTGTTACTTCGGCCATTCTCTCTCCTAAAAGTCACTTGGTCGGAGGGTATTTGTCTATTTCATTCGCGCATCTCTGCGCTTACGCCTGTTCGCCGGCGTCGTCGGCAAACCAGGGCTCGCGCGCTTTCATAATCAGCGCTGCGGCTCTCTCCTGGTCCACACCCTCAATCTCCAGCAGGTCGTCCACCGCCTGTTCGGCGAGGTCTTCCATGGAGGCAATTCCACGACTGGCCAGCTGGTAGGCCAGCTGACGGTCCATGCCGTCCATGTTCAACAGGTCTTCCTGCGGTTCGGAAGCATCGAGCTGCTCCTCAGACGCCAGCGCCTGGGTCAGCAGTGCATCTTTAGCACGGGCGCGAAGCTCTTCGGCGATTTCCTCGTCGAAGCCTTCGATCCCCAGCATCTCTTCCAGCGGCACGTAGGCCACTTCTTCGAGGGTGGTAAAGCCCTCATCTACCAGTACGCCGGCAACGTCCTCGTCAATGTCGAGCCGCGCCATGAAAGTTTCCATGATGGTGCTGGACTCGGCTTCCTGCTTGGACTGCCATTCGTCAATGCTCATCACATTGATCTGCCACTGGGTCAGTTCGGACGCCAGACGGACGTTCTGCCCGCTGCGGCCGATGGCCATGGCGAGATTTTCCTCGGCCACGGCCACATCCATGGAGCCGGCATCTTCGTCCACGACGATAGATTCGATTTCGGCCGGCGCCATGGCATTAATCACAAACTGGGCCGGATTGTCGTCCCACAGCACGATATCGACGCGCTCACCGGAGAGCTCGTTGGATACCGCCTGTACGCGCGCACCGCGCATGCCGACACAGGCGCCAACCGGATCGATACGGCCGTCATTGGTGGTCACGGCGATCTTGGCGCGCAGACCTGGATCGCGGGCGGCGCCCCTGATCTCAATCACTTCTTCCGCGATTTCCGGCACTTCGATGCGGAACAGTTCAATCAGCATCTCCGGGCAGGAGCGGCTCAGCATCAGCTGCGGGCCGCGGGCTTCCGGCTGAATCTCCAGCAGAATGGCGCGAACCCGGTCACCCAGGCGGAAAATCTCGCGGCCAACCAGCTGGTCGCGGGGCAGGCGCGCCTCGGCGTTGTTGCCCAGGTCCACGGCGATAAAGTCGCGGGTCACCTTCTTGACGGTGCCGCTGAGCAGGTCACCGACACGGTCGCGGTACTCATCGACCACTTTGGCGCGCTCGGCTTCACGCACCTTCTGCACGATCACCTGCTTGGCGGTCTGTGCGGCGATACGGCCGAATTCGACGTTTTCCACCTGCTCACGGTACACATCACCGGCTTTCAGTTCCGGATCCTTCTCGTGCGCCTCCTCGAGGGTGAACTGGGTACCCAGCTCGGCAAGGGTGTCGTCATCGACGACTTCCCAGCTGCGGTAGGTCTCGTAGTCACCGGTGCGGCGATCGATGATCACCTCGATTGTGGAGTCCTCGTCGTAGCGCTTCTTGGTGGCTGTTGCCAAAGCCGCCTCGATTGCCTGGAAAATAATTTCCTGGTCAACGCCCTTCTCGTTGGAAACCGCCTCGGCTACCAGCAAGATCTCTTTGTTCATGCAGCTGCCTCTTTCAAAAACGCTACTAAAAGCTTGTTCAACCGCGCTTACGCCGGCTGTTACTTGAACTGGGGAATAATGTTGGCCCGCTCGATGCTGTCGATGGGCAACAGGTATTCGTTTTCGTCGTCAATCCGCAGGACCACTTCCTCGCCTTCCACGCCGGCGAGCAGGCCGCGCCACTTGCGCTGCCCTTCAAGCGGCATGCGCAGGCGCACTTCGACCTGATGACCGATATAGCGCTGGTACTGGTCCAGCCGGTAAAGGGGACGGTCCATACCCGGAGAGGAAACCTCCAGGGTGTACTTGCCGCTGATCGGGTCCTCAACGTCCAGCACCGCGCTGGACTGGCGACTGACCTTCTCGCAATCGTCAACCGTCACGCCCTCTTCGGCGTCGATATAGATGCGCAGCAACGCATTGCGGCCATGGGTCTGATACTCGATACCCCAAAGCTCACAGCCCAGCGAGGCCACTACCGGCGCCAGGAGTTCTTCCAGCTGTTCGCGCTTGCTCGTCATTTCCGTCACCACAAACAAAAAATGGGCTGGGAAGCCCGCACCACGGTCCGAATGACTAACCGCGGTGCCTACTTCCGGCCCATTCGGAAACCGTATCCTGCAGATACGAAAAAGCCCCTAACAGGGGCCTCTAACGCGCACCCGCGCCTGTACGCAGATGCAGAATTTGGTAGCGGGGGCAGGATTTGAACCTACGACCTTCGGGTTATGAGCCCGACGAGCTACCAGGCTGCTCCACCCCGCATCAACTCTCTGAAAAGCGAAGCCTGGTTGCCTTCGCTTCCCTGCAGCCAGTTGCCTAACCGCTCAAGAGGCTGCGCATTCTAGGGGGCCGCCCTGCCTGAGTCAAGCCATGTTTGGCATCTCATTACACACAGCCCCTGCAAGCCGTCCCCTATTATAGAAACAAACATCACAACCGGCCTGCCTCGCGCATCCCACACCCCGAATCCGGCAACAGCGAGCCCGAGCTGTCGGCCCCGCCGCGAGGACACAGGCCTTGAATTTTGCAGGGAAAACCGGAGCAGAAACGATGACTTCGAGCGGCTGCGCCGAACCGGGGAATAGCGAGCCCGACTTGTCGGGCCCCGCCTGCGAGAACACAGGCCTTGAATCTGGCAGCGACAGCTGGAGCAGAAACGATGCCTTCGAGCGGCTGCGCCGAACCGGGGAATAGCGAGCCCGAGCTATCGGGCCCCGCCTGCGAGGACGCAGGTCTTGAATTTGGTAGCGACAGCTGGAGTAGAAACGATGACTTCGAGCGGCTGCGCCGAACCGGGGAATAGCGAGCCCGACTTGCCGGGCCCCGCCTGCGAGAACACAGGTTTTGAATCTGGTAGCGACAGCTGGAGCTGAAACGATGACTTCGAGCGGCTGCGCCGAACCGGGGAATAGCGAGCCCGAGCTGCCGGCCCCCGCCTGCGAGCACACAGACCCTGAATTTGGCAGCGACAGCTGGAGTAGAAACGATGACTTCGAGCGGCTGCGCCGAACCGGGGAATAGCGAGCCCGACTTGCCGGGCCCCGCCTGCGAGGACGCAGCCCTGAATTTGGCAGCGACAGCCGGAGCAGAAACGATGCCTTCGAGCGGCTGCGCCGAACCTGGGAATAGCGAGCCCGACTTGTCGGCCCCCGCCTGCGAGCACACAGGCCCTGAATTTGGCAGCGACAGCTGGAGTAGAAACGATGACTTCGAGCGGCTGCGCCGAACCGGGGAATAGCGAGCCCGACTTGTCGGCCCCCGCCTGCGAGCACACAGACCCTGAATTTGGCAGCGACAGCTGGAGTAGAAACGATGACTTCGAGCGGCTGCACCTAACCGGGGAATAGCGAGCCCGACTTGTCGGGCCCCGCCTGCGAGAACACAGGCCTTGAATCTGGCAGCGACAGCTGGAGCAGAAACGATGCCTTCGAGCGGCTGCGCCGAACCGGGGAATAGCGAGCCCGATTTGTCGGACCCCGCCTGCGAGAACACAGGTCTTGAATTTGGTAGCGGGGGCCGGATTTGAACCGACGACCTTCGGGTTATGAGCCCGACGAGCTACCAGGCTGCTCCACCCCGCATCAACTCTGCCAACGAGCCCTGGTCAAGCTTCGCTGGTTGGCGCTGCATGTCTGAGCACCGAAGAGGCTGCGCATTCTAGTGACGCAATGGCGCCAAGTCCAGACAACATTACACTTTTTTCTGACTGGCTGTTTCCACCACCATTAACACTGCGCTCGCGTTTCTTTTCACGGCTTTTTCCTGCGCCTCTTTTCTTCTCGCACCTTCTCACAGATCACCGCCCAATTTATAGATCACTGCCCAATAGATCACCGCCCGACTAGCCCGGCTGGAACCGGAAACCGGGCTCAGGCGTCAGCCGCGGGTGGCCGCAACCCAGCGAGCCCGCACGCCCACAGCGGCCGCTACAGCTTGCCGATCACGTTCAGGAACACGCCCTGGCTGTCGTAATTCAGCTGGGTCAGGTCATCGGAGAAATCGGTGAAGTTATACCCCACGCCCACTTTCAGGTGCCGGCCCAGCTGGCGGTAGAGACCCAGCAGTGCGCCACTGCGCTGGTCCTGGGCATCGGGCAGGTCCAGCATGCGCCCCTCGATCAGCAAGTCCCACTGATTCACGATGTGCCAGTCGGCGCGCAGCACGTACAGGTTGGCGCGGCTGTCGAAAAATTGCGGGTCCTGTCGATCCTGGCTCAGCTGACCGAGACGGTAGGCGTACTTGGCGCCCAGGGTCCAGCGGCGGCTGATGTCGTAACTGCTGTCCACCGAGAAGATATGGCTCTTCTGGATAAACTCCGCCGCCGTATTTTCCACCGTCACCTGCCCCTGGGTCGGCACGTTGTAGAAATACGTGTATTTGAGCAGCGTGTTCCAGCGATCGTTGTCCACCGGCCGATAGGCATAGCCCAGTACCGATTCGGTAAACTTGCCGTCGTAGAACTGTCCCTGGGAGCTCTCACTGTCGGAATAGTTGAGCTTGCCCACCAGGCGCCAGTCGGGGTTGAGGTGGTAACTGAAGGTGTTTTTCAGCAGCCAGGTCTTGCGCTCGTTCTCCAGTACGCTGTCCTGGCCCTGCTGCGGGTTTTCCACGGTGTCGCTGCGGTACTCAATGGCGGAGGCGAGACGGAGATCGCCGTCGCTGAAACCCATGCTGAGGCCGATGGCGCTGCGCTCGGTCTTGGCGCCGGTGCGCGGATCCTCCAAGGTGCCGGCCTCGACGGAAGTGCCGTAATTCCAGCTTTCGCTCGGCGCCAGGTCCATGCCCAGGGCGTGCGTGAGGCCGGTGGCAACATCGCCGTGGCTGTAGCGCTCCTCGCCATAAATGCTCAGGCTGTCGGAATAACGGCTGCGGAAACCGCTGGCCAGGTTGCCCTTGCGCGCGCGCACACCGGTGTCGGTGCGCTCGTTGTCGAGGGTGTAATTTAAGTAGATATTGGTACGGTCCGAGATCAGGTAGTCAGTACCCACTCGCGCCGCGGTGCCGATATCTCCGCCGGACAGTTCACTGTCCAGGGTCAGGCGCTCGCTCACGCGATAGGCGCCACCAAAGCCGATGCGGTTGTTGTCGTCGCGGTTGCCGTCCACCTGCAGGGTGCGCTGCAGAAAACCGAACGCCCGCCAGTCGGCGCCGGAGTCATAGACCGCCTCCAGCGCCAGATCGGTGCGCTCGCCCTGGGTCTGAGTCGCGGGCACGACCACTGAGCGATCTGCACGGCTATCCATGCGCAGACCGCTGTTGATGCGCCAGAGATCATCCAGCTGATAGGCCACCGCCATATCCAGCGCGGAGGTTTGCAGGCCCTGCTGTTGCTCTTTGCTGTCGGTCTTGAGGCTGATCTCGGTGCGGTTATTGACCGGCACCGTCACGCTGGCACCAGTCTGGGTGGTATCGCCGGTGACCAGCTGCCCGGGTGCGGAGAAGCCGGCTTCGCGGGTTTGATGGTAGAAGGTAGCCGAGCCGCGGACGCCCTCGAAAAAGTCGCCGAACTGCACGCTGGCTTCCACTCGCGACGCGCCGGCACTGGCCTGGGGGTCGATCGGCTGCTCGGAATTAAAACTGAAGCCGCCATCCAAAGACGAGAGGCTGTCGAGGTTGCCGCCCTCGCTGGTGGCCGATTCCAGCTTCAGCCAGCTGCCGGCGCTTTTGCGCCACGTCAGGTCGAGGCCCTGCAGCGCGCTCTCGTTGCCCTCTTCGTCCTGCTGTGTTGCGCTCGCACCCAGCTTGATGTGATCACCAAACCAGTAGTGGACCCGCCCGCCGAGCGCCAGGGTATCCATATCCTCGAAGCCCGGGGTGTACTCATAGCGCGCCACCAGGAACTGTGGATTGCCGTTGTAGGCACCATCCTGCACCAGCAGGTTGTCATTGGCGATGGCGGACAGCGGCCGGTTCAGCAGAATGCGCCCCTGGATGTAGTCCACGTCGTAGTCGATCACCGGGGTCAGGTTCTTCACCCCGAGCACCAGGCCCGAGTCCTTATCCCGCACCTCCACCCGCAGCCGCTCGGAGCCGGCGAGAATATCCTGATGGCGCATGAAATACAGGGAGCCGCCGGTGCCGCGGAACTCGTCGCGGCCGGCGATAGTGCCCGGCTCGGCAGCGAAGCCATCAATGGCAAAGCGCTTTTCGCCGAAGCTCGTTAGCGTGTCGGCTTCATAGTGGCCGCTGGCGCCGTAGAGGGCGCGGTCGATATGCGCCAGCTCGTTATCGGTGTAGCTGGCCTTGAAGTTGCCCCACAGGCCGTAATCGTCGTAGCGGGACAGTTTGACGTAGAACTTGCCGGAGGTGGGCGCATCCTCCACCACCGTGGAATCGTCGCCAAACGTGGGGTAGTAGAGGTCACTGTCGAGACGGCGGAACAGCGCATCCGGTGTTTTCTCCAGGAAGTTGGAGAACAGCTCATCCACCGGGCCCTCCTGGGTATCCGCGCTGGCGGCCAGCCGCCAGCCCTCGCCGAAACCACCACTGGTATAGAAGGCGAGGCGACCGTCGTAACTGATGGCGTTGTCGTAGTGGCTGTCATCACCGGTGACCAGGGCGGCGGGGCCGTTGGTGTCGTTCACACCGATGGTGAGATCGGCAATACCGACGGTAAACCATTCATCACTGGCAAAGCGCAGGTCGCGCAGGAACAGCTCGCCATTGCCCTCCGCATCCAGCACCGCCACCTCGACGGTGTGCAGGCCGCGGCTGAATATCTGCTCGGCGATAAACTCCCCGCTTGCACTCACAGGCACCGGCTGGCCGGCGAGCCACACGCTGTGATCCGCGGGAATCTGCGCGCCGTTGACGCGCACGGTATTGCCGTCGAGGGGAATATTCTGGCTGGCGAGGCGGTTTTCACCATAACCCACCAGCAGTTCCCGCTCCGCCACCGCCTCGTCCACCGGCGCATCGAGACGGTCCACCAGCCACAGTGTCTGCGGGCGGGTCTCATCGTAGCGGCCGCTGGCGTCATACACCCGCAGCAGGTACTGCAGTTTTTTCAAAGGCGCCTGGAAATCCTCAAAATCCGCACTCCAGCTGCCGCTGCCGTTTTCATCCAGCGGCACCACCGCCACGGGGGTATCGCGCAGGGACTGGTTTTCCTCAAACAGGCGCACTTCTGCGCGCTGGATAAAACCCGGGTAATTGGCGTAGCTGCGAAAGCGCACCCGGCTGTCATCGACTTCCGTTTGCGGGTCGTCCTGATAGCGCAATGTGGTGGGCCAGGCACTGACATTGAGGCGCGGCGCCATGGTTTTATTATCAAAGCGGAACTGGATATTGGCCTGCTCCAGCGCCACGTCGGTACAGCGCTGCAGGTCGGCGGAGTTCCTGTAGGGATCGTATTCCGGGCTGCCATCCACGGTGATGCGCATCAGGTTCAGCGCATAGGGGTTGTTGGCCAGGGCCTCGCGGTCGATGCGCTCGATTTCCAGCCGATCCCGCTCGGTCAACACGGCCAGTTCGTCGTAGAGCACCTGCACTTCGACACGGGCGCCATCCAGCTGGACAAACCCGCTCGCCACCACATCGTCCGAGTGGACAAAGCCGCGCCCCTCGAATTCCACCTGCTCCTCGCTCAAGTCCAGCGCCTGCCGCACCTGCTGCATGGCGCGGCGCGCGCGCGCGCGGGAAAGCCCCACGTCATCGCCGTAAACCATGGCCTCACGGCGCTCCATGCGCGTGTTTTCGCTGTAACCGATAAAGGCCAGGCGCACGTTGGCCTTGCCCGCCACCTCATCCATGATGCTGCGCATACGGGCAAGCTCGGACGGTGCGATCACCGGGTCGCCCTCTGCAAAGCGGATCGGGGCCAGGGCACCCATGGGGGACTCGTGCACCACGGTGATCGTCTCCGCGCCGGCGGCCTCGGGGCAGGCCTGCACGCCATCGTGTGTGGTTTCGAGGGGATCGTCGTACCAGAACTCCACTTCCACGCGACGGTTCAGGGCGCGCCCCTTGGCGGTGTCATTGGCCACCATCGGCGCCGAGCTGCCCTTGCCGCTGTAGGTCACCATGGACTCCGGCAGGCCGAGGCTGTCGCGCACTGCCAGCGCCACGCGCCGGGCCTCGCCCAGGGACTGCTGCATATGATCGCTGTAGCGCGCCGCAGAATCCTGCGCCAGCGGCAGGCTGTCGGTGTGACCGACAAAGTGCACCACCAGGTTGCGCTTGTCCGCAAGCTGCGCGCGCACTTCGCGGATGCGGCGAATAAACGCCTGCGGCAGGTCCTGCTGGCCGGGCTGCCAGCGCAGCGGTGTCACCAGGTTTTTCAGCCGGGCGCGCGCTTCAGTACCGGCGACATAACGCAGGCGGCAGACGGTTTCCTGCCGGCACACTTTCACCCGGTTCAACTGCCGCGCCTGGGCGCGGGCCAACTCCGCCTGCGCCTCGCGGTCCAGCTCTTCGTAACTGACCCGCACCTGCACACGGCGATTCATGGCGCGGCCCTGGCCGGTGATATTCTCCACCAGCGGTTCTTTATCGCCGCGCCCCTCGAAAGCGACCGCCGCTTCCGGCAGGTCCAGCGCCTGGCGGAAAAACCCGGCCACATAGCGGGCGCGGGCCTCGGTAAACGCCTGCTTGTCGAAGTACTCCTGCAACAGCTCCGGCGTCATCGCTGCCGCATCGGTATGGCCGATAAAGGTCAGCTGCAGGTTGTGCTTGTCGGCAAGCTGCGCCAATTTTTCCCGCAGCAGCTCAACCCACGACTCGTCAATCTGGTCATCGACCGCGACGAAGGGCAGCGGGTCGATGAAATTTTCCTCCACCACCGGCGGCGCGCCCTCGGCAAACAGGGTGGCGTCCTGCAGCCATTGATTGCGCGGCTGGCCGAGCAGCATGGATTCGGTGTTGCTGCCGAGGGGCTGTTCCGCGTACTGCGGCGGCGGGGCGTCCACAGGCGCAGCAGCTTCGGGCGCTTCGCCCCACACCGCCGTCCAGACACCATTGCCAACACCACTCAACAGTTCCTTGCCGGCTTGCCACCAGCTGGTGGCGCCGGTCTGCGATTCCTGCTCCTGTGCAGCCGCCGAACCCTGTGCGACCGCCGATACTGGTGCGCAAAAGGCCAGCAACCCGATCGCCACGCAGAGGATTTGAAGCTGGGCATTAAGCTGCGTTTTGAGCTGCGTTTTGAGCCGAGTCCCTAACTGGTTGCTGCACGGGGTGCTGAACTGGGCACAGGGGCGCAAAGCGGGTCCCGCGCTGGCGCTGTGGCGCGCTCTCCGAGTCATTAACATCACTTCCACACCCCCCGCTCCGGTGGCGCGCCGCGCCGCCAGAACACTTCGGTCTCGATCTTCAGTTCATAGTCGCCGTAATCGCGCAGCCACTGTTGCGCGATCCGCGCCTTCATGGCCTGCAGCCGGCGTTCCACCAGCTCGGGATCTTCGATTTCCGCCAGGTAGGACAGCCGCAGCACCGAGGGTGCTTCCTGCAGTTTTTGCAGCAACAGCTCCGTGCGCGAGTTCCACTGCGGCCGCATGGCGGTGCTTTGCGGTTCGAACACGCCTTCGGCCATATCCAGGCGCACCACGCGGTGCAGGCTGGAACCGAAGTTCACTTTGATCATCTTGCCGCGGGTGGCGCGCACTACCCGCGGGTTTTCGCTGGTAAGGCGATAGCCGCTGGGCAGGCTGCGGTCGTCCAGTTTCAGTACGAAATTGGAGCCGCGATCCTGATTCGGCACCAGCGCACAGGTGATATGGAAACGGCCATGGGCGTCGGTGGTGGCGTTGAGGCCCGTCGCCGTCACCACCCGCGCGCCCGGCACGCCGCCTTCACCGGCATCCGGGTAGCCATTCATATTCTTATCGTCGTAGACCTTGCCGATCACATCGGTGCAGTCGAAGGTGGGGTCGGGGATGACACGCACGGTGGCTAAGGCCTGCCCGGAAACCACCTGCCCCGACAGGCTGTTGAACAGCTGCGCGCGGTTGACGTACTCGCCCTCGCCCACACCGGAGCCCACCACCAGCAGCAGTTTCACGCTGCGGGTCTGCTCAGGATCGACGCGCAATCCGGACCAGCGCAGCTGCAGGCCGTCGACCTCGGGCTCCATCGCCACGCCATCGACGCGGGCCGAGCCAGCCACGTATTTGAAGCCGGCGGGGAAGAAGTCCACCAGCTGCAGGTCCGTCAGCGGTGCCGACAAGGTGTTGCTGAAGGTGATGGTGTAGGGCACCAGCTGGGCGCGGGTGACATTCAGCATCGCCGCGGTTTTGGTGATCGACAGGGCGCCGTCCAGCTGCGGGTCCACGGCGATATGGTTGTTGAACAGCTGGCTTTCGCCCGGCAGGCGGTTGTCATCCAGGCGCAGGCGCAGGTAGTAGTCGGTGGCGGGGCTGCGCGCGGCGATATCGATCGAGGGTGCCGCCGGCGATGCCTGGGCCTCGCAGTGCTCGGCGGTGGCCGGCACCGCGTCGGCGCCACTGCCAAGGCAGGCCGCCACATCAAAGCCGGCTGTGTCGGCATGGGTCTGCGGCGGGATAATGGCCGACTCGCCGGCAACGTAGTCATCCGCTGGCAGCGTCACCTGCAGCAGGTAATCGCTGCCGGCGGGACAGCCGCCGCTGGTGAAATTCAGATCGAACTTGTAGAAGCCGCTGGCCTGGGTGACCTGCCCCTGCTGCTTCGGATCGTCGAAGCAGCTGTCCGGCAGCGCCACGCCGCTGGAGGCCCGCAGCATGGTGACGGTTGCCCCGGACACCGGCGCCCGCAATACCGAGTCATAGACGACGCCGTTGGGGGTCAGCGGCAGGTTGAGGTTTTGCGGGTTCATGCCGGAACCCAGGTAGATATCGCTGATCCGCTGCGGGCCGTTGGTAAAGTCGGAATCCGCCCTGCCCAGGGCGGCGGTGTTCGCCCCCGCGCCCGGGGCCACATATCTCAGCTCGTAGCTGGGACCGCCACTGGTTTGGCTGAGATTGGTGAGCAGGCCGGCGAACTGGAAGTAGCCGTTGTCATCACTCTGGGTGGTGTCGATCAGGTTGCCGTTGAAGTAGAGCTCTACGGTCCAGTTCTGCAGCAGCGGTTCATCGCTGTCTGCGGCGCTGTTGAAGTTCGCATCCTGCCAGAGGTAGCCGGCCAGGTTGGCGATTCCCGGGGTGCCGCCCACATCGATGGCGACGCTGGCCTGCGCGCTGGCGGGCGGGGTGTTCCATTCCACCATGGCGGTGTTCAGCACCGGGGTGCCAATCGCCAGCTCGGCGCCCAGCCGCGCCTGGAAGCGCAGGGTGGCGGCGTCCTGGGGTTGCAGGTCGCCGTAGGCGGCGGCGTAGTTGGCGGAGATCACGGAGCCGCTCACCGCCACGCCGGCGCTCAGGCCGTCGAGCCTGGCCGAGTCGCTGATATAGCTGAGGACGCCGTCGCCGGCGAGCAGCAGGTCGTCGGTGATGACCACGTCACTGGCGGGCACGGCACCGATATTGGTGACGGTAATCAGGTATTCGAGGATCGCCCCCGGCTCTGCGGCACCGCCGCCCACCACCGCCACCGCTTTGGTGATGGCGAGCTGCTGGACATCCCCCACCACCACATCGGTGGGCTGGGCGCCGTTGGCGGGATTGTCGTCGGCGTCGGTCAGCAGCGGCAGCAGTTCGGTGCTGGCAATGGAACCCTGGTTGCTGATCACGGTGCCGCTCGGTGTGCCCGCATCCACCGTCACCGCAAACTCCACGGTGGCACTGCGGCCGGGGCTGATCACACCCTGCAGGGCGCCCGGTAGCGGCGGGGTCAGGTCTTCGGAGCTGATCGGCAGGCCGCTGGCGAGCGGGCTTCCTCCGGCACTGTCGCTGAGTGGGAAATTGTTGAGGGTGGTGGAGCCGGCCACGTAGCTGGTGTTGGCCGGGATCAGGTCGGTCAGTTCCACTTCCGTCGCATCCACCGCACCGAGGTTTTCCACCACGATGGTGTAACGCAGGGTGTCGCCCGGATCGACGATGCCCGCGCTCAGGTTATCCACCTCGATGGCAACGCTCTTGCGCGCCAGCAGCAGCGGCATATCGCCGACGATATCCATGGTCGGGTCGTTGACGGTGTCAGTGGCCGGGTCGTCGGAGGGGGTTTCCGCAAAGGCGCCGCTGCCGGCGCCGGCGCCATTGAGGAAGCCCTGGTTGGAGATCAGGGTGCCGTCGCTGACGGCATTCACCGTCACCTCGAAGGTGATGACCGCCTCGCCGTTACCCGCGGAGGCGGTGGGATCTGCCAGCAGCACACCGCTGCCTGCGCCCGGGGAGCTGATGGCGAGGCCGCTGGACAGCGGGCTGGTGCCGTTCGCGTCGGCAACTGCTTGCCCATTCAAGGTTGTGGAGCCGGCAACGTAGCTGGTGTTGGCCGGTATCTGGTCGCGCAGCACGGCTTCGGCGGTGTTTTCATTGCCGCTGTTTTGCACCCGCAGCGTGTAGCGCAGGGTGTCGCCGGCCAGCAGCAGGTCGGGGGCACCGCTGAGATCCTGCGAGACTTTTTCCATCGACAGCAGCGGCGCCGAGGTGATCAATACCTGCGTGGGGTCTTCATCGCCGGGCACATCGGGATCGTCAGTGCCGTTGATCGTCGGGTCGTCACTCAATAGCGGTTGCTGGCCCGGCAGCTGCGCCTCGGCCTGATTCAGTACCGCGTAGCCGCTGTCGATCACCGGCGCCAGGGTTACCTGATAGACCACCTGCACCGTGTCGCCACTGGAGCCCTGAGGGGCCAGCTGAATGTCCTGCACATTCAACAGGCCGCTGCCATGGGCGCCGCCGGCCGCATCTGTCGCTGTCGCATCGGCGCCGGCGGGCAGGCTGATCAGCTGCAGGGTGCCGGACTGGTAAACCGGCGCGCTGTTCAGGCGCCCCAGTTCATCGGTGATACCAATGCCGCTGACATTGAGGTCGCTGAGGTTGGTCAGCGTCAGGGTGTACTGCAGCACATCGCCGGGACTGGCGGGACTGGCCCCGGTAGTGATATTGGCGACCTCTTTGTGGAAGCTGACGCTTGCCACCGCGGCCAGGGTCTCGAAGGCAGCCTCGTGATCGAGCACCGCGGGCGTGCCGTCGGTGGGCGCGGGCCGGTTGTATGCGCGCGCATCGGCAGCGCCGCTGTCCCAGCTGTGCCAGCGCTCAATGCCGGCGATATTGGTCAGCGCCGCGTCATTGCGGGTATCGGCATCCAGGGTGGCGTCATAATTAATTTGCAGGTGGTGATCCGCCGGCAGCATGGCGGCCGCACCCGTGGAGGTAAACGTCAGTGTGCAGCTGGCGGCGTCATAGGCGACGCTGAAGTCACTGCCGGCATTGAGAGTCGCCTGCGGGTTGCCACCACCATCGACAATCTGCGCGCTGAAGTTGTCCGGCGCTGTCTCACACATACCGCCCTCGGCGGTGTCCGGCAGCCTGTCGGTGAGGGTGATATCCCAGGCCGGGCCGCTGCCGGTATTGTGCGCGTCGAGCACAAAGGTGCCCGGCAGGCCCGCCTGCACACGGGCGGGGCCGGACTTGCTCAGGGTCAGCTGGGTCGGTTCCACCACGGTCATGTCCGCGGTGGTATTGCCGCCCCCAGCGCCCTGCCCGGAAGCGGCGTCGTCATTGATAAAGCCATAGCGGTAGCTGGCGCTGTTGTTGAACGCCAGGCCATCTACATTGGGCGGATTGGCATCCCGCAGGCGCACCATCACATCGATAACGACCTGCTCACCGGCGGGCACATCGATACCGCCGGCGCTGTCTTCAATCACCAGATTGGTCGCGGAACCGCTATTTACCGGCGTAAACGCCGCGCTGCCGGCAACCTTCACCGCTTCGACAAAAACCAGCTCCGCGGCGGAGCTGTCCAGATTCAGCAGCAGCTGCACGTCATTCAGCGCCGCGCTCTGCCCCCCGACCTGGGCTGTGCCCGGAATCGTCACCCGGTAGGCGAAGGGCTCGCCAATCGATGCCGTGGGCCGGGTATTTTCTATGCGCAGATCGGCCGCGCTCGGGGTGCTGAACTGCACCCCCACCGGCGCGGTGGGGCCGTAATCCTCGCGCATATCCGCACTCACCGAGCCGCCAGCCAGCGTTGGCAGGGCATCGTCATCCAGGGAGTAATAGACCTCGGCGAAGGCGGCGTTTTGCAGTGCCATGCCGGCGCCGATGCTGGCATCCGCCAGCACACGATAGGTCATCACCAGAGCCTGGCCCGGCTCGATGGCATAGGCGCTACCGGCGCCAAAGTTCCAGATGACCTCGCCGCTCGCCGGGTCATAGGCGGGCGCCAGGTTGGCAACAGCGGCGCCGTTCACGCTGGTGGCCTGCACACTGACCCCGCCCTGGCGCAGGCCGGCGGGAATAAGATCGCGGAATACCAGATCGTAGGCCGGTGCCGAGCCGCTGTTGCTGATGGTCGCGGTGAAATCCACCGTGTCGCCGGGCGTGAGCTGGGAGCCGCCGGCGGGGTTGGAGGTGGTGGCGGCGATGGCCACCGCCAGATTCGGCTGCAGCAGCTCCACAGACGCAAGGCCGCTCAGGCTCTCGATTCCGCTGGCGGTCTCGCGGGTGAATTTGGCACTGTTCTCCAGCGGGATACTGTTGGCCGGCCAGGGGTGCGCGTCCCGATTCAGAACCCGCGCCAGATAGCGGATAACAAACTCGTCGTTGGCTGCAGTGTTAGCGCTGAGGACGTTATCACCGGGGTTGACCAGGTCGGCGACCGCCCAGGCAATGGTTGTGGCTCCCGCCTGCGGGTCGCCGGACGCGACCGGCTCGGCGATATCCCCGTGGCTGAAGGGGGCCACGGCGGCAAAAGGCGCACTGGTGTCGCCGTTCACGGACAGCGTACGCTCAAACACCATGCCCTGGGGCAGGGTATCGGTCAGCACCGCGCTGGGATGGCGGCCCTCCGGCAGCGCGACGCGCAGCTCGTACTCCACCAGGTCGCCCACGCGGAGCTGGTTGTCGGCGCTGTTAAAGCTGTCGGTGAGGCGGTTTTTATTCAGGTTGGCGTCATTGGCCACCGCCAGCGGTGGTGTGGCGCCGACCACGAAGTAGTCATTGAGTGGCGGGCTTTCGCTGCCGCTGCGCTCAAGGGCTGCGCTGTTGTCGTCATTGAGGCTGGTCCACTGCACCCGGCTGTTGGCCCCCAGGCTGGCGGCCGCCAACACGGTATCCAATACCCGCACGTCATAGCTCAGCTGCGCGCTGGTGCCCCGGGGGATATCCAGGTCGCTGTTGCTCCGGTCCCACCTCAGGGTCTGGCCGGCGGCAATACCATCGCCGCTCTGCACCGGGTCGGCCAGCGGGCTGCCGGCAAAGGTCGCGCTGCCGGGCACAAATGCGAGCCCCAGTGACAGCTCTTCACGTACCAGCAGGTCGAGGGCATCGGCACTGTTGGCCGCGCCGGCCTCGCTCAGCTGCAGCGTCAGGCGCAGGGTATCGCCGGCATCGGGATCGTCGCCGGGGCTGGTCTGGTTATCGATGGTCTTGGTGAGCGCCACTGCGGGCTCGGCAATGGTCAGCGCCGCGGCCGTGCCGCTACCGCCATCCACTGCGGGGCCATTATCCGTGGCCGCGTAGGTATAGCTGGCGCTGTTCGCGAAGCTGTGCCCGGCCTGTGCGGTGGCGTTATTGGCGACACGGGCGCGAATCTCGATCAGCGCCTGGCCGCCCGCCGGCAACCTGTCGAGAGACAGACTGACGGCGTTGCCGCTGCTGTTGTCGGCAAGCGCCAGGCCATTGAGTTCGCGGATGCCGGTGACTTGCAGGGACGGGTCCAGCGTATCGGTGATCACCAGATCGTAAATCGCCACCGCGGTTTCGCTGCTGGGCACCCGCAGCTGGTAAACCACTTCCTCCCCCACCACGGCAGTACCAGACACCGGCTGCAGGAGCAGCTTCTGCAGCGGGTCGACAGTGGTGGGTAGCGTCGACATCAGATAAGGCGCCGGCACAACCGTGGGGCCATAGCGCTGGGCATCCGCCGGCGGCTGCGACCAGTATTCGTCGATGGCAAAGGTGTTTTGCCAATTCTGGCCGCCGTCGATGTCGGTATAAAAGCCGATGTCGTATGCGATGGACACTTCTTCTGAAGGGTCTACCGCCTCGCTTAACGCGAACACCATCTGGCCGCCGCGCAGCGCCGGTGGCGTGTAGGTGTATTCCCCGGCAGCCAGAAGAGTGCCGCCGACGCTGACCTCGATATTGCTGATAGTGCCTTCATTCAGCTCAGCGGGCAGGTCGTCCGTAATCACCACACCGTAGGCGGGCGCATCGCCGGAGTTGGTCGCTTGCAGGCGGAAGTTCATGATCTCGCCGGCCAGGTCCACGGGCGTATAGGGGCTGGTGCGGCCGCTGATATCTGTCTTCACGAGGCCATCGAACAGGGGCTGCACCACCGTCACCCGCTGGCTGCTTGTGAGGCGCGCCAGCACCGCCGGGTCTGAGGGCGGGTTGCCGGCGGCATCCGTATAGGCGAGCCTGGCGGTATTGGTCAGATCGACGGAAGCGCTGTGCGGAATGCCCGCGCCTTCCGTCGCCCGCGCCACATACACGATCCGCAGGGGGTTGCTGCTGCCGAGCTGGCGGGTAACGTCGCCGAAATCCCACACCAGGGTGCCGCTATCGCCGGCTGCGGGCTCGCTGAGGGCGCTAAAGGCGTAGTCCCCTGCCCCGCCGTCTACGGTGAATGACTGCAGGGTAAAGCCGGTGGGCAGCACGTCGGTAACCGTCACCGCCCTGGTTGTGCCGGGCTGCAGTTCCAGCGCCAGCGCGAAGGTGACCGTATCGCCGATGCGCAGGGTGGCATCATCCGCGGGCAGGTAGCTGTCCTCGACAATGGTTTTCACCAGCGCGGAGGTATCCACCGTGGACAGGCTGAGCGTCACCGGGGCGCTGCAGTAATCATTGGGCTGGGTGACACTCGGGCAGCCCTGGCCGTGACGCTCGTAGCGAGTATCGTCCAGCTCCGTATCATCGAGGGAGGTCCAGTCCACCCGGGCCGAGTTGGTTACATCCCCGCCGAATACCGACAGCAGGTCTGCCTGATAGGTAATTTCCAGGGTGCTGCTCAGCGGCAGGTCGAGGCTGTTGTCGCCGAGATTGCCGCGCCCCCACACCAGCGGCCCGGAGGGCGCCCCGGCGGGCGCGGCGGTGAAACCGCTCACCGGCACACCATCGATGCTGGCGGTGGGGGTAAAGCCACTGTCCAGCCGCAGCTCCGGCGGCAGCGTATCGACGATATTCAGGTCGAAGGCGTCGGCGCTGGAAGCGCCACTGTGTGTAATGGTGAGGGTGTAGCGCAGCTTGTCACCGCCCTGGGCGCTGGTGACCGGGTTACCAGAGGCATCCGTCACCGCCTTGGAGATGGTGAGCTGCGGCTCCACTGCCGTGGTCGTCGCGGTATTGTCCGTCAATACTGGGGTGGAGGTATTGCCGTTCAGGTCCGCGCCACTGGTGTAAGAGAGGTCGGCGCTGTTGCGCAGCCGATCGCCGGCGGCGGTGCCGGTGATGGCGTTGTCGACGCGGGCGAAATAGGTGATCAGCAGTTGCGGCTCGAATGTGTCAGCGCTGAAATCGTCCTCACTGCCGGTCTCCACCGTGCCGATATTCCAGGTCGCCACATTGGCGTCGCCGTCCTGCGGCAGCGCAATGAAGTTGGAACAGTCAGCGGCCAATGCAGCCCCATTCACCCGCAGCGATGGGTCGCTGCTTGTGCATGTAAAGGCGTAATTGCTGTCCCGGCTCACCACAAAGCTGGTGCCGCCGGCCGCCAGGTTATCGGCGATGCTCAGATCGCGGGTCAGTCCCTCCGGCAGGTCCACCGTCAGGGTGAAAGTCTTGTGGGCACCGATGGTGGACACCACCGCCTGGCTGGCCGCGCTTTCCTGCTTGGCAAAGGCAACGGGGGCAACCTGCGTGGTTGCCACGGCGCGGGTTTCGTAATCATTCACCGGGTCGGCGGGACTGCTGTTCGGCAGTATGCCGATGCGCATGCCATCGGCGGCACCGGGCCGCCCCAGGCCGGCGCTCAGATGAATATCCTCTCCCGGCAGGGATTGCCAGCGCGCCTGCAGGGTATTCTGCAGGACTTCCAATGGCTCGACGCTCTGCGCATCGCCGGCGCCGACCACCCGCACCTGAAAACTGAAATCGATAGAGCCGCCGGCGGCAATGGCATAGGGCGGCGCATCATTCACTGGGTCCACACGATTCCAGCGGAATATGGGCGCATTGGCATCCCCATCGAGGAACTCGACCACATCTGGCCCATCGTTGCCGCCCGCACTGCCCGCCACATAGCGGAACTTGGTGCCGCGCAGGTCGTCCAGCACACGCAGGTCATAGGCGGTGGCCGTGCCGGTGTTGCTGGCGGTGACGTTGACCGTCAGCACGTCATCGCCATCCACTTGCGGCTCGGAGAGTGTCAGGGACAACTGCACATCCGGCTCGAGGATTTCCACCTCGTGGGCGCCGAAGTCTTTGACTACCGTGTTGCCGGCCTCGTCCACGTAGCGCAGCTGCGCCAGGCTGCCGCTGCCGCCATTGACCAGCACATCGCCGTTATTGGTCTGGGGGCTGTTGTCGACCCGGGCGATAAACTCCAGCGGGAAATCGAACAGGCTGCCGGTCACCGTGGTCACTTCGCGGTCGCCAAAGTCCCACTCCACATAATCGCCACTGCCGCTGCTGGTGCAGGTGGGCGTCACGGTGCCGGCGGGGATAATGCCGGCCTGCGCGTAGGGGGCGGCATTCAGGTCGACAACCGGCGCCTCGATACAGCGCATACCCGCCGGCAGCTCGTCGCGGATGACAAAATCCCGCAGCTTGGCGGCGGGAATCCGGGCAACCAGCTGGTAACGGATTTCCTCACCAATCACCATCTGGTCGCGATTGGCGCCATTGAGGGGATCGCTTTGCACCGCCCCGTTGGAGAGCGCCAGCGCCTGTTTGGGCAGGGTCTCCACATCGATAATGCGCATCTGCGCGCTGTCGCTCGGCTTCTCCTCGTGGATGCGGGCGCCGCCGAGGCGCGGGGTATCGCGGGAGTCGCTGCGGGGGCTGCCGCTCTGGGGGTCGTGGCTCAAGGCGTTGCCGACGATCGGCGTGGTCTGGCTGCCGGATACGCCGGGCAGGCTGTCGTAGGCGGTCACTTCAACCCGGTTGGTAAAGCGCTGCAGCGGCGCCACCGACTCATGCGGCTGCACCCGGTACACGGCGGTCACCGACTGCCCCGGGTCGAGCCGTTTGAGGGCATCCGAATGCTCGTAGGAAAGGGTGATGACCGCGGGGACGCCGCCCTCGCGGCAGTGGACCGCCGCAGCGTAGTTATTCAGGCCCGCGGCCGTGCCCACCAGGCCTTCCAGGCCTGCCAGACTGGCGGCACTCTCATCGAGGGCGCCATCGGCGTCATTGTCGAGGCCATCGGCGTCGAGGGGGCGCACACACATCTGCCCCGAGGCGTCCAGGGTGTCGGTGACCACCACATCGTAGGCGGGCGCGCGGGTAACACCGCTGTCCGCCGCGCGGTTGCTGACGATCAGGCGGAACAGGTAGGTCTGGTCCCGGTGCCCCTCATCGCTGAGAGCACTCCAGCCATCGGTCCCCTCGGCCGCGCTCAGAGCGCACCCGTAGAGGTTCTCATTACAGACTTCCTTGACGATTTCCAGCTTCGGCTCGGTGATCCGCAGATCCACCTGCCAGTCCGCAACCGGCGGAAAGCCGGGGATATTGGCCGGCACGCCGCCGGAGTTGTCCACATCGATCGGCACGCGGGAGCCGTCTTCCAGCTGGAAGATGGCGGTAAAGAAAGTGCGGCCAAAATCCGTGCTGATCTGTCCGTGTCGGTTGGGCCCGGCCACCACATCCTCGCTGTCGTTGAGGATGCGGGTGCTGAGGTCGGTCAGAAACCAGTTGTCGCGCACATTAATGGGGTCGTTGACCGTCCACTCGGGGTCAGTCTCGCTGAGCGCTGTGCCGATGCCGCCGCCGCGGGTGACGCCGGTGATCGCCGTACAGCGCGAGGACGCATCCGGCAGGGTGACATCGGTACAGCCCAGCGCACGATCAGCGAGGTAGCCCTGACCATCCGGCAGCTCATCGCGGAAGGAGATATTCTCCACCTGGATCAGGGTGTAGCCGGGGGTCTGGAAGCCGAACCAGCCGCCGGCCTGAATCTCGACGGTGCACTCCTCGCCTATCAGCACATCGGTATTGGCGAAACCGGCCTCGTTCAACTCGCTGCACTGGCCGCGCAACTTTTTCTTCAGGTTGAAGCCCAGCGCCTTGGCCCGAAAGGCGTCGAGGGTGTAATTGTTGGCACGCTGCTGTGATGGGGTGGTCCCGCCTGCTGGATCGTCCAGCAGCGCAGGGGTCGGGAATGTGAGCGGTGAGCCGTCTCTCAGGGTGATTTCACCCACCACGTCGGCGCGAAACGTCAGGTCGTCGTTGGCGGCGGTGTGATTTTTCCGCACCTGGAAGACAACGCGCTCGGTCGCACCGGGGGCGATGGTGCCCAACTGGGCGGTGGTGCCCAACTCGGCGGGGGTGCAACGGTAAACGCTGGCGGTGGCCGGCAGGTAAGCGGGGTCATTCCACAGCGGATGCAGATCCGCCCGGTCGGCCACAAGGGAACAGCCGCGGTTGTTGCTCACCACCTGCATGCCCTCGCCAAAGGTGGCGTAGACGGTGTAGTCGCTGGCGTCGTGACCGCCGTTATTGGTGACATCGATGGTCAGCGGCGACTCGCCGTCATCGCGGATAATGTACAGCGGATAAACGGTGGTGAGGTCCAGATCCTCCGGGTGCGGGGTTACCGCATCGGTCTCCACCTGGGTGGCCCGGGCGCCCGCACAGAAGTCGCTGGATTCCAGCGTGAGGCGGTTGTCTTCCGCCAGGCGGGAATTGCTCGCGGGGTCGGTGCCGTCAGCGGGGTTTTCCACCTCCACGTCCAGATCCGCCGCCGTGTCGAAGAAGGCCGGTTCAACCGTGACGATGCGGAAACGGATACGCACGCGGTCGCCGTGGCGCAGCATATTTTCCTGGTCCGCATAATCGGGATGGGGGGCACTGCTGATCAAGCGGAATTCGGGGGCATTGTTCTGCAGCGGGTCCGGGTGCCACTGGTTCCAGACGCCGCCGATCCGCCACTGCAGGGTATCCACCATGCCGTCGAAAGAGGCGGCGTAATTGGCGTTGTGGCCATTGCCGCGGGTGGTCTCCAGTATTTCCGGTGTGTAGGTGGTATCCACCACATATTGCGGCGGCAGGTCATTGACGAAGCTGATGTCCTTCACCGAGCCGCCGGTGAGGTTGGTGATGGTCACGGTCACATAGCCACGGGCGCCGAGGGGCTGTGCGATATTGATGCCAGTGATCTCGCGCACGATATCCAGATCGCCAGTGGCCACCGTGCTCATTGTCGCGTTGGCAGCACCTGGAGACGCACCAGCCGATGTCGCCGTGACGCCACCGACGCCGGTATCCCGGTCCACTTCACACCCCCACTGGAAGTCATCAGTGGTGATACCGCCGTTGTCGCAGGAGGAGTTGACCTTGCCCACCAGAAAAATGTATTCGTTCGACGGGCCGCCAGCCACATCGATTTCCGCACCGTTGCTGTCGGTGCGGCCATTACTGAAAGGCGAGGTCATCTCCCAGTCATTCATGGTGTTGGATGCACTGACACACTCATTGTTGAGGTCAACCCCGTCGTTATCCGCCACTCGAAAGGCTCTGCCCTGAAAAGCACAGGCGTGACTGATGGTGACATTGGGATCGGCCACCATCTGGTCGAAGCGCACATCCTGCAGGGCGGCTCTACCGGTATTGCGCACGCGCACCCGCCACACCACATCGTCATTGACGTTGCCGTAAATGGTCTGGGTCCAGCGGCCCTGATTGGCATCGCGGTTCCAGCCGCGAATCTGCAGCGAGGGGGTTGGCTCTAGCAGCGGCAACTCGAAAGTCGCGTCCGGAGTATTCTCTCTCACCACACCGTTGTTACAGTTCTGGTAGTCGTAGCTGGCAGAGGCGGTAAGGATTCGGTTGGCGAGACTCAGCAGCTCTTCCTGTTCATCCGCCAAGCCGTCGAGACGGAAGGAAACCGTCACCGACTCACTGGGCTCCAGCGTGACGCCATTGCCGAGGTTCCAGGTCAGGATATCGCCGCCACCGGAAATTGCCGGGTTTACCCGACCAAGGCCCGACACCTGAGCACTGTTATTTTGGTACTCGTATATCTCAGCAATCCGGCCGAGATCCTCCCGCAGGGTGATATTGCTGATCGCCTGGCTGGCATTATTACCGGGGCCATTTGGGGTGGCATTGGTGATGGTCAGCTGTACCTGACCATCACCACAGAATTCACAGTAACTGTCTGCTGATGAGTGGCTGATGCTGAGGCTGGGCGCCGGGCAGTTAGAGGCAGGTTGCGCTGAAGCGAAAAACACGGGCAGCATTGCGCCGAGGCAGCTCAGCGCAAGCCGCACCAGCACACTCCGGAAACCCCCATGTTTTTTCGGTTTCATTATTATTGTCTTCAACCTGCTACCCGCCTTTATTACCTCAAGACCCCGGCATCTGGCACAGTATCACACCCGATGCAAACCCGGCAGCCACTTCTGCTGGCGCGTATTTTAACAATAAGAGAAAAATCGAGCCGCCAATCGGCAAATAAACACCCCGCACCAGAGAGATTTTTCTCCAGATTGCCAAGCAGTTCTCATGCAAACTTCAGGTAACTTCTCAATAGAGCGAGCGGACCCTGAGCCCGGCGCACTTCGGCAAAAAAACTCCCGCCAGCATGACCCCCGATGTTGCGACAACATTGGATTGGCGCGCGTGCTGGCAAGACTCAGGTGCCACTGCCGGCGGCTTAGCCCGCCGGCAGGAAGTCAATGGGATAAAGAATGGTGATGGTCGGCACGCCGGCCTTGGGTCCAAAGTTGAACCGCTTCACGCGGGCGACGATCTTGCTATTAAGGGCGGGAGAATCCATATCGGAGGAGTCCACCTGGGCCAGCGAAACAGACCCATCCGGCTCGATGGTGATTTTCAGCACCATACGCCCCTGCAAAGCCGGGTTGTTGCGCAGCTCGCGGTTGTAGATGCGGTAAAGCGCGGCCTTGTAACGGTCGAAGACGATCTGGATCTCTTCATCGGTTCGGGACGGTCCAACGCCCTCGCTGAGCGGACGATCTTCGCCGGCGAAATCTCCCTCGCTGCCGATGGAGCTCTCAACCCTGGAGAAAGCCACGCCGGACAGCTCGCTACCCGTACCGCCCACATTGCGGCTCAGGCTCGCCGTATTGATACCGCCACTGCCCGCTTTGGCCGCAGCGGTGATGAGTGAGCGCTGACTGCGATTTTCCTTCTTGCCTGCGGTGCTCAGCTGAGTGCGCTGGCCGAGACGGTTATCGAGGTCGTCCTCGATCAGGTCCTGGAAGTTATCCTTGAACGCCAGCACCCCGGAACGCTCGGCTTTCTTACGGGCAGCCTGTTTCTCCGCCTTGGTGGGCGGCGGTTCCCTCTGCGCCACCTGCTCCTTGGGCTGCGACTTTTTCTCCTCCTTTTTCTGCTCCGGCTGCTTCTGTTCCGGCTCCGGCGGCGGCTTGGGCTTAGCTTTCTTTTCCAGCACCAGCTTCGCCAGCCGCTCAGGGATTTCCACCACCTCGGTTTCCGGGGCCGGTATTTTCCACAGCGGCACCAGATAACCGAGCATCACCGCCAGGAACAGCGAAGCCAGCAGGCACAGACGGAAACGACGCTCATCCTCGCCACTCTTGTGCCAGGGCATAACCACCGGGCGCCCGTCGTTCAGCTCCAGCTCGCGGGTAATCTCAAATTCGTAGCGGGACTCTTCCGCCTCGCGGCGCAGCATATCGGCGCGCTCGTCCAGAGCGAGCACCTCATCTTCGCAAACCTCGATCTGCCCATGCACCCGGCGGCGCTGGTTATGCAGCAGTTCGAAACTGGTCTCGCGGGCACTGACCGCGCGATGAATCCGCTCGATGGTGCGCTCGGTCTGCGCGGAGCTATATTCATCGCCCCAGAAGAGTTCGCCACCGTGCAACTCCTCCAGTTGTTCCAGGCGCGTGGAGATTTCGCCGAGCAGGTCGTACTTGGCCCGCTCGGCATTCAGAGTCGCCAGCTTTGCGTCGATCTGCGCCTGTTCTTCCTTAAGCAGGGCGATGCGGCGGCGGACAGTCTCCAGCGCATCCTTAACGGCGTGCTGTTGTTGCTGAAAATTCGTCACAGACTTCTACTAACCCTGGGATGCTTTCTGAATAACCGCCAGCGAAACCTTGGTATAACCGGCATCGGTGCAGCTCGACATGACCTTCTTCAGCAAGCTGAAAGGAATGGTGCGGTCGGCGAGAATATTGACCTCGGGCGGCAGAGCGGAATCTGCGGCTCCGTCGGCGGACTCAGCCTGGTCACCGCTGCGCGCGACCATAATCGCCTTGTCCATTTCCGCCTGCATGGCCTCCTTGATCGCCGCGATCACATTCTCCCCGCTACTCGCCACTTCACTGGTGGCGATCACCGGCTTGGCTTCAACGAGAATCTCGTCAGCGGTCACCATCAGCGTCACCGTTTCACGGGGCTTGGTCTCCACCACCGAATCCGGCAACGTAATCACCTTGGGCGGGTCCAATGCCTCGTTGCTGGACGTATTGGTCAGCAGGAAGAACACCAGGATGGTGAAGACATCCATCAGCGAGGTCAGGTTCATGCCCGGCGTCTTGCGGCGACGGCTGCGGGCCATGCGCTTCATGCGTCGACTTTCTCTTTTCACGGCGCATCTCCCAGGGAAAGATCCGGAAACAACACGACTTTCTCAACGGCCTCTAAATCTGCCGGATCGGCATTTTCCGGGCGCACCTCCGCACTGCGAACGGCATCCATAATGCCAACCAGGTGCGCGTAGGGCACATCCGGCTCCATCAGGATCATGGCGTCGGTCTTGTCCGGGTAGCTGGCTTTCACCTCGAGAAGAAACTGTCTCAACTTCTTCAAGTCGTAGACTTTCTCGGTGGCACGCAGGTCGCTGGGCACTTCTCCATTGGCACCATCTGCACCATCCGCCGCTGCGGTTACTGCCGCCTCTGCAGGCCGTGATTCGTCCGGCTGCGGGTTGGGGAAACGCGCAATCACTTTTTCCCCGTCGCTGATTTCCAGCGTGTCCTTGCGAACCACAACCTCCACCGTCACCTTGGGTTCATCCGGTGCACCGCCTCCGGCGCCGGAGGGCATGTTCAGCTCCAAAATGGTGACCCGCGAAAATACCGCCGAGACCAGCAGGAACGGCACCAGCACCACCATCAGGTTCAGGAAGGCGGTAATGTCGAGCTCCGGAGCCTCTTTACTTTTTGCGTGGCGACGCCTTCTCATCACGCTTTTTCCGGTACTGGCTCGCCGTCGATCTCCTCAGCGGACAGGCTGGCGCCTTGGGCTGGCAAGGCTTCCGGATCGCCATCTGCTGCCGCATCGAAGTCCCCCTCCCCGGCCAGCACAGGCTGCTCTTCCGCCTCAACTTCGTGGCGACGGCGGGAGGACAGGGAAATAATGTTCAGCGCCTTCACAGAAACCATTTCCAGACTGTCGACAATTTCGCCGGTGAGGCTGGTGAGCAGCGCGTGAATAATCAGCAGCGGGATCCCCACCATCAAACCGAATGCGGTGGTGTTCATGGCCACCGAGATACTGGCGGACAGCAGATCGGCCTTTTCCGCCGGGTTGGCGTTCGCCACAGCGGTAAATGCCTCAATCAAACCCATGATGGTACCCAGCAGACCCAGCAGCGTGGAGATGTTGGAGAAAAGGGCAACATAGGGTGTGCGCTTTTCGAGCTGTGGAATAATTTCCATCATGCTCTCTTCCATCGCGATCTCGATATCTTCGCGGCGGCGCACGGCACCCTGGCGGGCCAGCCCCATAGCCAGCAGCTTGCTGACCCCGGAGTTGTCCTGCTTGACCAGATTACGGGCGCGGTCGAAGTCACCGGAGTTCAGGATTGGCTGCAACTTATCCCACATGGCGCGGTTGGTGTTGCGCTCGTATACCAGGCGGATATAACGCTCGATGGCCACCGCGCCCCCCAGGGCGAACACCACGAGAATGGGGTACATGAATGTACCGCCAGTCTGGAAGAAAGCGATAACGCTGTTAAAGAAACCCATTACAAACCCTCTTAGAAAAACTGCAGTAACTGCGCGTCAATTAAAATTCTTTTGTCTTTAGCTTTGTCTTTTACACAGAAAATTTCTTGCCCACTACGGAAACGAATCAGTCTTCAGAAAGACTTAAGCGGTAAAATTCCAGCTCGCGGGAAAACACTTCTTTATCCAGCGGCTGCAACTTGTCATCCATCAAGCTGGAGACCAACTCGCTCTCCACGCCAACCTCGGAACTTTTCCAGGGAACGATATACAGCGACTTCGGGGCTTCCTTGTTGCCGATAATCGAAATTCCGGAGAGGGACTTGACCTCGGTGTCGATTTTTTTCTGTTCCTTTTCTCCATTGCCGCTCTCCTGCGCCAGAACCACCAGCGGCGACACAAGCACAGTGAAGCTGAGCAGCAGAGAGGCCGCCCTGTATCGGTATGATTTGCACAATTTGCTCATTGAACCCTCCGCTTCAATCCCGCCACCCAGATCTCCACATCTTTATCTTCCGGGTCCAGCTGTAAATAACGCTCGAATTGTGCCAGAGCACACTGTGCGTCTTGCAGATAGAGATCACACAATATCCCAAAATTTTTCACCAGCGGTGCGTAATCCGGATGCTGCCGCTGTGCGCTGGCGAACAGCCCCCGGGCTTCCTCAAAGCGCCCCTGCCGGCGCAGTAGTACCGCCAGCTCGTTTGCCGCCACCGGGTGATTCGGAAACACCGCGAGCGCCTTGCGCAGAGATTCCTCGGCCTGCCCATCGTTACCCGACCGATAGTGTGCAATACCGAGATTGATATAGGGTGCCGGCAGGCGCTGTTCGCGCTGCACAACGTCTTCCAGCAACGCGATCGCCTCCGGGTAACGATCACCCCGTAACAGCTGCAGTGCCCGGTCAAAGTCGCGCTCCACCGCGCCGGATACCCGCACACTGGACGGGTCCAGCAGCTGCCCACCGGCGCGCTTGGGTGTGCCGGAACAGGCGGCCATCAGTGTGGCGATCAGGGTGAGCGAGAGCAATCGCAACAAAGGACCGGGAACGGAAGCCATGAAAAACCTTTTTATTAAAAATATTTTTATTGGAAATATTTTTCTTTAAGCACCATGCGCGTTCATTTTATCGCGCTTAACTGTTTTCAGCCGCACTACTTGCGGCCGCCTCGAACGCGCTCCCGGCCTTTTCCGGCTGCATTTCTGCTTCCGAGCCCGCTTTCTCTTCCGCTCCTGCGCCCACTCGTCCAGCCCGCGGCACGATGGAGGGCATATATTCCCCTACCTCTTCAGCCCGGGCGTAGCGCGCCGGAACCAGGCCGGCGAGCTTGCCGATACTATCCTCTACCCAGCGGTTATAAATTCCCATAGCCAGCAATTCGATATTCTTCTCATGCACAGAAATGGCCCGCTCCTCAAACGGGTATATCTGTTCCTCCAGCGCCAGTTCATACTCCTCCAGCTCCAGCGGCGAGAGATCGTCAGGCCGCTCGGAATCCCTTAGCGAACGGCTGAAGTTGAGATAAATCTCGGCCAGGTAGAAGGTTGCTGCCGCAGTGACATCGGCCACCTGATAATCGATCAGGCCGCTATACACATCGATGGCGGCCTTCATGCGCTGGCGCTTGAGGTTGAGATTGCGCTCGATCGGCGCGACCAGCGCAACAGAGGTAAATGACTCAAATTTGGGTTCCGCCAGCACCAGCGCCGCATTACCGGCCAGGTAGCGGGTGCGGTCACTTCTGCTCGCACCGCCCCGCCCTTCGAGGCGAACAATGCGCTCCAGCTGCGCGATGTACTGGGGTTGCGCCCCGGCCTCTTTGTGCAAATCCGCAATGCGCTGACGGGTCTCCAGCGCCGGCTCGAGCGGGGCCGGGAACAGTTTCACATAGCGCTCTAAAACCAGCAGCGCCTTGTCGCCGCGTTCCCCGGCTTTATAGAGATCCGCCGCCTGTATCAGCGCCTCGCGGCGCACAGCGTCGTCATCGGATTCGCGTTCAATGCGCTCGAACTCAGCGGCGGCCAGCAGCAGCTCGCCGCTCTCCTGATAAACAACCGCAAGCTTTTTGGTAACCTCACGGATCAGTTCGTGCTCGGGGAAGTGCTGGCGGAAATCATTCAACACCGACGCCGCGCGGGTCCAGTCTTGCAGCACAATCAGGGCTGCCGCCGCATCGTATTCGGCCGTGGCCAGGATCGAGGCTCCCGGTGCGAGATCGCGTATACGCAGGAAGTGGTCGGCCGCCTGCTGATAATTTTCCGCCTTGCGGGCCAGGTCACCCTGCTGGTAAACCGAAGCGGCCAGGTTTTCCACCAGTGCCGGGCGATCCTTCGCGTCCGGCTGGGTGATTGCCAGAGCCTGCCCGTAGGCCTGCTCGGCCTGTGGATAGGCACTGGTATCGAAGGAGCCGTGGGCAACCAGAATCCAGGCGGAGCGGCGAATCTCACGCTCCGCCTGCGGGAAACGCTGCAGCAACAATCGTCCATTGGCGATGGCCTGCTCGTAATCCCGCAATAAGTAGAGATCCTCAACCGCTCCCACCATCACCTGGGGCGCCTTGTCATGCTGCGGGAAGGTTTCCGCGAAGCGCAGTGAAGAGCGGATAATTTCCCGCTGCAGGGGCGCGCGCTCGGCAGCGGTGGCAACCTTTAGTGTGCTGCCAAGGTGCTCGCGGTAGGCATAGACCGCCGCATAGCCGGCCTCACTGGAGTTTTTGTGCTGGGAGTATTCGTAGGCGGTGCGCTCGTATTCTTTACCCGCCCCCAGATAATCCCGGTTTTCCAGCATCAGACCGGCGAACTGGTAATTGATTTCCGGCGCCCGCAGTTGATCCGAGAAGGACTCCAGGCAGGCCCGGTACCAGCGAATCGCCTCCTGATAATTTTCCGGCTTCTTGTCCTTGAAGCGCTTGTTTTGGTAGGCGGCGTGATAGTGGCTGGCCAGATCGATCAGGTTCGCCTGCAGGAATTCCACCACCTCCCCGTATTCGTTGATATCGAAAACATTCCAGTATTCCGCCTTGAGGGCGTAGGTGGTGGCAAATGCCTTTTTCGCGTCCAGCACCAGACGCGGGAAGCCCCCTTTCTTGTAGATTTCGATAACCCGCATGGAGAAATCCGCAGACTCACGATGCAGGGGGTTGCGCTCCACGAAGGTGTTATAGGCTTTGGCGGCGTCCTGATAGCGGCGCTTGTCCAGGTAGTACTCGCCGAGGTGGCGGTATAGGTGCGACTCATATCCCCGCGAGCCCTTGCGAGTGAAATAGTCGACAACGGCTTCGGCACCACCCAGGTAGGAGAAACTGAGACTGATCACGCGGAAGGTATCGTCCACGTGCTTTTTTTCCACCTTGTTGGTCTGCTGGCTCAGGTCGTAACCGTCGGACAGTTTGAAGTCCAGCATGGCGATATAGTCATCCAGCGCCAGCTCATACATATCCTGCTTGAACAGCGCCCAGCCGCGCTTGTACAGGGCCAGCTCGTGGAAACTGGAGGCCGGCCCCATATCGATCACCTTGCCGTAGGCCTCCTCCGCATCCAGGTATTTTTTACGGGTAAAGTAATACTCACCCAGGCGGAAGAAGGCCTCGTCCAGATGACGGGAAGCGGGATAGCGGGAAACCATCTGGCGCAGCACCGACACCGCTTCGTCCATCTGCCCCGTCTCCTCATAAGCGCGGGACAACTGATACATCACCTGATCGTTGCGATCGTAAAGGGGATATTTGGCCAGCAGGTTCTGATACAGCTGAATCGCCTCGCGGGCATTGGCCGCAAGCAGGGCCTCGGAATCCCCCGGCGCCTGCACCGGGGCCGTGTCCGCTTCTATTTCCACCGCGCTGCTGGCGCGGCGCTCAAAATCGCCATCGGATTCCGCCATAACGGCTGCGGCAACCGCTGCGCCAGCCGCGCTTTGCGTAGAGCGAACAGGCGGAGTGGAGGGGGTAACCGCTGCAGCGGCGCTCACAGGCGCGGCAAGGCGGGCGGACTCGCCCTGCCGGGCCTTTGCAATGGCAACCGGCTCTGGGGTTTCCAGTGGCCGGTCACTGCCGGCGCCCGCCGGCGGCTGTGCAGCCACCGCGCCACCCGCCAGACCCGCTTCGGCACGGTGTGCCTGCTTGATTTTGAGATCGGCGATACGCCGCATGGCCTCGGGAGTCAGGGCGCTTTCCGGGGTTTCCTGCAGATATTGCTGGTAACTGGCCAGCGCCTTTTCCAGGCTGCCGTCGATGAATTCTTCTTCGACTTTAATCTCGACGCGCTGCAGACTGCCGATGGTGCTGTCGCGATCAATAACCGCACACCCCTGCACCAGCAATCCCAGTGCAGCCAATGCCAGAATGCGACTGGAGCCCTGAGCCGTGGCACGGATGGCGGCGGTTAACGGACTGATCACAACCGGCCTCACGGTTCTCTCTCCCCGGCTGGCGCGCTCTCCTCGGCTGGCTCACTCTCCTCGGCTGGCGTACTCTGCTCGACTAATTCACGCTCCGCGGCTGGCGCGCTCTCCTGAACTCGCGCACTCCGCTCGCCCGCCGCATCTTCCTTCGCCGCCGCGCTTTCCCGAGCCTCCACGCGCTCCTGCGCGGGCGAATTCTCCGCTGGCGCATCCAGTTCCGGCGGGTTCTCCAGTGGCAGCGCTTCGCCAGCCTCCCTGGGAAGCGTTTCTACGGATTTCGCCGCACCTTCATCCACCATCTCGGCGGCTCTTTGCAATGACTCCACCTTGCGCTGATCCCGCCGCTGCTCCTGCAGCTCATTGGCGCGGTCATAGCTGTCTGCCAGGGCAAAACGGGCTTTTATCTGGTAATTCTCCAGCTGCGCGCGGCGGCGCTCCAGTTCTTCAATGGCAAGGACTTCCAGCATTTTGCCCTGGCGCGCCATCAGCATCGCAAGCCGGCTCTGGCTCTGCTTAAGGCGTGCACGCAGGTTGCGGATAGTGTCGTCGTAACCGCTGTAACTGTGCGTCGCCGCCTGGCGACTGCGAACATAGGAGTGGTAACCCTTCTGCAGCTTGTCGATCTCACTATTCAGCTGCTGCAGGCGCTTGTAGGCCTCGGTCAAGCGCGCATCGTACTCGGTGGCGAGCCGGAATCGCAGCACGCCCTGCAAACGCTCAAGACGCCGAAGGGACTCCTCCCCCACCACCTGATTGCGGGTGCGCTCGCGCAATTGCCGCAGGCTGGCCAGCATCTGCAGCTCACTGGCACGGCCGAGATATTCTGGCCGACGGGTGATCAGCATCTGTTCGATGCGGGCCGCAAACTTGTCCCGCTCTTCGATGCGCATCTGGATTCTGGCATCGAGCGCACGAAACTTCTGGTCAAGCCCCGGCAGCAGGGGCTCATAGTAATCGCGGCGCAGTGCAATCAGGTTCTCGTAGGCATTCAGGCTATCCAGCCAGCTTTCATTGCGTTCCTGCAGATCATTCAGGTCGCGATAATTGCGCAGGAATTCCTGATAATCGTTAGAAGCCATCAGGTCGAGCAGGTAATGGGTTTCTGGGGCACCGGGAATATCCCGCAGCATCACCACCCAGTTTTTCACCTGCTCCGCCTCTTTACGACGCAAGGCTTCGAGAAACCTGCCCTCGCGAACACTGACGATGGACTTCGTCAGGGTGTCGATCTCACTGCCGAATTTATCCAGGGCAAAGCCGTAATTCACCGCAGCGGTACTGTGCACGTCCAGCTTGCTGTACGCATAGGGCACCGCCAGCAGCGACTCCTGCACCGATTCATTGGTGGGCTGACGAGACTGCAACAGTTTCCAGGGCACCAGCGCCCGGTCATAGCGACCAGCCTGCGCTTCGGCCCAGCCGGCACCGAGGAGTGCGCGATTGGAGAACGGGCCCTCTAGGTGCACCCGGTCAAAATAGGGCCGCGCCCGCTCTGGCTCTCCGGCATCCATCAGGTAGGAACCGAGCAGCAGGTTGGCCTTGTCGTACAGCGCCTTCTGCGCGGGGTCGGAGCTGCGCTCACGGCCAAGCGCGGTCAGCTCGATCACACCACCCTGGACATCCCCCGACTTCAGTAGCGCGATACCCAGGTTGTACTCGACAAAGCCCTGCAGGCGAGACTCGCCTTTCAGATCCCGCAGCAGTGCCACCGCCTCCTCAAAACGCCCAAGCTCCATCAATACCCGCGCACGCAGGAAGCGCTCTTCCGAGGCCACCCGCTCAGGGACCCGGCCCTCGATCATCTCCAGGGCATGCAGGGCATTGCGTGGCTGCTGCTTGTGGTAGTGGATTCTGGCGAGACGGTAGGCCGCTTCATTTTTTACCGTTTGCGACACATCCCCCTTCAGTACCGCCGCAATGGCCCGGCCAGCCTCCCGGTGCATTCTGTACGAGAGTTCCAGGTCGCCAACGGAAAACTGCGCCTGCCCCAAATGGGTAGTGAAAGGGTCGAGCGCCGGCTCATCGAGCTGCCGGTACTGGTCCAGCTCGGTATCCAGACTGACGATGGCATCGAAGTAGCGCTCCTGATGCGCTTCAAACAGGGCGGCACCAAAAAAAAGATCCTCCAACGCCTCTGCGCCGGAGTCCTTGGCCACAGCGGCAGAACCCAGCATCAGTGCGGGCAGGATAAGTGCCGCTAAAGGCCTTGCGAGGAGTCCGGCGGTGCTTTTCCGCAGCGTCGGGGCGGGGGCGGGTCTGGCAGCCATGGTTACCAGTCCTTGAAACTGATGGCTGACTGCTCTCCCGCAATAGTGATCTCGACAAACTTGGGACCCACCCGCTTTTCTACGGTATGGCTGGCAGTGGCGCTAAGCGCCTGGCCGCCTGCTGACTTACCGAGGAAGCTGACCTGCAGCGGGTGACTTCCAGACTGCACGTTGGCCACGTATATTTTTTGTACGCCACCCTTGCGCAGGGCCTCGATCTCACGGTAGGTGTACAAATGATGCGCAACAACCTCGTTGTTGAGCTTCAGCTCCACCGACTCCAGATCAAAGTTGCTGGCTTTGGGGATGGAAACAAAGAACGCGGCCTGCGTATTCGAGGGGAAAAGCAGTTTTTCCTCAAGCCGGGCGAGCTCCGCGGTCAGCTCGATGACATCCTCCTTGGCGTCCTGAATCTGATCATCCAGGCCCCGGATTTCATCGCGACTAACCGACTGCGCAAAGGCGAACGACGTCCACAGCATTAAAAGCGCGAACTTGAGAACTCGTAACATTTTTATACCTCTGACCCTACTTCTTGCATGCAAGCTATGGCCTCAATGGATACCACTGCAGGGGAACAAGCTCTTACAAAGGGATTCTTCGTAAGCAGATTGTATTTCAATCCTTTTCGCGCCAGTTGTGAGGCAGGTCATATCTCAAGGATTCAAGCGTCACATTACCTGATAGATGAATGGTGAGCCACCCCAGCGGCTGAAGATGGTCACAAAGGCTGGAGAGAGAGGGATGGAGCCTAAGAGCTGCCAAACAGAGGCCGGCAGGGGCTCGATCGCAATGCCAGGCCTATCGGGGCAGAGCCGGCTAAACGCGCCGCACACAAACGCGAAAGCCCCGCAGTGCGGGGCTTTCCGGGTTGCTTCAGGCATGTGCAGCTTTGTTGCGGTACAAGCCCGCGCGGGCTGAGAGAGACTGAGAGGGACCCACAGGGCCTCTCAGAGCATCCCAGGTGCTCGCCCCCTCTTCCGGATGTCTTCAGATACCCCCAGAGTGTCAGCCCGCAGTGGCAGCTTCACTGTTGTGAGGCTCAGAGTAAGACTCAGAGTAAGGCTAAGATCCTGCCCCAGAGTCAGACCTGCAGCCAGCCTCCCGGAGCTGACCCCAAGGGCTTGCCGCCAATCTCTTGAGATCCAGGCTGTTTGAATTTTGACCACGCGGGTCATTAGGAGAGTGAAAACTCAAGGCAACCAGCCGTGATCTACTGGATGCTCCTGTTTACGCCTTCTTTCCTGCATATCGGACTCATCATAACCGCGTACACGCTGCACGTTCGGGGTATTCGGCGGCCGCCTCCCGGGTGAACTCACTTTCCAGCCCTTGCACAAGTTCCGCCCCCCATGCACAGGCAATGCCATCACCCCATGCAAATGCGGGCTCCACCCTACATTTTCCTGATATTGCCAGCGTCCCTAGCGATATCCCTTTGCACCCTTCAGATTTTGAATAACCCAATACAACAAAACGCGATAAGCGAATCCCTGAGTACACTCGGACCGCCTTTACAACCCGATCACTCACCAGCCCCCAATGCGCGATAGTTCCGCTCTCGAAATGTGCGGAAAACGCGCCCTGACAGCAAGCGGACAGATTTAGGTTGAGCTGGCGGGGCACGAATTCGCACGGACGCAGGATAAGATCATGAGCCGCAAAGATGTGCTGTCTTGCTGAGGGATTGCGCCAGCGAGACAGCTTAGGAGAAGGAATTACCGATTCCCTATTCACTGCCGGAAACCAGGCCTCCTAAGCGCGAGCCACACGGCTACTGAGCAGCGGGTATATTTGCAGGCCCTAAGCTTTTGGGAGCTTGCCGGCTTAACTTCAGGCGACACGGGCAAAGCTTAAAAACAAACTAAAAATGGGCTGCAGATTAAACAGCATCCCATTCCCATCAAACCATACTCTTTTAAGGGTATGGGTGTGGGTATGGGTGTGGGTGTGGGTGTGGGTGTGGGTGTGGGTGTGGGTGTGGGTGTGGGTGTGGGTGTGGGT